>NZ_JBSTYK010000009.1:0-211848 GCF_054052485.1 Aeromonas intestinalis
CGGGCAACTAATTTTTCTGTTTTTTTTGAAATCCGGGGGCGGCGGGGGGGGCGGCCCGCTCTTTTCACTCGGCTGTTGGCTGGGGAGCCTGCCTTCCCATCCCATGGAGACGATGATGACAAACATTCACAACGATTTTTCCCTGGACGACTATCTGGCGAACCTTGCGCCGCTGATCAACCTCGATTGCGGCACCCGCACCCCGGCCGGGGTGGCCAGGGTCGCCGACATCATGACGGAGAAGTACCAGGCCATCGGCTGGCAGGTGGTGCGCCACCAGTTTGCCGACGAGTGCGGCCCTTGTCTTGAGATCACCAATGCCCCCGGCGCTACCCTCTATGACGTCATGCTGGTGGGCCACATGGACACCGTCTTCCCGGAAGGCACCGCCGCCAAGCGACCCCTCAAGGTCGAGGGAGATCAGGCCTTCGGCCCCGGCGTGTCGGACATGAAGAGCGGCCTGCTCTCCACCTGGTATGCCTTGCAGAGCATGGATCCCGATGTGCTGGCCAAGTTGAAGGTGCTGGTCTGCTGCAACTGCGACGAGGAGATAGGCTCTCCCTGGTCCAAGGATTGGTTGGTGGAGAAGGCAAAGCAGAGCGCCTGCGTACTGGTGGCCGAGGCGGCCCGCCCGAGCGGGGATCTCATCAGCGCCCGCAAGGGCAACGCCAAGTACCGCATCCGCTTCCACGGCAAGGCCTCCCACGCGGGCTCGGCCCTGGCGGAGGGCGTCTCCGCCATCACCGAGCTGGCTCACTGGGTGCTCGCCATCAACGAGCAGGTGAACATGGAGACGGGCACCACCATGAACGTGGGGGTGATACAGGGCGGGACCGGGGTCAACGTGGTGCCGGACTTTGCCGAGGCCATCGTCGACCTGCGCTTCTGGAGCAATGAAGAGGCCGCCGCCGTGCACGACCGGCTCGGTTTCATGGCCAAGAACCCCTTCCTCGCGGGTTGCCGGGTCGAGGTGGAGCGCCAGACTTTCAAGCCGGCCATGCGCCCGAGCGCGGATACCCAGGCGCTGATGACGCTGGTGGAGGCGGCTGGTCAGGAGGAGGGGATCCCCTTCAACTGGCTGGAGGCCGGTGGCGGCTCGGATGCGAATTTCACCGCCGCGGCCGGGGTGCCCTCCCTTGACGGCTTTGGCCCCATGGGGGGCGGCTTCCACTCACAGAGCGAGTTTCTGCTGCTGGGCAGCATAGAGCCGCGCATTCGTCTGCTTAAGCGCGTACTTGCCAAATTAGCGCGCTAAAAAACAACGTGAAGGCAGTGTAAACGGGAGGCTCAGGCCTCCCGTTTTTTATGTATTCCGGATGGTCCGGCGCTGTGCTCACCGGCCCGGTCACTCGCGCCTGGCTGACCAGATGGCTGACGCCTAACTGACTAATACCTAACTGACTAGATGGCTAGCGCCATCTTCTGCCAGATAGGCGAGATGATCCTGCCTGTGTATCTGCCAACCGTCGAGGGCGAGGGGGGCGGCAAAGCCAGGCCCGTCCGTCACCATGGTGTGATATTCCCCCTGCTCGCCGCAGGCATCGAAACCCTGCGCCGCGGCCAGCTGCTGCAACTCGGTGAGGGTGGCGGCGTCCAGCACGCGCCCCACCCAGGCTGGCGCCAGCACCCTGGTATCGACGCAGGAGAGGTGGGCGCAAATGCCGCGCTCATGCAAGTCCGCCAGCAGGGCCTTTCTGGGCTTTTGCCAGAGCGGGGTATGCACCGCGAGACCGAGCGGCTGGCAACGGGCACGGATCCAGTTCTCGGCGCCATTGACCCGGTCGATATCGCCGGTGACCACGCCTTCTATCGCCCACTCTCGTTGCAAGTCGGCCAGCGCCTGCTCGTAACTCTGCTCGAAGGGGGCCGTGATGGTCACCAGCCGGTGGGGCAGGCCCAGCGCTTCGGCCTGACGGCGCACCAGGGGCAGGGGATGGGCGAGGAACCGGGGATTGGGTGGGCCGAAGGTGATCAGGGCAACCACCTGATGGCCCTGCTCGCGGGCATGGCAGAGCGCCTGCATGGCATCCTTGCCGCCACTCCAGAGTACGATGACGCGGGACATGGGCTCTCCTTGGAAGATGAAAGGAGGGCATGCTAACCCGCCGCGACCCCTTGGCAAAGCGCCGGAAAGCAGACAGGCCCCCGCAATGGGGGCCTGTCTGGTCGAGGGATGCGCGATTACAGCAGCACGCTGGTGAGCAGATAGCCCAGGGTACAGGAGGTGGCGACCCCGATGAGGCCCGGAATGATGAAGCTGTGGTTGATGATGAACTTGCCGATGCGGGTGGTGCCGGAGCGGTCGAAGCCGATGCAGGCCAGATCGCTTGGGTAGGTCGGCAGCACGAAGTAGCCGTAGCTCGCCGGCAGGAAGGCGATCAGCAGCTTGGGCTCGACCCCGAGCGCCAGCCCCATGGGGGCGATGGCGGTGAGGGCGGCGGCCTGGCTGTTCACCAGCTTGGAGATGAGGAACAGCACCAGGGCATAGGTCCAGGGCTGGGCCTGTACCACGTGGGCCAGGGTCTCTTTGAGCAGCGGCATGTGGGCCTGGAAGAAGGTCTCGCTCATCCAGGCGACCCCGAAGACCGAGAAGATGGCGACCATGCCCGCCTTGAACACGGCGCCGTTGGAGATGTCACCGGGCTTGACCTTGCAGCGCATCAGGATGAGGGCGCCGGCGATCAGCATCATCATCTGGATCACCAGGTTCATGGAGAGGGGGCCCGTCTTGCCCTTGATCTCGAACACCGGGCGCAGGGAGGCATCGGCCCCCAGCACCACCACGGCGGCGATGGCGGCGAAGAAGATCCAGGTCGACCAGTAGGCCTCTTTCGGGAACTTGGTGTTGAGCAGGGTCTCGCCGCCACCGTAGATGAACTCACGCTGCTGCGGATCCTTGATCTTGGCCTGGAACTCCTCGTCCTTGTCCAGATCCTTGCCGCGGCGCAGGCTCCAGAGGGCGGCGACGATGACCCCGGCCAGGGAGGAGGGGATGGCGATCATCAGGATGTCCAGCAGACCGTAGGCCTGACCGATGCCATGACCGGCCGCCAGGATGGAGACCATGGAGACCACGGCCACCGACACCGGCGAGGCGCAGATCGCCATCTGGGAGGCAACGGAAGCCACTGCCATGGGGCGCTCCGGCCGGATATTCTTCTGCAGCGCTATGTCGGCGATGATGGGGAACATGGTGTAGACCACGTGGCCGGTACCGCACAGGAAGGTGAGGGTCCAGGTGGTGAGGGGGGCCAAAATGGTGATGTACTGGGGGTGGCGACGCAGCAGCCGCTCGGCCACCTGCATCATCAGGTTGAGGCCGCCTGCGGTCTGCAGGGTGGCGGCGCAGCCGATGACCGCGAGTATGGTCAGCATCACCTGTACCGGCGGCTCACCCGGGGTGAGGCCGAACACGAAGGTCAGCAGGAACAGACCTATGCCACTGATGAGACCTAGTCCCATGCCCCCGAAACGGGTACCCAGCAGCAAACAGCCGAGTACCACCATAAATTCCATGAAGATCATTCCATTACCTCGTGTGATTCAATCCATGCAGGCGCAGCGCCCAGGACGACATTGTCTGTTGTTATTTAGCCCTAAAGGGTTAGTGGTTATTCTGCCTACTCAAAAGGGGTAAAAAATTGAGGTGGTTCAATAACCCATGTTTTTCCGATTTAAGTGCATAAAAACTACGGACAAGGGGTTGGCAGGGGGGTGAAGACTCGGTGGGAAACCGATGCCTGCCCCCGTCAGGCGTGCCTTGTGGCCGCGAGCGGGGCGTCAACCGGAGGAGGTGTGGCTGGGCGGGGTTACTGGGTTCAGTGTGGTGGGGGATTCGCTGGCATCGATGGCAAGGACCATCCCTGGCCCCGCGGATGTGGGTTCTGTGGCCTAGGCGTTGGGATTGGCAGAGGGGTCGTCTTGGGCTATCTGCGACAACAGGGCGGCGGCGCAGGTATCCAGGATCTCGTCGGCCAATGGCGACGCATCCGGGCAGGCTCGTGACAGCACGATGGCGCCGATCATCTGTGTCATCAGGGTTATCCCCCTGGCCCGGCTCGCCTCGGCGTCATGCTCGTCACTCGCATCGCCCAACCCCGCTATGCTGGTCAGCCAGGACTCAATGCCCGACTCGAAGGCCGCCTTGACTTGCGCCGGCTGGCGCGCCGCATCGGCGCACAGGGCGGCCATGATGCAGCCTTCCCCCGGGGTGTCGCGGTGCGCCCGTGAGAGGTAGTGGCTGACAAAGGAGGGGGAGTCCAGGGTACGGGCTTTCTCGGCGCTCTGCTCGAAGGCGCAGCTGGCCGCCTCTGCCATCAGATCCGCCTTGGCGGGGAAATGCTTGTAAAACCCCCCATGGGTAAAACCGGCGGCGGCCATCAGATCCGCAACCCCCACGCCATCGTAACCACGCTCCCGAAACAACCTGGCGGCAGTCTGAACAATGTGTGCCCGGTTCGCCTGTGCCTGTGCCTTGGTGACTCTCATGGCTGCTCATCTCTCTGAATCATGCAACTGGTAAGGCATCCAATATACATTGATGTCGTTCATCATCAAAATGCTTGACTGCAAAGATGATGATCGTCATCTTAAATGCGTTAGGCCTGCCCAAGGAAGAAAGGGGCGAGATAGGGCTCACTGCACCATCATGGATACGGCCTGATCGGTATCTGCGGGACTTGTCCGGGTGCCGACCCCCTTCCACACCCGAGTTTGCGTCCATAAGACAGAGGCGAGACATGACAGACAAGACACTCTTTGAGACTTATCCCCTTGGCCCCATCACCCTCGCCAACCGCATCGTGATGGCGCCGCTGACCCGCAACCGCGCCGGTGCCGGTTTGGTGCCGAGCGAATTTGCCGCTACCTACTACAGCCAGCGGGCCTCGGCGGGCTTGCTGATTGCCGAGGCGACCCAGGTCTCGGCCCAGGCTCAGGGCTACCAGGATACGCCCGGGCTCTACACCCAGGCGCAGATCGCCGGTTGGCGCAAGGTGACCGAGGCGGTGCATGCCAAGGGGGGAAAGATCTTCGTGCAGCTCTGGCACGTCGGCCGTGTCTCCCACGTCGACTTGCAGCCACTGGGAGCAGCCCCTGTGGCCCCTTCGGCCTTGCGTGCCGAGACCAAGACCTTCGTCAACAACGCCTTCGTCGATGTCTCCACTCCAAGGGCGCTGACACTTGAGGAGATCCCCGCCATCGTGGAGGACTTCCGCCAGGCTGCCGCCAACGCCATGGCTGCCGGTTTTGACGGGGTCGAGGTGCATGGCGCCAACGGTTACCTGCTGGAGCAGTTTCTCAAGGACGGTGCCAATCAACGCACCGACGCCTATGGCGGCTCCATCGAGAAGCGAGCGCGTCTGCTGCTCGAGGTCACCGCTGCGGTAGCCAACGAGATAGGGGCGGATCGCACCGGGGTGCGCATCTCCCCCGTGTCGCCCGCCAACGGTATCTCCTGCAGCGAGCCCCAGCCGCAATATGACTATCTGGTGGCGCGACTCAGCGAGCTTGGCATTGTCTATCTGCACGTGATCGAGGGGGCAACCGGTGGTCCCCGCGACATAGCGCCATTCGATTTTGCGGCCCTGCGCCAGCGCTTCAAGCAGACCTATCTGGCCAATAACGGCTATGACCTGACGCTGGCCAACACTCACCTCGCGCATGGCAAGGCGGACTTGTTTGCCTTTGGCCGCCCCTTTATCAGCAATCCGGATCTGGTGGCCCGTTTGCAGGCAGGATCCCCCCTTGCCGAGATAAGACCAGAGACCCTCTATGGCGGTGGCGCCGAGGGGTATATCGATTATCCGGCCCTGACCGGGGTCAGCGTCTGATGACGGGTTGGCGGGGCGGCCGCAACAGGGCGCCTCGCCACTCGTTTGTCTCGCCAGACTCTGGCGGCCATTCCCATTATCAAGAGAGAAATACCATGACTATTCGTCCCACTGTACTGGTTACGGGCGCCTCCAGCGGCATCGGCGCCACCTATGCCGATCGCTTCGCGCAGCGCGGTCACGATCTGGTGCTGGTCGCCCGGGACCAGGCCAGACTGGAAACCCTGGCCGCCCGTTTGCGTCAGGAGTACGGGGTTGTCGTCGATCTGCTGCCCGCCGATCTGACCCAATCATCGCAGTTGGCCATTGTCGAGGCTCGCCTGCGCGACGACCCCCGCATCGGTATCCTGATCAACAATGCCGGGGCTGGCCAGTCCGGCCACTTCCTCGATCAGAGCGCCGAGCGCGTCGAGCAACTGGTGACCCTCAACACGACGGCCCTGGCACGACTGGCCGCCGCCATCGCCCCCAGACTGGCGCAAGCAGGCACGGGGAGCATAGTGAACATCGGCTCCGTGGTCGGGTTGGCGCCGGAGTTTGGCATGACGCTCTATGGGGCGACCAAGGCCTTCGTGCTCTATCTCTCCCAGGGCATGAGTCAGGAGCTTTCCCCCCGCGGCGTCTATGTGCAGGCCGTATTGCCGGCGGCGACACGGACCGAGATCTGGACGCGCTCCGGCATCGATCCCGACACCCTGCCGGAGGTGATGGAGGTGGGTGAGCTGGTCGATGCGGCCTTGGTCGGCTTCGATCGCCGGGAGGTGGTTACCATACCGCCGCTACAGGACGAGAGTCGATGGGAGGCGTTCGAGGGGGTTCGCAAGGGGCTCTTCTCCGGTATTCGCCAGGCGCATGCCGCCGCCCGTTATCAATCAAGTTGACCATGGCAAGTAGTGAGGAGGAGCCAGTCTGCGCTGACGCCTCCCCACCCTGTCTTGTGGTCCTCATGGCACGGTCCGCCCAACATCTGACATGCCCTTCCCCTTTTCGGTAACAAGATGATGAAAGCATTTGTATTCAAGGGTTATGGCCCAGCGGCCCACCCTGACTTTGCGACTCTGCCACGTCCACCTGTCGGCCCGGGCGAGATCCTGGTGCAGGTACATGCCGTGGGCCTGAACCCCATCGACAACATGATCCCGAAAGGGACCTTCAAACCCCTCCTCAAGTTTGAACTACCCGCTGTGTTTGGCAGCGATCTTGCCGGCGTCGTGGTGGAGACCGGTGATCGGGTGACCCGGTTCAAGCCGGGTGACGAGGTCTATGCCAGCCTCTTCGATCTGGGCATGGGGGCGCTGGCCGAGTATGCCCTGGTGCCTGAACATGCCGCGGCCCTGAAGCCGGGCAACCTCGACTTTGTGCAGGCGGCTTCCATCCCCATGGTGGGTCTGACGGCATGGCAGGCCTTCATGGAGCACGAGCAGATCAAGGCGGGCCAGAAGGTATTCATCCCGGCAGGATCGGGAGGGATTGGATCCTTTGCCATCCAGCTGGCCAGGCACCTGGGTGCCAAAATGGGGACGACTACCAGCACGGCGAATGTGGCGTGGGTAAGGGGTCTCGGTGCCGACGAGGTCATCGACTACAGGCAGCAGGCGTTTGACGCCGTGCTGCAGGATTATGACGCTGTGTTGGGAACCCTGAGGGGGGATGTCATCGAGCGCTCGCTCTCCATTTTGAAACCCGGGGGTTGGGTGCCGTCACTGGTTGGCCCGCTCGATGCCGAGTTTGCCAGAGCAAGGGGCATGAATGGGTTGATGAGGGGCTTGTTTGGGCTGATGAGCTGGAAGATAAACCGGTTGGCGAAGCAGAGGGGGGTGACCTACCGGATGAGGTTTGTGCACCCGGACGGCGCCCAGCTGGCGGCGATCGCCGAGCTGCTCGAAACGGGCAGGATCCAGCCTGTTATCGACAGGGTCTTTCCCTTCGAGCAGGCCCCTGAGGCGCTGGCCTATCTGGCGACCGGTCGGGCCAAGGGCAAGGTGGTCGTCAGTCTGATGTAGCGGCCCTTTTTATGAGGCAGAAAAAATGAGGCAGAAAAAAGCCGACCCTGAGGTCGGCTTTTATGATCTTCGCGTGCAGTTTGCGCTTAGAACTCGGCGGTGCGAGGGGTGCGCGGGAAGGGGATGACGTCGCGCACGTTGCCCATGCCGGTCACATAGACCACCAGGCGCTCGAAGCCCAGGCCAAAGCCGGAGTGCGGCACTGTGCCGTAGCGGCGCAGGTCGCGATACCACCAGTAGTCTTCCTTGTTCAGGCCCATCTCGGCCAGGCGGGCGTCCAGCACGTCGAGACGCTCTTCACGCTGGGAGCCTCCGATGATCTCGCCGATGCCCGGGGCCAACACGTCCATGGCGGCGACGGTCTTGCCGTCGTCGTTGAGGCGCATGTAGAAGGCCTTGATGTCTTTGGGGTAGTTCTTGACCACCACCGGGGACTTGAAGTGCTCCTCGGCCAGGTAGCGCTCGTGCTCGGAGGAGAGATCGATGCCCCAGGAGACCGGGAACTCGAAGCTCTTGCCGCAGTTTTTCAGCACTTCGATGGCGTCGGTGTAGTCAATCTGGGCGAAGTCGGAGGCGACGAAGCGCTCCAGACGGCCGATGGCGTCCTTGTCGATGTGCTGGGCGAAGAACTCCAGATCGTCGCGGCGCTCGGCCAATACGGCGTTGAAGACGTACTTCAGCATGGCTTCGGCCAGGGCGGCGTTGTCTTCCAGATCCGCGAAGGCGATCTCCGGCTCCACCATCCAGAACTCCGCCAGGTGGCGGCTGGTGTTGGAGTTTTCGGCGCGGAAGGTCGGCCCGAAGGTGTAAACCTTGGACAGGGCGCAGGCATAGGTTTCGACGTTCAGCTGGCCGGACACGGTCAGGAAGGTCTCCTTGCCGAAGAAGTCCTTGTCGTAGTCCACCTTGCCTTGCGGGGTGCGCGGCAGGTTTTCCAGATCCAGGGTGGAGACGCGGAACATCTCGCCGGCGCCTTCGGTGTCGGAGGCGGTGATGAGCGGCGCGGCGATCCACAGGTAGCCTTCTTCATGGAAGAAGCGATGGATGGCCTGGGCCAGGCAGTTGCGCACGCGGGTCACGGCGCCGACCACGTTGGTACGGGCGCGCAGGTGACCCTGCTCGCGCAGGTACTCGATGCTGTGGCGCTTGGCGGACATGGGATAGGTGTCCGGATCTTCGACCCAGCCCACCACCTTGACCTCGGAGGCTTGCAGCTCGAAGGATTGGCCGCTGCCCTGGGACTCGACCACCTGGCCGGTCACTTCCACGGAGCAGGCGGTGGTCAGACGCAGCACTTCATTCTCGTAATTGGCCAGGGTATTGGGGACGACGGCCTGTACCGGATGGAAACAGGAGCCATCGGATATGGCCAAAAATGAGATCCCCGCCTTGGAATCGCGGCGGGTCCGGATCCACCCTTTGACTGTCTGGGTGGTGCCGACCGCATACTTACCGGTCAGCACATCTACTACGGATGCGTGCGTCATCGAAAATTTGTCTCCAGCTTGTTCTTGCAGCGCTATTTGCAACACTCGGGGTCTGGCCCGGGCACAGGTGGCCCACCATGGCAGACTAAGCCGTTCATCTTACCCGCGCAGGTGTGATAAACAAGCAAAAATGTCTGCTTCCTGCGGGCTTTTCGGCAGCAAGCATGGGGGATTGTGCGATGAAAGGAGAGAGGGCGTGAAGGAGCGAAGATCGGGGCCGGATGGGCTGATAAGGCTGTTGCAGGGGCTGGTCATCCTCTGCTGGGGTGGCTTCATCGCGCTGCTCTCCCTCTATCATCACGCCAGGCCGCCCACCCTCTTTGGCTATCTGGTCTATGGGGGCGTCAAGGTGCGCAAGGAGTGGGATCCCGTCCTTGCGACCTGGTTGCTCTACGGGCTCTGGGGCTGCTGTCTGCTGACCCTGGGGGTCTTGCTGCTGTCGCGCCTGCGCGGCCGACGCCAGGAGGATGCCCGTCAGGTGCATCTGGGGATATTGCTGCTGATCCTGCTGGCCAGCCTGCTGTTTCACTATCTGGCCTAGCGATCCGGCCATCCCTTTGCCGGCTCTGGCTAGCTGGCCTTGTTCTGATGCTCCGGTGAGCTTGGCTGCTCCGGTTCAGGCTCTTCCGGCGCCGCCATGGGGCGCTTGCCGAGCTGGCGCTCCACGCTGTCGAGCATCTGGTTGTAGGCGAGCGCCACCCGGCCAATCTCGTCCCCTTCATCGCCCTCCAACCGGTGACCGAAGTCATGGCGATCGGTGGCCTCTTCCATGGAGCGGGTCAGCTGGTTGAGGGGGCGCACTATCCAGGTGCGGATCACCCAGAGGGTCAGCAGGAGTCCGAGGCCGAAGATGACGGTGAGGCTGAGGGCCGAGGTGAGGATGTTCTTCTCGACCCGGGTGAACAGGGTGTCGAGGGAGTAATCGAAGCGCACCGCTCCCAGCACGGTGTTTTCAGGCACCTGATGGCAACTGGTGCAGTCGGTACCGCGAAAATCCTTCTTGGCCAGCAGCGGGCGGGTCACCACCAGGCGACTGTGCAAGCCGTCGTGAACGACTTCCAGGCTGCCCTTGCCCGACAGTGCCAGGGCATCGAATCTGTCCTTGGGGGCCTCGATGTCGCGTCCTGGGCCATATTGCTTGTTGACCGCCGCGCCGCGCACGATGCGGGCATCCTCCACATGGGCATGGGCGAGGAACTTGTTGCGCAGGGTATCGCGGGCCTCCATCTTGCTGGTCAGCATCAACATGTTGAGGCCATCGAAATAGGCCTCGGTCTGCTCGTGGCTCTGCTCCTTGATGAGGGTCAGGATGAGGTCGCGTTCACGCACCGCCTGATAGGCCGCGGAGAACACCAGCACCATGGAGAAGATGAACAGCAGGAAAAAATTGATCTTGGCAGCGATGGAGAGGCGCATGGGAAAAGGTACATCTGTTGGGTAAAACCCACACAGTCTACACCCCCTTGCTCCCGGGCTTCTGATGGTTTGCTCACATTCTGATAAAAAAGAGCCAAAAGACCCCGCACCATGGCGGGGCCGCCAGGGATCAGAACTCGCCGTCGGCGATGGCCGTTGCGATGGCCTGGGTCAGCACGCGCAGTTCCGCCTCGGTGATGACGAAGGGGGGCATGAGGTAAACCAGCTTGCCGAAGGGGCGGATCCAGGCTCCCAGCTCGACGAACCTGCGCTGGATGCGTGCCACGTCCACCCGCTCCTTCATCTCCACCACGCCGATGGCACCGAGCACCCGCACATCGGCGACCGCCGGGTGCAGGGTCAGCTGGACCAGCGCGCTTTTGAGCTGATGTTCGATGGCCTTGACCCGCTCGGCCCAGGGGGAAGCCAGCAGCAGATCGATGGAGGCGTTGGCGACGGCGCAGGCCAGCGGATTGCCCATGAAGGTGGGCCCGTGCATGAAGACGCCTGCTTTCCCATCGCAAATCGTGCGGGCCACATGCTCCGTGGTCAGGGTCGCCGACAGGGTGAGGTAGCCGCCGGTCAGCGCCTTGCCCAGACACAGGATGTCCGGGCTGATCCCGGCCCAGTCGCAGGCAAACAGCTGGCCGGTGCGGCCAAAGCCGGTGGCGATTTCGTCGGCGATGAGCAGCACCCCGAACTCGTCGCACAGGGCGCGCACCCACTGCAGGTAGCGGGGGTGATAGAAGCGCATGCCACCGGCCCCCTGCACGATGGGCTCCAGCACGATGGCGGCGATCTCCTCGTGCTTGTCCGCCATCAGGGTGGCGAGTTCCACCACGCACTCCTCATCCCACTGCGCATGGAAGCGGCAGCTCGGCGCCTCGACGAAGTGGTGCTCGGGCAAAAAGCCCTTGTAGAGCTCGTGCATGCCGCCGTCGGGATCGCAGACGCTCATGGCGCCGAAGGTGTCGCCGTGATAGCCGCCGCGCAGGGAGACGAACTTGGCGCGCGGCGTCCCCTTGGCGTGCCAGTACTGCTGGGCCATCTTGAGGGCCACCTCCACCGCCACCGAGCCGGAATCCGCCAGGAACACCCGATCCAGCCCGGCCGGGGTGATCTCCACCAGTTTGCGGCACAGCGCGATGGCGGGCTCGTGGGTCAGGCCACCAAACATGACGTGGGACATCTTGCCGAGCTGGGCGGTGGCGGCGGCGTCCAGCTCGGGCACCTGGTAACCGTGCACGCAGGCCCACCAGGAGCTCATGCCATCCACCAACTGACGGCCGTCGCTGAGGGTCAGGGTCACCCCCTGGGCACTGGCCACCTCGTAGCAGGGCAGGGGCTGGGTGAGGGAGGTATAGGGGTGCCAGACGTGGCGCAGGTCAAATTCTTGGTTGGTCATTATCCGTTCTGTTGTCAATTTGTATGATCTGGTCGGTGTTGACAGTCTACGCTGGCTCTTTACACTAGCCAACAATTTCAGCCACTTACTCGGTTGCTGATGCGGCCACCGACGGCAGTCTTCGGGACTGCGTCCTGGCACTGAGGCGATCCGCCCCATCAAGAAGGCGAAGTCCTTCAACATCACTGGAAGCCATTCATGCATTCACTCCCGACGGGCCAGCCGGCCTTGCGTCACGACTGGACCCACGACGAGGTACAGGCCCTGTTTGCCCTGCCGTTCAACGATCTGCTGTTCCGGGCCCAGACGGTGCATCGTGTCCATTTCGATCCCAACGAGGTGCAGGTGAGCACCTTGCTCTCCATCAAGACCGGGGCCTGTCCGGAGGATTGCAAATATTGCCCCCAGAGCGCCCGCTATCATACCGGCCTTGAAGCCGAGCGGCTGATGGAGGTGGAAAAAGTGCTGGAGCGGGCCCGGGAGGCCAGGGCCAACGGCTCGTCGCGCTTCTGCATGGGGGCCGCCTGGCGCAACCCCAAGGAACGGGACATGCCTTATATCCTGCAGATGATCGAGGGGGTGCGCGGCCTCGGCATGGAGACCTGCATGACGCTTGGCATGCTGACCGCGGATCAGGCCGCGCGTCTTGGCGCCGCCGGGCTTGATTACTACAACCATAACCTCGACACCTCGCCGGAGTTCTACGGTGACATCATCACCACCCGTACCTATCAGGACCGCCTCGATACCCTGGAACACGTGCGCGGCGCCGGCATGAAGGTCTGCTCCGGCGGCATCGTCGGCATGGGGGAGCAGGCGCGGGATCGGGCGGGCTTGCTGATTGCGCTCGCCAACCTGCCGCGCCACCCGGAGAGCGTGCCCATCAACATGCTGGTCAAGGTGAAGGGCACGCCGCTCGAGAACGAGGAGAACCTGGATCCGTTCGAATTCATCCGCACCATAGCGGTAGCGCGGATCCTGATGCCGAGCTCCCACGTGCGCCTCTCTGCCGGGCGGGAGAAGATGAACGAGCAGATGCAGGCCATGTGCTTCATGGCGGGGGCAAATTCGATTTTTTATGGCTGCAAGCTGCTGACTACTCCGAATCCGGACGAGAACAGCGACATGCAGCTGTTCAAGCGCCTCGGCATTCGCCCCGCTGAGCGGGCCCAGAAGCCGGACGCGATGCAGACCGAGGAGCTGGAGGCCGAACTGCGGGCCCGTGCCGCCAGCCAGCCGGTGAGTGGCGAGCTGTTCTACGACGCCACCCGCCAGCGCAGGACGCAGTCATTAGCACAATCCACTGCCAAATCGGTATGAAATATGCGCATGTGACTGCCCATCATGGCCCTTTCCCCCTGAGTGAGGCGCTGGCCACCCGGGCGCAGCAGGATTTGCTGCGTCGCCGTGTTCCGACCGAGGGGCCGACCGGGCCAAGGCTGTGGGTGGATGGGCGGGAGTATCTGAATTTTTCTGCCAACGACTACCTGGGGCTGGCGGGGGATGAGGCCATCAAGGCCGCCCTGGTGGCGGGCGTCGAGCAATATGGCGTCGGCGCTGGTGCCTCCCCCCTGGTGACCGGTTACAGCCGGGCCCATCAGCGACTGGAGGAGACCATCGCCGAGTGGTTGGGGCTGGAGGCGGTACTGTTGTTCAACTGCGGTTTTTCGGCCAACCAGGCGGTGCTGGGAGCCCTGATCGGCAAGGAGCACCTGCTGTGGCAAGACAGGCTCAACCATGCCTCCTTGCAGGAGATGGGGAGCCGGCTGCCCTGCAAGATGCGGCGCTTTGCCCACAACGACATGGCGGCGTTGGCGCGGCAGCTGGAACCCGGTCGGGGGCTGATCGTCTCCGAGGGGGTGTTCAGCATGGACGGGGATCAGGGTCCCTGGTCCGAGCTTGCCCGCCTCGCCGCCCAGAGCCACAACTGGCTGATGATCGACGACGCCCACGGCCTCGGCGTGCTGGGGCCAGAGGGGCGCGGCACCCTCGCGGCCCAGGGGGTTAGCCCGGATAGCGTTCACATCCAGATGGGCACCTTTGGCAAGGCGATCGGGGTGGCCGGTGCCTTCGTGGGGGGCAGCCGCGCGCTGGTGGATTATCTGGTCAACTTCGCCCGCCACTATGTCTACAGCACCCACATGCCCGCCGCCCAGGCCTTGGCGGTGAGCGAGAGCATCGCCTTGGTGCGCGGGGCCGATGAGCGTCGTGGCCACTTGAATCAACTGATCGCCCGCTTCCGGCAGGGGGCGGAGCAGCTCGGCTGGACACTGGGTGCGAGCCAGACTCCCATTCAGCCGCTGCTGGTGGGGGAGAGTCGCGCCGCCCTGGCCCTGAGCGAGCGGCTGCGAGAGGCCGGCCTCTGGGTCGGGGCCATCCGCCCCCCGACGGTGCCGACGGGCACGGCGCGCCTTCGCATCACCCTGAGCGCCGCCCATCAGGACGTGCACATCGATCGCTTGCTGGATGGCCTCGGCCTCGCATCCAATGAGGGAGGGCAAGCCCATGGATAAAGCCCCGCTCCACGAGGCCCCGTCGAGCCCCCCCTGTTCGCAAGCCCGGATCATCAACGAGGTCGGCAGCGCGGCCCCCTTCCAGCGAGTGGACAAGGTGCAGCTGGCGCGGCGTTTCGGCGCCGCCGCCCGCCACTATGACGCCCATGCCCGCTTCCAGCAGGAGGTGGGGCAGGCGCTGCTGGAACGCATGTCGGTGGGGGAGTGGGTATCGACCGGACAGGCGCTGGATGCGCACACGGCCCTATGCTTGCCCGAGAGGGGACTGGCTCATGACGTGACCGCGCCCCGGCGCTTGCTCGCGGATCAACCCGAAGCTGGCCTGGATCTCGGCTGTGGCACCGGCTTCTTCCTGCCCGCGCTCGCCGGGCGTTGCCAGCAGCTCTACGGGCTGGATCTCGCCCCCGGCATGCTGCAGGAGGCGGCAAGGCGCCAGAGCGGGGCCCGATTGGTGTGCGGCGATGCGGAGGCACTTCCCTTCGCCGATCAGAGCCTTGACTGGATCTTCTCAAGCCTGGCCCTGCAGTGGTGTGAGCAGCCGGCTCTGGCCTTCGCCGAGCTCCATCGGGTGCTCAAACCCGGCGGCCAGCTGTTCTTCTCGACCCTGCTTGCCGAGTCGCTGTGGCAGCTTCGTGAGGCCTGGCGCACGGTTGACGAGTCTGCCCATGTCAATCGCTTCCTGGGGCTGCCACAATTGCGCAGGGCCGTGGCCGACGGTGGTTTTGCCGATATCCAGCTGGCATCCCTGACCTGGCAGCTGGCCTATGGCGATCTCGGCAGCTTGCTGCGGGATCTCAAGGGGATAGGGGCGAGCCAGGTCAACGACGGGCGCAGCCAGGGCCTTGGCAATCGCCAGCGCCTGCGGCGTCTGGAGGAGGCCTATGAGCGGTATCGCCAGCCAGACGGCCTGCTGGCCGCCAGCTATCAGGTTTGCCTCGGGCGGCTCGTGCGCCAATGATGATCGGCCGGTTTGTCCGCCCATCCAAGACGGGTTAGCGCGCCAGCCTCAGGCTGACACGTTCGCCTGCATTGCCATCAGTCGACCCTGCGGGGTCGGCCTCTTTATCACCCCATATCATGAGTGCGATAGGCGGCCAGAGGGTCGCCCGCCATCACGCCGAGGAGTCATCATGGCCACATCCTTCTTCATCACCGGCACCGACACCGACGTGGGCAAGACTCTGGTCGCCCGCACCCTGCTGCAGGAGTTTTCAGCCCTCGGCCTTCGCTGCGCCGGTTACAAGCCCATCTCGGCGGGTTGCGCCCGCACCCCGGATGGCCTGCGCAATCAGGATGCCCTGCAACTGCAGGCCGCGGCCAGCCTCAAGCTCCCCTACGAGCAGGTCAATCCCTTCGCCTATGAACCGCCCATCGCCCCCCATATCGCCGCCAGGGAGGTGGGAGAGACCATCGAGATGACGGGGCTGAGCGCCGGCCTGCGGGCCATCGAGCAGGCGGGGGCCGAACTGGTGATCGTGGAGGGGGCGGGGGGCTGGTTCCTGCCCCTGGACAGAACCCACCTGTTGTCGGACTGGGTCAAGCAGCAGAATCTGCCGGTGATCCTGGTGGTGGGGGCCAAGCTTGGTTGCCTCAACCACGCTTTGCTGACGGTGGCCGCCATCCGCCATCAGGACTTGCCCATCGCGGGCTGGGTCATCAACCGGCTGGATGAGCACATGAGCCACTATCCGGAGAACCTGGATACCCTGAGGGGCTTGATGCCGGCGCCATTTTTGGGTGAAATACCCTTTGTAAACAATCCACTCGATGCAGATCTGCGCGGTTGTCTCGACGTTTCCCCTCTGCTTTGAGGGGCACATTCAGCAAACATTCATCGCGTCTATCTATTATCTGGGACAGAAGTGGGAGCGGCGCGACGATGGATCGGGCCTGACCACATATCTATCTTTCAAGGAGTCAATATGAAGCGAATTATGCTATTCCTGGTGACCAACCTGGCCGTCATGCTGGTGCTGGGGGTGGTACTCAATATCCTGTTCTCGGTTCTGGGGATCAACAAGTCCAGCATTTCCGGTCTGTTGGTGTTCTGTGCCGTGTTCGGGTTTGGGGGTTCCTTTATCTCCTTGCTGATGTCCAAGTGGATGGCCAAGCGCAGCTATGGCGTCCAGGTCATCGAGCAGCCCCGCAACGAGACCGAGCACTGGCTGGTGAGCACAGTGGCGCGTCAGGCCCGTGAAGCCGGCATCAAGATGCCGGAGGTGGGGATCTATGACTCGCCCGAGATGAACGCCTTCGCCACCGGCGCCCGTCGTGACGACTCGCTGGTCGCGGTGTCGTCCGGCCTGCTCTACAGCATGAGCCGTGACGAGGCGGAAGCCGTGCTGGCCCACGAGGTGAGCCACGTGGCCAATGGCGACATGGTGACTCTGACCCTGATCCAGGGGGTGGTGAACACCTTCGTGATGTTCTTCGCCCGCATCGTGGCCGGCGTCATCAGCAACTTCTTCAGCTCCAACAACGAGGAAGAGAGCAGCAGCACCGGTGGTTTCGCCTATATGATCACCGTCTTCGTGCTGGAGATGATCTTCGGCGTGCTGGCCTCCATCATCGTCATGTGGTTCAGCCGTCAGCGTGAATTCCGCGCCGATGCGGGCGCCGCCAAGCTGGCCGGTCGCGACAAGATGATCGCCGCCCTGCAGCGCCTCTCCCGCGGTGCCGAGCCCCAGATGGAAGGTTCCATGATGGCTTTTGGTATCAACGGCAAGCGCTCCATGAGCGAGCTGTTCATGAGCCACCCGCCCATCGAGCAGCGTATCGCCGCCCTGCGCGGTTAATCCTGCCCCCAATGAAAAATGGCTGCCCTCGGGCAGCCATTTTTGTTTCCGCCTTGGCGATGAACCGGGCGGGATCGTTATCGCGGCGAGGGCAGCCCGCAGGTTGCCCTATTTAATCACCAGATCGGTCAGCGGCACGGCGCAGCAGGTGAGGATCCTGCCCTCGGCCCGCTCGGCGGCGGTGATGGCCGGCGCCTCTGGATGATCCACCTCTCCCGAAAGCAGGGTCTGCTTGCAGCTGCCGCAGATGCCGGCGCGGCAGCTCCAGGGCAGCTCCACTCCTTGCTTGTGGGCCTGATCCAGCACGGTGCCCTGGTTGTTGCCCATGAAGCTCTGCTCGCCGATGCGCAGTTGCACTGCCTGATGGGGCCTTGCCACCGAGAGGATGGCGCCGCCGAAGCTCTCCTGCTTGATGCGATCGGCGGGCACGTCCAGCGCGCGCAACAGCTTGACCGCCTCGCTCATGAAGCCATGAGGGCCGCACAGGAAGACCTCCCGGGTCGCGAGATCCGGCAATCGGGCCAGGTGTTCCTCACTGAGGCGACCGCGCAGCCCCTGCCAATGGCTCCCCGGTTGACTCAGTATCAGGGTGAGGCCCATGCCGGCCTGGCGCATGGCATTGAGTTCGGCGGCGGCCGGGATGTCGGCCTCGCTGCGGCACAGGTGCATGAAATGCACCTCGTCGAGTTCATGGCGCAGTTTCAGGGTGCGGGCGATGGCGAGCATGGGGGTGACGCCGGAACCTGCCGAGAGCAGCAGCAGCCTGCGCTCGCGCCCCAGATGGAAGTCCCCGGCGGGGGGGGAAGCCAGCAGCCGGTCGCCGACCTTGAACTGGCCGTGCAACCAGGGGGAGAGGCGACCATCTCCGATGCGTTTGACGCTGATGCTGTAACGCTCCGGCAGATCCGGCGTGGAGCTCAGGGTGTAGCGCCGTTGCTGCCGCTCTCGCGCCTGCCCCTGACCGATATCCAGGCTGATGGGCAGGTGCTGGCCAGGTAAATAGTCTGGCAGCGGTTCCCCATCGGCGGCCTCGAACCAGAAGGTCTCCAGATCCCGGGCCAGGGGCTCGCGCGCCACGCAGACCAGCTCCCGCTTCTTCGGTGCGCCGTTGGGATAGACGGGGGGACGAGCGCGCTCCAGCACCTCGATCTCGCTGCCCGCTTCAATCCAGCCCTCGTTCAGGGCCACCAGGTTCTGGCCGAAATAGACCTCCCCGTCTTCGCCTCGGCGATAGCGGGTGAGGGTGGCGAGCGGCTCCTTGAGGGCGTTGAATCTGTCGCTGCCGGGCTCCACCGTGGTCATGATGCAGCGGCTGCAGGGCTTGGCCACCAGGAACTCCACCTCACCGATGCGGATCCGCTTCCAGCCATCTTCCTCGAACGGTCGGGTATCGCTCGCCACCAGGTTGGTCCTGAACTGGCTCATCTGGTGCAGGGCTTCGGATCTCAGGTTGAGATCCTCAAGGGAGGCCTGGCTTATCAGCAGCAGGGGATAGCCGTCGGCGAAGCTGACCCGGGTACCGGTCTTGGCGCGAAAACGCTCGGAGCGCTCGCCGAGCCAGAGCAGGCGTACCGGCTCACCGGCCACGCGACTCAACCAGCCATCCGCCTGATCGTGGGTGTGCAGGGCCTGGAAGCTGTCACCCCAGACCCCGGTAGCCTGGAGTGCGCGACTGAAGTCGCTCTCGTGCAGCGCGAGGGGCGTCATGCCCGGGTAGCGCAGCTGCAAGCCGCCCTCCATGGGCGTGGCCACCACCAGTTGCAACTGGGGATGGGTGCGGGCCGTGATGAAGCTGCCGTCCGGCTTGACCACCATGTAGCGGCGATCCCCGAGCAGGCCTTCTTCGGTCACCCGGGCGCGGGAGAGTGGCATGCCTGCCGTCGATTTGATGGGGTAGAGATGAATGCTGTCGAGCCTTGGCATCTGAAATCCTTGTGCGTGGCGGGTTCCGGTGAGGCGGGGGGCGGGCCCCGTGAGCACGACCGCCCCCATGATCAGGCGCGCAGAGAGATGAGAAGGACAGGCCTGGTCGCAGACGGCGGAACGTCATGGGCAGGATGTTACATGCAATGGCGGGGGAGCAGCCACTGCTCATCAAGTGAGGCGGGCAAAAACGTGGCGACAGTTGCAAACCAGCAAGCGGGCCCGTGGGCCCGCGATGGAGGGTTTACACAAGGTGATCAGGGCGTGAGAGGGCGAGGCACCTGGAGTGTCAGCTTGCGCTCCTGATGGGCGGCGATCTCCTCGTCGGTGAAGCGCATGGGCTGCCACTGTTGCCGGGCAAACTGTTCGGTCTGATCGATGAAGTGCGGGCTTTCGGGGTCGTGGGACTGACCATAGCTCAGGAAGCGCTCGGCCTTGGGGCCGTCGGCATCGAACTGCAGGGCCAGCACGAAGCTGGAGCCATAGTTGGCGCGATAGCGCAGATCCGGCTGACCATCCCCATCATCATTCCGGCTGCGCAGCGTGGTGCCCGGTACGGCCTGGCCGGTGATGATGTTGGCCAGATCCGAGGTGCTGCGCGAGGGCATGTTGGTCTGCACCATGTTGAACATGCCTTCGAACGAGTTGCCACCGGGCAGGGCGACAGGAGCCAGGCCGCTGGCCTTCTGCACGAACTGCAACTCGCCGAGGGAGGCATCCAGCGCTATCCGTGCGCCTTGCAGGCGTTGCTGTGCCCCGGCCAGAGCCAGCAGGGCTGGATCCTGATCCGGGTTGCCGGACCAGGGGGCCAACCCGCGAGGCGTCGTGGCGGGGTTGGCCGGATCGAAGGGAAGGGCAAACAGGGCGTCCTTGATGTCCCTGTGACCGCCGGTGCGAAATGCCGTCAACCACTCGCGCATCAGGTGGGCGCCCCGGCTGTCCAGTTGATACTCCCCATCCCAGCCGGCCAGGGCATTGCAGCTCGGGCTCAGATCCAGGGGGCCCGTGGTCAGCTGGATCAGGGGATGAGCTTGGCAGCGGGCCAGCAGGGGCTCTTTGAGCTCGCGGGCAAACAGGGAACCGTTGTGAGTGACCACCCGTTGCAGATCCGAAAGGGTGAAGCGGCGATCCGGGCCGGTCAGTCCCTGGCTGTCCGGATGGGTGATGAGCAGGGCGTTATAGCGGGTGCGCGGGCTGCGTACCGTCTGCTCGGGGCCGTAAAGGATCGAGTAGCCCTCGAGGGGGGCATCGAGGTTGGTGAGCCAGTGACTGCTATTGGCGTTGTAGACATAGTCGCTGCGGGTCTGCCGGGGGGCCTGACTCAGGGGGACCAGGCCGGGGGCCCGGGTCTGGCCGCTGTCGACCCACTCGAAGTCGGGGTCATTGCCAGGCAGCAGCACGCTGCCCTCACCGTCTAGCCAGATGGGGGCGAGCTGCGAGCTCTGGGAGGCCGTGCGCCACCAGGCTTCGGCCTTGGCTCCGAGGCGGGGAACCTGGGTGGCATCCACGTAGCTGGCCTCTCCCTGCTTGTCGACCAGCAGGGTATTGACCCAGGGGATCCCCTGATGCTCAGCAAGGGCGTCAAAGAAGGCCGGGGTGCTCTGGGCTCTGGCCATGGCCAGCCACTGTTCCAGCATCTTGTAGTTGCCGGCATTGGCATCGCGGAAACTGATGGCTGTGCTGCGACTCCAGCCGAGGGCCGGCGAGAGGGAAGCCAGGTTGACCATGGGGCCGAAGTGGCTGGCATAGACGGTCTGGCGGTAGGGTTGCAGGCTGCCGTCGGCCTGGCGTACCTCGAGGGTGACTGTCTTCTGGCTCATCTCCCGCCACTCGTTGCCGTAGCGATAACGCAGGGGATTGTCCGGATCCAGAGTCAGTTGATAGAGGGTGAAGCGCTTGGACTGGGAGACGGTGTGGGTCCAGCCGAGTTGCTCGTTGAAGCCGATGAGCACCGCAGGGAAGCCCATCATGGTCGCCCCGGTCACGTTGAGCTTGCCCGGGATCTGCAGGTGCAGCTCATAGAACCTGAGCTCGCCGTCCCAGGGGAAATGCGGGTTGCCGAGCAGCAGTCCGCTGGCATTGCGGCTGCGATCCGCCCCCAGTGCCCAGCCGTTGCTGCCGATCCCCTCGGAGGTGAGCAGCCACTCGGACTCCAGTGTCGGGGCTGGCAGGGCACGGGCGGCGACCTGAGGACTGGGAGGCTGGGCCGCCGCCATGGCGGAGATGAAACTGCGACCGCTGGCGAGCTGGGCGAGATCCAGGTGATAGGCCAGCAGCTGGGTGGGGGTGATGGGGGCGACCCACTCAGCCCCGCGGCAGGGAGAGGGATAGTCTGCCGGACTGGTTCTGGCCGCGAGTGAATGGTTGAAACCCGCCACATAGCCTTCGATGAGATCCCGGGCATCGGGGGAGAGTTTGTCATAAAGCCCCTTGGCCTCATCGACCAGCGCCAAGGTGCGATAACCCACGTCGGAGAGCAGGTTGCGCTGCTGCTCGCCAGCACCGAACCAGCGAGACTTGTCACCCTGGAGCTTCATGATCTGCTCGCTCAGGGTGCAGAGGTTCTCCTCGGCGTGGGCATAACCGGCGCCAAAACCGAGGCTGGTGTAGTCATCCGCCTTGATGTGGGGAACCCCTTGTTCCGTGTAGGTGATGGCCACCTTGTAGTGGCTGCGGGGATCCGCTTCGCTGCTGTTGTCCTGACAGCCTGCCAATACCAGGCAGCCGAGCAGGGGGAGGGAAAAAGGAGATCGCATGTCAGTTCCTTCTGTGGTCTCTGTTGTTATGAATTTGTTGCTTTTTGCGTAGGGGAGAGGGTATTTAAGTGCAGGGGAACCGGGATGTCGCCCCGTTGGATGGAACCAGCCATCGGTATAAATCGTCAATTAAATCAAGGGTAAACAGGTTCGTCTCGATGGAGCCGTACCTCAAGGAGCGGGTATGCAATGGGAAGGAATGGCGGCGGTGCTCAGTCTGAGCCTGGGATCCATGCTGCTGCTGGCGGTGATCAACTGGTGGCGGGCCCGCTGGGATGGGGCTTCCGGCTACCTGTTAGCCCTGCTGATGCTGAGCAGTCTGCAGGCTCTTGAATATCTCTACCATCAGCAGCAGTGGTTCACGTACTGGCCCCATCTGCTCAAGCTGGCGGATCCCCTGGTGGTGATGATCCCCTTCTGCCTCTATGGCTACATCCGTGCCTTGCAAGGGGAGGCCGTGCTCGGTCGCTGGCGTGAAAAGTTGGGTCACGGCCTGCCGCTGCTGCTGGTTGCCCTGCTGGATCTGCCTTATTGGCTGCTGCCGGCGGAGGAAAAAATCCGCAGGATCTTGCTCGGCACGCAAGATGAGGCGCTCTGGTCCGGGCCGACGCCTTATGGCAATCAATACCTGCTCATCATCGCCCTGCTGGGACTGGGATACTGGTGGCAGCAGCGGCGACTCGGGGTCGTCAGCCGCAAACTGGCGCTACGGGCCTGGGTGATGCAGTTGCAAGGGTTGCAACTGCTGGTGGCCTCGCTGCTGCTGGTGAGGATTGTTGTGAGCTGGCTGGGCTGGTCCTTCTCCACCGCCTACCTGCAGGCCCCGGTCATCGCCTGGCTGCTGTTGCAGATCCTGGCTCATGCCCGTCTGCCACAGCCATCGTCTGTTGTGGCGACCCCCTCTCATGAGACCGCATCGGTGAGCCCAGAACCCGAGGCCCCCCTGCTGGATGAGGGGCTGTCGTGCCTGTTTGCCGAGCTGGAACGCCAACTGAGGAGCGGTGCCTATCGGGATCCGGCCCTGTCGCTTGGCAAGCTGGCGGGGGAGTGTGGGATCAGCACGCATCAGGCTTCCAGCGCCATCAACGCCTGTTCGGGGGGACACTTCTACGACTGGATCAACCGCTACCGGGTGGAGGAGGCCAAGCGATTGCTGCAAGGGAGCGAGGAGACGGTGGCCAGCATCTGTTACCAGGCCGGTTTCAACAGCAAATCGACCTTCAACACCGCGTTTCGGCGCCACACCGGCCTGACCCCCAGCGCGTTCCGTCGCCAGGCTCCCTCCGATGCGCTGGGCGCCGCTTCGTGAGCGAGCAACAAAAAGCCCGGCGCAGAGGCCGGGCTGGGGGATAAGTTGCTTATCCGGGTATTCGTCGAGGCGTCTAGTGTGGATGTTGTTTGAGGATGTCGTATATCTCCTCTTTCAGTTTAAGTTTCTGTTTTTTCAGATCCTTCACCTCGGAGCTGTAATCGCTGGCGTGATGCTTCTCCAGTTTTCTAATCTCCGCATCCAGGTCGTTGTGCAAGTCAAACTTCTTCTGGAAATGGACATCACTGCTCTTCAGTTTCGAGATGAGCTCTCTGTACTCTGGGAACATGTAATGCGGCCTCCTTGTTGCTGTTTGATTGTGCCTTGACCTTCAAACTACCCCTAAGCGGGTCACAGAAACGTGATCCAATTCAAATTCGGGGGCAATGATCGCCGCTCTCGAAATGTCGATGGCTAACTGTTTGAATCACAAGCTGATAAGCAGACTCACCATCCACCGCGAGTCCAAAAACTGCCGCTGGGATCACAACTTGGCAGCCTGATGACGGGGGAAGCGCCGCCGGGCGGGCAGCAAAAAGGGGCCTGAGGCCCCTTTTTAGATAACGACAGCGATGCTTATTCTTTTTTCTTTTTCTTCTCGGGCAGGGGCTTGCCGTCACGGGCGATCACCTTGCCTGCCTCGAAACCGATCTGCGCCGCCAGCTCTTCCAGATCCGGTGCCTTGGCCTCGTTGCCAATGGCGTACTGGTAGTTGGCGATGGTGATCCTCTCCGCCACCGGAGTGCCGGGGACGATGGGTTCACGCCAGCCCTGGCCGATATGGGCCACCAGCGTGCCATTCATGATGAGTTCGCCGACGATCTCCTGGGTGGGGATACCCTTGCCATAGGTCAGGCCCTGGGCGTGCTTCTTGCCCACCAGGGGGTCGGTACTGGCAGGGATCAGCTTGGTGCGGATCAGCCACTTGGGATCCTTGGTCTTGCCCACTGCCTTGCCTGTCTGGTACTCGTTGATCTTGATGGTCTTGATCATCTGAGCCATGAATTCCTTGGTCAGCGCCTTCTGGGCCTCGCTGCTCTCATCGATGGCGATGGGGGCCACATACCAGGTCTGGGGGGCCGGTGCCTTGGGGGCCTTGGGCGCGGTCTGCGCCATGGCCAGCGGGCTGAGCAGCAGGGCTGCCAGCAAGAGTCCGATTTTCTTCATCATGATTCTGCTTATGATTCCACTGATGGTTCAACGAGGATTTTGTTTTGCCAGCGACGGCTGCGCCAGCGCCAGAACATGGCCAGACCGCGCACCCATTCGTCACAGGCGAGCGCGAGCCAGATGCCGACCAGCCCATAGCCCTGCATGATACCAAGGAAATAGGCCAGAGGAACGGCAATTCCCCACATGGAGACCAGCGCCATGTATAGGGGGAAGCGGGCATCCCCGGTGGCGCGCAAGGCGTTGATTACCACCAGGTTGAAGGTGCGGCCGGGTTCGAGGATGAGGCTGATGAGGAACAGCTGGGCCACCTGGGTGATGATGTCGGCATCGTCGGTGAACAGACTGATGATGGCGCGCCCGTTCAGGGCTGCGGCGATGGCGATGAGGGTGGTGACGATGAGACCGAGCTTGAGGCTCTTGAGCAGTTGCTTGTAGGCCTGCTCGAAGCGCCGAGCCCCCGCCAGATGGCCGATGATGATCTCGTTGCCCAGGCCGATGGAGAGGCCGAACAGCAAGATGAACAGGCAGATCTGGAAGAAGTAGGACTGGGTAGCCAGAGCCTTGTCGCCGAGCAGGCCGACGAAGGCGGTCACCACCATGAACTGCAGCATCCAGGAGAGGTTCTCCCCCGCCGCCGGCAGGCCGATGTGCAGCACCTTGTCCAGCATGGCACGGCTCGGCCGAACGATCTCGGGCAGACGCAGGCGGATGCCGGTCTTGCGGGCCACCAGCCACACCAGCAGTACCACGCCGACGATGCGCCCCGCCACCGTGCTGATGGCGACCCCGGCCACCCCGAGCTGGGGCAGGCCGAACCAGCCATAGAGCAGCAACAGGTTGCCGACGAAGGTGATGAGGTTGACGATCAGGGTCACGTACATGGCCTGACGGGTGTGGCCGTGGGCGCGCAGGGTGGCTGCCAGACAGAGCGCCGCCGCCTCCGGCAGCAGACACAGACCGATGATCTGCAAGTAAAGGGTGGCATCCCCCATCAGGTGGGCAGGCAGGTTCATCAGCGCCAGCATGGTGCTGGCGCCGGCCATGACCCCCACCGCCGCCACCAGTCCCACCAGCAGGTTGAAACCGATGGCGGTGTGGATGACTATGCGCGCCTTCTCTTTGTCGCCCGCGCCCAGATACTGGGTGATCACCACGCTGGTGCCGATGCTGACAAAGCTGAACAGGGTGATGGCGAGATCGAACACCTGGTTGCCGACGGCGAGCGCCGCCACCCCCTGATAGGAGACATGGCCCACCATGAAGGTGTTGAGGGCCCCGGTCAAAAAGTGCAGGGCGAGATCGATAAAGAGCGGCCAGGTCAGGGCGAAGAGGGTGCCGGGGCCTGCATGGGATTGAGTCTGCATGGGGTGTCCAAATACTGATGATGGCCCTCGTCAGGGCCATCTGGACGGGCATTTAACACCAAGAGCCTGAGCGGTGCAATGGGGATCCCCTCACCCCTGTCCGTGGGGGAGGGGTGAGGGGAGAACGGATCAGGCCGGGGTGGCACCGGCCTCCTGCTCAGAGGGCAGGGTGTGGCGCGCCGAATCCGGCAGCGTCTCATCTCGCGGCCAGGAGGGCGCCGGGCTGTCCGGGACGGTCTGCTGCGCCTCCTCATCCTTGAATACCGGCTCCCGGTAGCAGCGGGTCAGGCGCAGGGCCTGATACATGTCGGGGCTGAGCAGTATGCCCTCCTCGCCGACCCGGATCCCCGCCTGTTGCAACCAGTGGGTCATCTGGCCGTGACGACCGGCCATCACCATGTGAATGCCGCGCCGTTTCAGTTCCTTGTGCAGTTCCCCCACCATGCTCATCACGCTGATGTCCTGGTGGGTGAAACAGGCGACGGCGTCGATCACCAGACATTTGGGGCTGTGGGGATCCTGCACCAGCAGGGCCAGCACCCGCCGCTTGAAATAGGGGGCGTTGAAGTAGGTCAGCGGCGAGTTGAAGCGATAGACCAGGATGCCGGGGATGGCCTTGGCCTGTTCGTTGTCCCCCAGGGTGCGCACCACCCCTTCATCATCCATGCCGAGCAGCTGATCCGTTGGGCGCATCACGTTGCGCAGGAACTGGAACAGGCCGAGCAAGACCGCGAGGGTGATCCCCGGGATGACCCCCATGGTCAACACGCTGATGAAGGTGATGAGGGCCAGCCAGAAGGCGGCCCGGTCTGAGTTGCGCAGGGCCCAGAGGCCGCGAAAATCGGTCAGCGACAGGGAGGCCATCACCAGCACCACGCCGAGGGCGGCGGTGGGAATGTATTGCAGGGGGGCCGTCAGGTAGAAGGTGACCAGGGCGATGACGATGGCGGCGATGATGGAGACCAGCTGGCTCTTGCCGCCATTGGCGTCGTTGACCGCGGTGCGCGAATCGGCGCCGCTGATGGCAAAACCCTGGGAGGCGGCAGCGGCGAGGTTTGCCATGCCGAGCGCCCGAAACTCCTTGTCCGCGTCAATCTCGTAGCCGTTTTTGGCCGCGAAGCTGCGGGCGGTGAGCATCATGGAGACGAAGCTCACCATGGCGAGGTTGAGGGCGGGCAGCACGAGTTCGCGCATCAGACCGGGGGGGAATTCCGGCATCTGGAAGGCAGGCAGGCCGGAGCCGATGGCCCCCAGGGTCGCGATGTCGAATCGCCCGAGGTCGAAGGCCCATACCAGGGCCGCGGTCACCACCATGGCGACCATGGAGGAGGGCCAGGCCGGCTTGTAGCGCTTGGCCAGCAGCAGGGTTAGCAGGGTGGTCAGACTCATGGCCAGGGTGGGCAGATGGGTCTGGGTGATGTAGTGAGTGCCGTTGAGGATCCGCTCGATAAGGTAGCGTTCGCTGAAGGTGAAGCCGAAGATCTTGGAGAGCTGGCCCACCATGATGGTGATGGCGACCCCGTTGAGCAGGCCCATCAGGATGGGACGGGAGAGAAAATCTGCCAGCACCCCCAGCTTGAAGCGGCTGGCGATGAGGCACCAGAAGCCGGTCATGGCGGTCATGGTCATCACCAGTTGCCAATGACGGGTGGCATCCCCGGCGGCCAGCGGGGTCACCACGGCGGCGATGACGGCGCAGGTGGCGGCGTCCGGCCCGACGATGAGCTGGCGGGAGGTGCCGAACATGGCATAGACCAGCATGGGCAGGATGCAGGAGTAGAGGCCGACGATGGCACCGACGCCGGCGAGCTCCGAATAGGCGATGGCCACGGGCAGTGCCACGGCGGCCACCGACAGGCCAGCGCGAAGGTCCGGCACCAGCCAGGCCCGCTGATATTGCAGCAGGGCGGCAAGGCCCGGCAGCCAGCGTTCGAGAGAGAAGAAGTCGCGCATTAATTAACCCATTGAGTAATAAACAGCTTTTTCGTAGTTTGCCCATGCATGGCGGGGCATTGCAACGGCGTTATGACCAGATCACCTCAAGGTCGGGCCAGATCTGCTGCCAGCGTTTCGTCAGGATGCGCTGCACGAACACCTGGTGATCCTGGCGGCATCTCGGGTTAGCGCTCACTCGCAGTGACCAGTTATGACCAAAGCCATAGGGTGCCAGCCAGGCGAAGGTGTCATCGGCCAGCAAGCGCACCCCGATACAGGTGGGGATCTCTACCCAGTGGCTGAGCGCCTCCTGGCTGCTGTGAAAAGGAGGCACCCGCTGGCGCAGATGCATGCGGGCCTGGTTGCGTACCTCCCAGCGCTGATCCGGCAGACGGGCGTGCAGCCAGGCTTCATGATCCCCCTCTGCCAGCCCTTCCGGATCAGCGGCATCCAGATAGATGAGGTCGATGTCGTTGAGGGGCGTTGGCACTGTCTTGCCGTGCAAATGGTCCCAGACGAGGTTGCGCACAAAACCGGCCCCCAGGGCCCAGTCGGGCAGATCCAGGGTCCGGGCGGTGCGCAGGCAGGCCATCCGCAGCGGATCGGCCCGCAGCAGCGCCTCGGTCTTCACCTGCAAGGCGATCTCCTGGCGAGTAGTGACGTCACTTTGCATTGCGGCGCAGCCAGACCTCGATATAGCTGCAGGTCGGCACTATGGTCAGTCCCTTCTCCTGGCTCCAGTCATAGAAGGCGCGAGCCAGTTTGTCGGCGATCCCTTGTCCCCGCAGCTCACTCGGAACCTGGGTGCTGTATGCCTCGACCGTGCCGGCATCTCGTGGCCGGTAGGCGAGGCGGGAGAGCTGGCCGTCGACAATGCAGACGAATTGGTGCTCATCGCTCTGATGAAGGATCTCGCTCATGATGGCTCCTCGAACTGTGATAGGGGTGATGAGAGCATGATGGGGGTCATTTGCCAACCGCACTTTAGGCCAAGGGCCCGCTTTGCCTATCCATCCCGCTCGCTTACACTGGCCGCCAGCCCCTGGCGCGAGCCTGGGGGCTGATAAGCCAAGGTATAGAACAGTTAACAGAGGATGGATCCCGTCATGGCCTTCGCCACCCTGGAGAGTTTGATCGGCAATACCCCGCTGCTGCGGTTGCAGCGCATCAACCCCCATCCAGAGGTCACCCTGCTGGTGAAGCTGGAGGGCAACAACCCCGCCGGTTCGGTCAAGGACAGACCGGCCCTGAACCTCATCAAGGCGGCAGAGGTGAGCAGTCACTTGCGCCCCGGCGACACCCTGATCGAGGCCACCTCGGGCAACACCGGCATCGCGCTCGCCATGGTGGCGGCCGCCCGGGGCTACCGGATGCGGCTCATCATGCCGCGTACCATGAGCCAGGAGCGGCGCGACGCCATGCAGGCCTATGGCGCCGAACTGGTGCTGGTGGACGATGGCATGGAAGGGGCGCGGGATCTCGCCCTGGCCATGCAGGCGCGGGGGGAGGGGCTGGTGCTCGATCAGTTCAACAATCCGGCCAACCCGGATGCCCACTATCAGTCGACCGGCCCCGAGATCTGGCAGCAGAGCGAGGGGGCGGTTACTCACTTCGTCTCCGCCATGGGGACCACGGGCACCATCATGGGGGTCTCCCGCTATCTCAAGGAGCGTAACTCCGCCATCGAGATCGTCGGCCTGCAGCCCGCTGAGGGGAGCCAGATCCCCGGCATCCGGCGCTGGCCCGCTGCCTATCTGCCCACCATTTTCGAACCCGCAAGGGTCGATCGGGTGCTGGATGTGACGCTGGATGAGTCGCTCGCCATGATGCGCCGTCTGGCCCGTGAAGAGGGGATCTGCTGCGGGGTCAGCTCCGGTGGGGCCGTGGCGGGGGCCCTGCGGGTGGCGGCGAGCCTCGAGCGCGGGGTCGTGGTCGCCATCATCTGTGACAGGGGGGATCGCTACCTCTCCACCGGGGTGTTCGGCAACTGATCCCCATTCGTCCGGGTGGCGCACAAGGCGGGATCAGAAAAATCTGATCCCGCAGATCATCGCGAACGTCTCCCCACTACTCCCACACCCGCTCCAGCAGGGCCAGCAACTGCTCCCTGTCGGCATCCTTGCGGTTATAGAGCAGGGCCCCGTCGTTGATGGCGAGATCCCGTATCTCCTCCAGCAGGGCGCGGTCTGTCACCCCGGCCTCCGCCAGAGTGCGCGGCAGGCGCACTGCCTCCCACAGCGTGTCTCGCAGGCTATTGATGGCATCCAGGGTGGCCTGTGGCCGCAGGGAGGGAGGCGTGGCGGCGAAGCGCTCGGCCCCCGCCAGCGGCAGCAGCAGGCGGGCGAGCTCCTCATCGATCTGGGGCCTGTTGTAGTCGAGCACGGCGGGCAGGAAGAGGTTCATGCACAGGCCATGAGGCAGATGACAGCGGGCCCCCAGGCTGTGACCGAGGGCATGCACCAGCCCCACCATGGAGTTGGAAAACGCCATGCCCGCCAGAGTCGACCCTTCCGCCAGTTGCAGCCGCAGCCCCTTGTCCTGCGGGGAGCCCAATACTTTCGGCAGGGCGTTCGCTATCTTCTCCACAGCCCCCAGAGCCAGGGCGTCACTCACCGGATTCTTGCCGTTGCCGATGAAGGATTCGATGGCATGGGTCATGGCATCCATGGCGGTGGCGGCCGTGATGGGCAGGGGCAGCCCCTGGGTGAGGCGCGGATCCAGCACCGCCAGCTGAGGCAGCAGGAAGGGGGAGGTGAAGGGCACCTTGCGACCGCTGTGCTCGTCCCGGATCACCGCCACCAAGGTCACCTCCGAACCGGTGCCCGCCGTGGTCGGTATCACGGCCAGAGGATTGAGCGGGCGGGTGAGGCTGCCGGCACCGGCATGATCCATCAGGTTGTTGCCGCCCAGAGTGGCGAGGATGTTGACCGCCTTGGCGGTATCGATGACGGAGCCACCCCCCAGGGCCACCAGGCTGTCACAGTCGAGGGTGCGATAGCGCACGGCTATCTGCTCTACCACGGCGGTGGAGGAATCGGCCGGGATCTCGTCCCAGCAGGCCACCGCCGGCAGGCCTCCCTCGGCCAGCATCTCCTGTACCAGGGTCGCCAGGCCGCTGCCACTGACCCCCTTGTCGGTGAGCAGCAGGGGGCGGCTCGCCCCCAGTGCCATCAATTCGCTGGCAACTTGCTCCAGCGCCTGCTCCCCTGCCAGCAGTTTGACCGGGCAGAAGAAATCGTAGTATCGGCTCATCGCGAGACTCCCTGTGTGCGAGTGATTGAAAGATCGGTATGAAAGAGGCCGAGGTCAGCCCGTCAGCAGCCCCAGATAGATGCGACCTGCCCGCACGCCCTTGCTGGCGGGGGCCGGATAGTGGCGCATCAGGGGCCTGGCGATGAAGGCGGGCAGGATCAGGGCCTGCAGTTGCTCGATGGCCCGCACCAGGTGCATGGCGGTGGTGAGATCCCCCTCCACCTGCAACCGGTTCTCGCAGAAGGCCTGGTTGATCCCGAGGCGAAAGCTTAGGGCCCGAAAGGCGATGGCCGGGTGCTTGAAGCGTACCCGCAGCGGATGCGGCGCAGCCTGGGCAGGGGCGCCGCAGTGCCAGCGGCCGTCCTGCTTGTACAGGTCGAGCCCGTGCCGGTAGCCGCTGATCTCCAGCCGGATGCAGGTGCCGTCGGCCAGGGGGGAGAGCTCGCGGCGCACCGACTCATCGATGCGGGCGGCCCGGCACAGGGTTCGCCCCAGTACCCAGAGCAGGCTGAGATTCCAGAGGCGGTGGCCAGTTTGGCGCAGGTGTTCAAGTGTCATGGGGGCTCCTTGCGATGGTGGACCAGAACAGGGTGAAGGCGCCTTCTTGCCAGTCGGCATCTTGCCCAAGTGCCGGCTTGTCGACGAAGAGGGAGGCGCAGGCGAGAAACTGGCTCTGGCATACCTCCAGCATCAATTCGGGCGGCACGGGGTGCAGCGCTCCGCTGGCCTGGCCCTGGGCCAGCAGCTGGGGCAGGAAGCGCAGGGTGTCGCTCAAGATCTGGCTGCGCAATGGGCGAGCCAGCAGGGGAGAGTGGAAGAAATCCAGCACGAACTTGAGCTCATATGGATGTTCGATCATCCAGACCATGGCCTGGCCCCAGTAGTGGCGAACCTGCTCCTTCAGCGTCAGAGCCGGGTCCGCCTCGCTGATGGCGGCGCCGAGACGCTGTTTGATGTCCTGATAAAGCTGCTGGATCAGCACCTCCTTGCTCGGAAAATGGTGAAACAGGGTGCCGTTGGCGACACCGGCGGCCTTGGCGATGCGGGCGGTCGCGGCCCCCTGCAGGCCATCTTCTGCGCACAGGGTGAGAGCGGCTTCCAGGATCTGGCGGCGTTTGTCGGTCATGGGAGCTCCTAGCGCAGAAACAGGGCCATCATCAGCCGCTGATACCAGCGACCATAAGGGGGGTGAACCAGGGTGCCCGGGTTGAACTTGCCCCGGCGCAGCACGGTTTTGGCCTTGGAGAAGGTGAGGAATCCCTCGCGGCCATGATAGTGGCCCATGCCGGAGGGGCCGATGCCGCCAAAGGGGGCATCGTCCGCCGCCACCTGGAACAGGCTCTCGTTGATGGCCATGCCACCGGCATGGGTTTCCCCAATGACGCGGGCTTGCAGCGCCGGATCCAGGGTCATCAGATAGAAGGCCAGCGGACGGGGGCGGGCGGCGACATAAGCCTGGGCCTCGTCCAGCTCATCGTAGGGGATGAGGGGCAGCAGGGGGCCGAAGATCTCCTGCTGCATCAGCTGGCAGTGCTCGGGCACCTCGGTCAGCAGATGGGGGGCCAGCCGCCGGCTGGTATCATCCCTGGCCGGTGAGGCACAGGGGTGCAACTGGGCGCCCGCCTGCTCGGCTTCCGCCAGCCAGGCGGTGAGCCGTTGATACTGGCGCTCGTTGATGATGGCGCCATAGTCCGGACTCACCACCCCCTTGGGGTAGAGGCGGCCGAAGTGGTCTCGATAGGCATCGATGAAGGCCTGCTCCTGGCCGCGAGGCAGCAGCACATAGTCGGGGGCCACGCAGATCTGGCCGGCGTTGAGACTCTTGCCAAAGATCATCCGCTCCACCGCCAGGGCCATGGGCATGTCGGGGGCGATGAGACAGGGACTCTTGCCTCCCAGTTCCAGAGTCAGCGGCGTGAGCTGAGGTGCCGCTGCCGCCATCACCTGTCTCCCCACGGCGGTCGAGCCGGTGAACAACAGGTGATCGAAGGGCAGGGTGCTGAAGGCAGCGGCCACTTCGGCATCCCCCTCGATGACGCACACCTGGTTCTCATCGAACACCTCGGCCAGCAGGGCGCGCAGGGCGGCATTGGTGTGGGGGGTGAACTCGGAGAGCTTGAGCATGGCCCGGTTGCCGGCGGCGATGGCGCTGATGAGGGGGCCGAGGCTCAGCATCACCGGGAAGTTCCAGGGCACCATGATGCCCACCACGCCGAGGGGCTGATAGTGCACTTCGATGGAGGCCGGCGCCAGCAGCAGGCCGGCGTGGCGACGCTCCGGTCTCATCCAGCGGCGAAGGCGCTTGTGGCAGTAGTTGATCTGCATGACGCAGGGCAGGATGTCGGCGATCAAGGAGTCATGGGCACTGCGCTGGCCATAGTCGCGGGTCAGGGCCTGGCAGAGCCTCTGCTTGTGGGAGAGCAGGGCTTGCTTGAGTCGCAGCAACTGATCCTTGCGGCTATCCAGATTCGGCATGGGCTCGGTCTGATAGGCCTGTTTGAGGCGAAGCAGCCGATCTGGCAGGGCAAATTTGTCGGTCTCTGTGGACTGCAGCGGTGTGGCTTCCATGAAAGGCTCCGTTCGAAAAATAGCCGACTGATTAGTCGGTCTGAATCTACCCTGATGTTGATATTTTGTAAACATCCGATGGCGTTCATGCTGTCGGAGGGAGGAATGGGAGGCGGGAACTGTGTCCTGAGCCACAGTTTTTGGGCGCACGGATTGGGTTTATATCCAATAGTGGGTAGTTTTGTGGTGTCTATTTTTATGGAGAGCAGCGATGACCAAGGAACTGCACAGCCTGTTGAGCAGGCTCGACGATGTGATTGAACGCATGCCCGAGAGTTTCAATACCTACGAGTTTGCCCAGAAGCTGGCGCTGAAACATCAGCGGGAATATTTCGCCGCCGGTCACTCACTCGCCGGGCAGGAGGGGTGCCTGCTGGGGGCGCTGCATCAGAGGATTGCCGAGGCGCTGGCGGGCAACGACGGGGTGATAGAGGGGGCCCTGCTGCCTTGCACGACTCCCTGGGGAGAGCGCGCCACCTCGCCCCGCTGGCACCGCAAGCACTGAATCGATCGATAAAAAAACAGGGCCCGGCGGGCCCTGTTTTTTGGTGCCGTTACTGGGTGAGGCGACGGGCCTGCCAGTAGCGACTGTTCCAGTAGACGTTGTCGAGACGGGAGCGGATCACCCCCTTGCTGGTGGAGGCGTGGATGAACTCCCCCGCCCCGGTGTAGACACCGACGTGATACTGCTGCCAGCCGGTCTTGAAGAACACCAGATCGCCGTATTGCAGGCGGTAGCGATCCACCGGTCGACCCAGGCTGGCCTGGGATTCCGTGGTTCTGGGCAGGTTGAATCCCAGCACCTGGCTGTAGGCGAGCTGGGTGAAGGCGGAGCAGTCGAGACCGGCGCGATCCTCGCCCCCCATACGATAGGGAACGCCGCGCCACTGCTGATAGAAGCCGTCGAAGGCTCCGCTCTGACGAGGAGCCGCGGGTTGTGGCTCCGGCGTGCTGGAGCAGGCCGTCAGCAGCAAGGCCAAGAGGGGAGGTAGCAGCGAGGTGCGAAGCATCCAGACTCCTTCATGGGATACGAGACTCATCATAGCCGCGTGATTCTGCCTGTAACCTGAATATCGATAGCATAAAGTGCTGCATTGTGCAGATATTTTGCTAGCGGCAAGCTGCCATTCAGCCCATTCCTACTCGGTTTTCTCCCTGGCGGGGGCGATCAACGGTGTCAGCAGCTCCGACAGCTTGTAGAAGGTCTGTACCCGGGTGGTGCTGGGGCGCCACACCAGACCGATTTCCCGATAGGGCTTCTCCCCTGGCAGGGGAATGGCCACCAGATCCGAGTTGTCCAGGATGCCGGCATCTATGGCCATCTGGGGCAGGAAGGTGGTGCCAAGGCCAGCCCCGACCATCTGCACCAGGGTGTGCAGGCTGGTGGCGGCGAAGGGGTTGATCTTGCTCTTGTCCCGCAGCCGGCAGGCACTGACCGCATGCTCGGTGAGGCAATGTTCCCGCTCCAGCAGGAAGATGCTCTGGTTGGGCAGCTCCTTGTAATCGAACGGCATGTGCAGACCCGCCGCCATGTGGGAGGGCATCACCATGTGGAAGGGATCCATACCCACCACCTTGCTGTGGAAACCGCCGATCTCGACCGGCAGCGCCAGGATCAGCAGATCCAGCTGCCCCTGTTCCAGTTGCTTAAGCAAATTGGTGGTCGTGTCCTCCCGCAGCAGCAGCTCCAGCTCCGGATAGGCCTTGCCGCACACCTGCAACAGCTTGCTCAGCAGGAAGGGGGCTATGGTGGGAATGCAGCCGAGGCGCACCGTGCCGTGCATGACCCCGCCCTGCTGCTGGCCGAGTTCCATCAGATCCCGGGCGTCGGAGAGCAGGTGGCGGGCGCGGGTGACGATCTCCATGCCGACCGGCGTCATGATGAAGCTCTTGTGATCCCGCTCCACCAGTTGCAGTCCCATCATGTCCTCCAGGGTCTGGATCCCGGTACTCAAGGTGGACTGGCTGACATGGCAGGCCTTGGCGGCGCGATTGAAGTTCTTGTGCTCATCCAGAGCGACCAGATATTGCAGCTGTTTCAGGCTGGGCCAACGTTGCATAAAGAAACCCGATAGTTGCTATCTATTTGATTTAATTAATCTACCATCGGCAAACGGGTTTGTCGCCGGGATTAGGCGCCAATCTGGTTGCAGGCAGGGCGTGAAGCGCATCCCTGGCAGAGCCGCCGTGGCGGGCAGACGCAGGGGCTCTGGCAGCTTATCTTCTTCGCTTGTGCCGTTGAAGCGCCCAGGCGAGGGGATGTGATGGGGATCCGCATCAGAGGTGCATCCCCGCCTGCTCATGGCGGGAAACCATAAAAAAACGCGCCTATGGGCGCGTTTTTGTGAGGGGCAGCATCCTGACTACTCGTCGAAGATCCCGAAGTGATCCTTGGCGAAGTTGACCCGCTGATCCACCGTCATCTTGACCTGACCCAGCTTCTCGATGGTCTTGAGGTTGGGCACCAGGCCGCGGCCGTTGGCGATCTGGATGGCAAGGCCGGGACGGGCGTTGAGCTCCAGCAGCATGGGGCCGCGGAACTTGTCGAGCACCATGTCGGTGCCGATGTAGCCAAGGCCCGACATCTCGTAGCAGGAGGCGGCCAGTGTCAGCAGGGTATCCCAGTGGGGCACCTTGAGATCGTAGAGATCGAGGCCGGTATCCGGGTGGTGACGCAGGGGGCTGCCAAACTGTACCGCCCGCAGGGCACGGCCGGTACGCAGGCACAGACCCACCCCCACGGCGCCCTGGTGCAGGTTCGCCTTGCCGTCGGAGGCCGAGGTGGAGAGGCGCATCATGGCCATCACCGGGAAGCCCTTGAAGATGATCACCCGGGCATCGGGCACCCCTTCAAACGAGTAGCCGTCGAACACGTCATCGAAGTTGATGAGGCCTTCCACCAGCGCCACGTCGGGCTTGCCGCCCAGCGAATAGAGCCCTGCCAGGATGTTGGAAACATGACGCTCCAGATCCTGGCCATTGCTGGCGCTGCCGTTTGGCTTGTAGAAGAGGCCGTCTTCCTGGCGCAGGATCACCAGGATCCCCTTGCCCCCCGAGCCGCGGGCCGGCTTGATGCAGAAGCCCGGCCACTCCTTGACCAGCGCGGTGATCCGGCCCACATCGTGCTGCTCGCGGATGGTGCCGATGAGCTCGGGCACCGTCACTCCCGCATCCAGCGCGATGCGCTTGGTCTTGAGCTTGTCATCCACCAGCGGGTAGAGACTGCGCGGGTTGTAGCGGCTGATGTAGGAGTGGTTGCGCTTGTTCATGCCGAGGATGCCTGCCTGGGACAGGCTCCACGGACTGGTGTATTTCTGCCAGAACCACATCTGTTACTTGTCCTTACCCGGGGTACCGCCGGACTTCATCTCGTCGACCAGCGGCTTGAAGCGCTTGAGCTCGCTCAGCTTGTAGCCGGTGTAGTTACCCATCAGCAGCACGGTCGCCATCAGCACCAGCTGCAGGCCGAGGAAGTTGAAGGTCAGGTGACGAATGAGCTCGTTATCCATGGCCAGGTAGGCGATGACCGCTACCAGCAGGGAGCCGCCACCCTGGCGTACCACCTCTTTCGGACCCTCTTCTTCCCACAGGATGGACATCCGTTCGATGGTCCAGGAGAGGATGATCATCGGGAAGAAGGTGATCTTCATGCCATCGGTCAGCCCCAGTTTGAAGGCCAGCGCGGAGAAGATGCCGATCATCGAGATCACCATGATGATGATCGCCGATATTCGGGCCACCAGCAGCAGGTTGAGCCGCGACAGATAGGACCGGATGATGAGGCCGGTGCCGACGATGAGCAGGAAGCCCACCAGACCCGTGATGAGGGAGGTCTGGATGAAGGCCACCGCGATCAGCACCGGCATGAAGGTCCCCGAGGTCTTGATACCCACGATGACCCGCAGGAACACCACCATCAGCACGCCGATGGGGATCAGCAGCAGCCCCTTGAACAGGGCTTGCTCTTCCAGCGGCAGGCTGTGGATGGAGAAGTTCATCATCTCGGATTTTTCAAACTTCTGCGCCAGCGCCACGTTCACCGGCTGCTCCTGCTCGATCATCGAGAAGGTGACGCGGGAGTTGTGACCGCCGGTCACGTCCAGCAGGGCGCCGGAATTGTATTCCCACAGCAGCAGGTTGGCCGGATGGCCCTGCTCGCCGGTTTGCGGGTTGAACAGCTTGTAGTCGGTCGGGCTGTTGAACACCTGCAGGTAGTCCACCAGCTCCTGACGGCGACGGCCATCTTCCAGATTCAGCGCATGCACCACCCGGGCCGGGACATCGGCGTTGTTGAGCAGCTCGGCGATGAGATTGGCGCGGGTCTTGTGGGATTTCAACAGCTCGGCGTTCTGCTCCTGCTTCTCGATCTCCTTGATGATCTCGCGGGTCAGGGTGTAACCGTCGGCAGAACGCTCCTGCGCCCGCTCCAGGATCTGCTTCATCGCGGTGGCATAAGGCTCACTCTCGATCTGCTTCTCGATGGTAGGGGGCTGGGGATTGGCGGCCGGCTTGGCATGGGCGTCCGCCATCATGTCGACCCGGTAGTAGAGCTCCTGACGGCCGGAGGCGGTGCGGATGGACCACTCGGCGCGGGCGTCTCCGTCCTTCTCGACGAACGACAGGCCGTAGCCCGGGCTCGCGGCGTTTTCATTCATCAGGGTGAAGCCGGGCTGGGTGCCCGGGATGGCGAGGGAGGCGATGACCGGCTCGCCGGTGGCCTCGAATTCCAGCTTGGCTTCGATGGACCAGATCTGACGTTTTTCACCGGGCGTCAGCGGGACATCCAACGCGGCATGGTGATAGATAGTCATACCCAGGCCGACAATGTACAGCAGGGCAACCAGCAGATAGAACGGCTTGCGGGAGACCATGGATTATTTCACATCCTTGAGCTTGGGTTTGGGTTGGATATATTCGCGGGCCACATCGACCACGGCGATGTCTTTGAGGAATTCACGGCCCAGCAGCACGGGGAAAGTCATGTCGCTGCGATCTTTCAGGGTAAATTCGGCCTTCTCGGTCATGTCGCCGATACGCACGGCGAGGCGCACCACGGGACGACGGTCGAGGTCATCGGCGGAGGCCTGACGCACCCGGACGTGACGCACCAGGGGCGCTTCAATCTGGATCTTGTCATCCATCTCCTGGTGGCTCAGGAAGAAGCGCACCCAGTTCTTGCCGTTGCGCTCGAAGATGGTGATCTCCTGGGCGCTGATGGAGGAGGTGGTGGCGCCGGTATCGACCCGCGCCTGGAAGGCGTCGTTGGCCGCATCGACCCAGATCCACTCCGCTTCACCCACCAGCAGCTTGCCATCGACGGTGTGACCCTGGCTCGGGGCCGGGCACTTCTCGGTCGGGATGGGCATGGCCTTGGGCGGCTCTGGCGGCAATGTCGCCAGTTTGCTGTCGACTTTATTCACGGACTCTTTCATGTTGGTGACATCGGTGTTGAGCTGAACCAGCAGGTGCTGCTGCTGCACATACTGTTTCTGTTGCTGTTCCATGGCGGTCTGCAGGCGCTGTTCGCTGAGGCTTATCTCGGTGCGAAGATCGGCCAGCGTCAGGGTCGGAACCGGCGGTGCTTTCTCCATACTGACACACCCGCCAAGGCTGAGCAGGGAGAGCAGGGTCATTCCTTTTAATTTGCTTTTCATGTCATTCATTTAACTGTGCTTCCTGGAATTGGGTCAGTGTAACTTCCACAGGCGCCATCGGCTAGTCTTTGGCCTTTCTGGCAATCAGTACGGCACGTTTGGGTGCCGGATATCCTTCTACCGTGAGCGCCGGATCGGCGGGATCCAGGTAGTCGCTCAGGGATTCATTGATCATCCAGTCGGTACGACGCTGTTCGTCGGTGCTGGTCATATTCTCGTCCACGATCCGCACATCCTTGAATCCACAGCGCTCGACCCAGAGTTTGAGGGCCGCGCTCGAGGGGATGAACCAGACGTTGCGCATCTTGCCGTAGCGATCGGTCGGCACCAGGACGTCATTGACGCCGCCGTCGATCACCAGGGTCTCCAGCACCAGCTCACCATCATCCTTCAACTGGTTGCGCAGCTGCTCGATGTGCTCGATGGGGGACTTGCGGTGATAGAGCACCCCCATGGAGAAGACGGTGTCGAACGCCCGCAGCTCCGGCAGCTCCTGGATGCCGAGCGGCAGCAGGTGGGCGCGCTGATCCCCCCCCGTGAAGTGGCGGATGGCCTCGAACTGGCACAGGAACAGGGGGCTGGGATCGATGCCGACCGCGAGTCTGGCGCCTTCGCCGACCATGCGCCACAGGTGATAACCACTGCCACAGCCCACGTCAAGCACATAACGCCCTGCCAACGGGCTGATATGTGGCAGTACCCGCTGCCATTTCCAGTCGGATCGCCATTCGGTATCGATGTGGATGCCGTGGACATGGAAGGGCCCCTTGCGCCAGGGCATGAATTGGCGCAGCAGGCTCTCGGTCTTCTTGCGCTCCCCTTCGCTCAGGCTGTGCTCATCCCCGATCGCGACCCTGTCACGCAGTTCGATGTGGCCGGGGGCGATGGCGGACAACTTGTTGAGGGCACGATTCCAGCGCGGCAGATCCCCGTGCAGGTTGTCGTGCTGCCAGACGTGCAACTGGGCGGGCAGGGTGTGCAGCCAGTGGCTCAGCCGGTTCTTGGCAATGAGTTGATAAAAATTGGCAAAGTCGATCATGGCTTAGTTGGCGTCGCTGGCTTTGATGGCAATCATGGAACCGAAGTTGAAGCACTGGAACCAGAGATCCTGATGGACGAAACCGGCCTCGTGCAGGCGGGCCTGATGAATGGCCAGGGTATCGGTGCGCATCACGTTTTCGAGGGCGGTGCGCTTCTGGCTTATCTCCAGCTCGCTGTAACCGTTGGCTCGCTTGAAGTCGAGATGCAGGTCGATGAGCAATTCACTGACCTGGGCATCCTCGAAGCGGAATTTCTCGCTCAGGATCAGGATGCCGCCGGGGCGCAGACCATCATGAATGCGCTGGATAAGCGCGGCCCGTTTCTCGGGGTCGACGAACTGCAGGGTAAAGTTGAGCACCACCACGGAGGCATTCTCGATGGCGATGTCGCAGATATCCGCCTCGATGAGCGTCACCGGCACCTCGGATTTGAAACCGGAGAGGTGGGCGCGGGCCCGTTCTATCATGGGGTGGGAGAGATCGACGGCGGTGATGGTGCAACCGGACTGGGTCAGGTTGCGGCGCATGGCCTGGGTGGCGGCCCCGAGGGAGCAGCCGAGATCATAGAGACGGCTGTCTGGCTGGGCGTAGCGGGCGGCCATCATGCCGATGGCGGAGATGATGTTGCTGTAGCCCGGTACCGAGCGCTGGATCATGTCGGGGAAGACATCGACGACCTGCTCGTCAAAACAAAAATCCCCCAGGCGGGCGATGGGGGCGGCAAAAATCTGATCGTGCATGTTGGCGCAACCTGACAGTCGGGACAGAACCCGGCTGTGTTATTCAATGGGGTGTTGGCGCGACGCTCCGGCGTCATCACCGGTTGACGGACGGAGTCGCGGCCTTGGGATCCCTGGCGCCGCTTCCGTTCGCAACGGGCCATCATCCTGGCCCTTCGTGAGACCAGACCGATTGTTGCACACTGTTGCAAGAAACGGAGGGCTGGCCCTGTTGTATGGGGCGCTAGTGTAGTGGATTGGCTGGCGTTTGTCTTGACGGCGCACCCCTTGGCGCCACAAAAAATCGGCTTTTTTTACCCCCTGTGGGTGGGGAATGAAGGGATGTATTAGAAGTGGAGTTCTCCCTGGCGGGCGCGATCGTTTTCCCCCGGCCAGGGCGCCATCTCCTGACCGAGCAACTGGCTGATCTGGCGAGCCAGTACCGGTGCCTCGGCATTGTCGGCGGTATGGATGAAGAGGTAGAGATCCTTGCCCTCTGCCAGCCACTGTTGCCAGCGGGGCAGCCAGGGTGGCAGGAAAGGGTGATTGGCCGCCGGATCCGGCAGGCCGATCAGGCGCACCACGGGCGCCCGGGCGGTGGCGAGCAGGTGCACCGGGAGCCTCGGCTTCTTGCCCTGGGCATCCACCATGGCCGCACTCTTTGCCGCGATCGTGGCGGGCACCGAGAAGAGCGGCCGGGAATCAAGCATGATGCGGTTGATGCCCTGCTCCATCAATAGCCGGTTCAGGGCGCGCTCTGCCTCACCCTTGGCGAAAAAATCCGGGTGGCGCACCTCGAGGGCATAGGTGAAGTCTTGCGGCAGACGGCGGAAGAATTCCGCGAGGCGCGTCAGGCCGGCGGGGCCGAAGCGGGCGGGCAGTTGCAGCTTGAGCAGCCCGAGCTTGGGGTGCAGGGGTTCCAGCAGGCGAATAAAGCTCGTCACCTCCTTGTCCACACTCACCAGATCGCTCTGGTGGCTGATGGTCTGCGGGAACTTGAAACCGAAACGAAAGTGCGCGGGCACCGCATCGGCCCAGCGCCGCACCGTGTCAGGTGTCGGCAGGGCGTAGAAGGTGGTGTTGCCTTCCACGGTATTGAACACCCGGGCGTAGTCGGCAAGGTGCTCGGCGGGCCTGGCATGGAGGCCCAGCAGTTGGCCGGGCCAGGCCGGATGGGACCATTGGGGCAGGCCCAGATAGAGGCTCATAAGGGATCCTGTCTGCAGGTTTGTCTCATTTCGTCCCTGTTTTTGCGCCAGGACAAGAAAAAACAGGGCAAAGGTGGCTGCGGGCTATTTTACCCAAATGGGGGTTTTCCTCTATAATGCCAGCCCTTTTGTTTGCCAATTCGTTGTGACTCATGCGCACATGTCCCCAGGGGGAGCATGATGGCGCCCACGAATTGAGCAGGCACGACGCTGCCGATGCCATCGCAGACCCCAACGGGGAGTGTGCTCGCGTATGCTCGGCAGTACTGATCCGGCTCGGGGGAGCCGGATGATATGAGACTGATTTCAAACCGGGTAAGAATCCGAATCTGGCCAGCTATGAGACAGACGGTGCTTGCCAGTCGTGCCCGGCGACCCAAACCGTCTCTCTACTATTTCGAAGGAAGAAGTCCATGCGCTCTATCTATTGCGGACAGGTCAATGAGGCCCATGCAGGGCAGACCATTACATTGTGCGGTTGGGTCCATCGTCGTCGTGATCTCGGTGGTCTGATCTTTATCGACATGCGTGACCGGGAAGGGATCGTGCAAGTGTTCTTCGATCCGGACAAGCCGGATGCCTTCGCCCTGGCCTCTGAACTGCGCGGTGAATTCTGCATCCAGGTGACCGGCGTGGTGCGCACTCGTCCCGAGTCCCAGCGCAACAAGGAGATGGCCACCGGTGCCATCGAGGTGTTCGCCCACGAGTTGACCATCATCAACCGCTCCGAACCCCTGCCCATCGACTTCAACCAGGTCAACAGCGAAGAGGTCAGCCTCAAGTACCGCTACCTGGATCTGCGCCGTCCCGAGATGGCCAAGTACCTGAAGACCCGTGCCAAGGCCAGCGCCTTCGTGCGTCGCTTCATGGACGAGCAGGGCTTCCTCGACATCGAGACCCCCATGCTGACCAAGGCAACCCCGGAAGGGGCGCGCGACTACCTGGTGCCGAGCCGCGTCCACAAGGGCAAGTTCTACGCGCTGCCCCAGTCTCCGCAGCTGTTCAAGCAGTTGCTGATGATGTCCGGCTTCGACCGTTACTACCAGATCGTCAAGTGCTTCCGCGACGAAGACTTGCGTGCCGACCGTCAGCCTGAATTCACCCAGATCGACGTGGAGACCTCCTTCATGACCGCGCCGCAAGTGCGCGAGCTGATGGAAGAGATGATCCGCCAGCTGTGGCAACACGTGCTGGCCGTGGATCTCGGCAACTTCCCGGTGATGACCTTCGATGAGGCCATGCGCCGCTTCGGCTCCGACAAGCCGGATCTTCGCCTGCCCATGGAGCTGGTGGACGTGGCCGATCTGCTGGCCGAGGTGGAGTTTGCCGTGTTCGCCGGTCCCGCCAAGGATCCGAAAGGCCGTGTGGCGGCTCTGAAGGTGCCGGGCGGCGCCGAGCTCTCTCGCAAGCAGATCGACGAATACACCAAGTTCGTCGGCATCTATGGTGCCAAGGGCCTGGCCTGGATGAAGGTCAACGACGCCGCGAACGGCCTCGAAGGCGTGCAGTCCCCGGTGGCCAAGTTCCTCTCCGACGCCATCGTGCGCGAGATCCTGGCCCGTACCGGTGCCGCCAATGGCGACATCATCTTCTTCGGCGCCGACAGCAAGAAGGTGGTCTGTGACGCCATGGGTGCCCTGCGCCTGAAGGTGGGTCGCGATCTGGGCCTGGTGGAGAACGTCTGGAAACCGCTCTGGGTCATCGACTTCCCCATGTTCGAGGAAGATGGCGAAGGCGGTCTGGCAGCCATGCACCACCCCTTCACCGCACCGAGCAAGCTGAGCCCGGCCGAGCTGAAGGCCAATCCGGTCAGTGCCTATGCCAACGCCTACGACATGGTGATCAATGGCTACGAAGTGGGTGGCGGCTCCGTTCGTATCCACAACAGCGAGATGCAGTCCACCGTGTTCGACATCCTGGGGATCGCCCCGGACGAGCAGCGCCTGAAGTTCGGCTTCCTGCTGGATGCCCTGAAATACGGCACCCCGCCCCATGCCGGCCTGGCCTTCGGCCTGGACCGCCTGAGTATGCTGCTGACCGGCACCGACAACATCCGTGACGTCATCGCCTTCCCGAAAACCACGGCGGCAGCCTGCCTGATGACCGATGCCCCGAGCTTCGCCAACCAGGCTCAGCTGACCGAGCTGGCCATTGCCACCGTCGCCAAGGCAGATGCCAAGGCCGAAGGGGCTGAATAACTTGTTCGGGCCGCACTTGCGGCCCGATTATTTCCATGTATCTGATTGATTTATAAGTATAACGGAGAGTTTTTATGGCAGGTCACAGCAAGTGGGCCAACATCAAACACCGCAAGGCGGCGCAAGACGCCAAGCGCGGCAAGATCTTCACCAAGCTGATCCGTGAAATCACCACGGCCGCCCGTCTGGGTGATGCGGATCCCGCCAACAACCCGCGTCTGCGCGCGGCCGTGGCCGCCGCCCTGACCGGCAACATGACCCGTGACACCATCAACCGCGCCATCGCCCGTGGGGCCGGTGGCGGTGACGGCGAGCAGCTCGAAACCATCGTTTACGAGGGCTACGGCCCGGCGGGCTCTGCCGTCATGGTGGAGTGCCTGACCGACAACCGCAACCGCACCGTGGCCGAAGTGCGTCACGCCTTCAGCAAGTGCGGCGGCAACCTGGGCACCGATGGCTCCGTTGCCTACCTGTTCAGCAAGAAGGGTCTGCTGACCTTCGTGGGCGTCGATGAAGATGCCCTGATGGATGCCGCCCTGGAAGCGGGGGCCGATGACGTGGTCACCGAAGAAGATGGTTCCATCGAGGTCTACACCAGCCCGAACGACTTCGGTACCGTGCTGGACGGTCTGGAAGCCGCCGGCTTCAAGCCCGAGAGCGCGGAAGTGACCATGATCCCCTCCACCGAGGCGGAGCTGGACGCGGAGACCGCCCCCAAGCTGATGCGTCTCATCGACATGCTCGAAGATCTGGACGATGTGCAGGAGGTGTACCACAACGGTTCCATCTCCGACGAGGTCGCGGCGACCCTCTGATCCCGCATCCTGATTAAAACGGCAGCCATCGGCTGCCGTTTTTTTTGTCTTGAAAATGTAATCAGGACTCAATCTTCTACCGCCTTAATTTCCGCTTAAGTCTGCCTCCCTAGGCTTGTCCAGTATCCGGGCTGCTCTGCCCGTCACCTTTGTCTGCTCGGGATGAGAGACAGGTGACAGGCGTGCCCAACGCCCCTTGAAGGGCTTCAGATTTACTGGCTTGTCGGAGTATCGTTATGCGTTTCACCCTCGGCGTGATGAAGGTCAACCTGTTGCTGGTGCTGCTGTTTGCACTGGTGTTCAACTGGCCCATCTTCCTGCACTTTTATCGGATCCTCACCGCACTGGAGCATGTCAAGGCGGGCTTCGCGCTCTCCATCCCCTTCGTGCTGATGGCGGCCCTCAATGCGGTCTTTTTGCCGTTTACCTTCAAATATGTGCTCAAGCCCTTTTTCACCCTGATGATCCTGACCGGCTCCATCGCCAGCTACGCCATGCTGAAATACGGCGTCATCTTCGATGTGGGCATGGTGCAGAACATCATCGAGACCAACAGGGGGGAGGCGACCTCCTACCTCAATGCCTCGGTGGCGCTCTGGTTCCTGCTGACCGGCGTGTTGCCGGTGATCTGCCTGCTGGCCATCAAGATTGACTACCCCAGCCCCTGGTACAAGGGGCTTGGCATGCGCCTTGGCAGCATCGCCCTCTCGCTGCTGTTCCTCGGTGGGGTCGCGGCGCTCTACTACCAGGATTACGCCTCGGTGGGCCGCAACAATCACACCATCGTCAAGGAGATAGTGCCCTCCAACTATGTGCGCGGGGTCTATCGCTACTTCCGTGACATCGTCTTCGCGACGCCCATCCCGTACGAGCAGATAGGGACGGATGCCAAGATAGCGGGCAAGCGCGACAAGCCGACCCTGATGTTCCTGGTGGTGGGGGAGACGGCGCGCAGCAAGAACTACTCCCTCAATGGCTACGAGAAAGAGACCAACGGCTTCACCGCGAAGGAGTCCGAGGTCGTCTCCTTCAAGGATGTGCGCTCCTGCGGCACCGCCACCGCGGTCTCCGTGCCCTGCATGTTCTCCAACCTGACCCGGCGCAGCTATGACGAGACGCTGGCCAAGTCCCGGGACGGCTTGCTGGACGTGCTGCAACACGCCGGTGTTTCCGTGTTGTGGAAGGAGAACGACGGCGGCTGCAAGGACGTGTGCAAGAACGTGCCCACCATAGAAATCGAACCCAAGCAGTACCCCGATTTCTGCAAGGGTGGCTCCTGCTACGACGCCGTGCTGCTGCAGGGGCTGGACAAGCAGATCGCCGACATGAAGGAAGGCAACAAGGTAGTGGCCTTCCACCTGATGGGCAGCCATGGCCCGACCTACTATCGCCGCTACCCGGCCGAGGATCGCTTCTTCCTGCCGGACTGCCCGCGCAGCGACATCGAGAACTGCAGCAACGAGGAGCTGGTGAATACCTATGACAACACCATCCGTTACACCGACAAGGTGCTGGCCCAGCTCATCGCCAAACTCAAGACCCTGGAGAGCAGCTACAACGTAGGCCTGATCTATCTGTCGGATCACGGGGAATCCCTCGGTGCCCTGGGCCTCTATCTGCACGGCACCCCCTACAAGTTTGCGCCGGATGATCAGACCCGGGTGCCCCTGCTGACCTGGTTCTCCCCCCAGTTGCAGCAGGATCGCCAGCTGAACCAGGATTGCCTGCGCCAGGAGGCCGCCACCAGGCGCTTCTCCCACGACAACCTGTTCCACTCCATGCTCGGCATCATGGATGTGCAGACCAAGGTGTATGACGGGGCGCTGGACATGTTCAAACCTTGCCGGGCGTGATGCCTGAACAGGCGACATGTACCAAAATGGCAGCCAAGGGGCTGCCATTTTTTATGGGCAAGAGTCACCGCCGGGTGCGGGCGGCCTTCGGGCTGGCGCGCCGGGTGTGCCTGCTGCGGGCTCGGATCGCGGTGACCGTGGCGGCGTCAATTGCCTGGATGGCCACCTTCGGGCCGGGAAATCTCGGGGAAGAGATGAAATGCATCCTGTTCAGCAGCTTTGGCCACTTAATTTGATATTGGTAGATGATTGGCGAGGTTAAATGCAATAAAGGCAGCCGAGGCTGCCTTTATTGTTTGATGGGGTAGGGGAAGCTACTTCTGCTCCATGATGATCTGCAAGAGATCACCCTCCAGCAGGGAGCGCTTGACCAGGGCGAAGCCACCTATGGTGGGTTGGTTCTGGAAGCGCGCTTTCACGATGGGCAGACCACGGTGGAAGCTCGGCAGGGATTGATGCTCGACGCATCGACGGATGGCCGGGATCAGGATCTCTTCGGCGGCGGTGATTTCGCCGGCGATCAGCACCTTCTGCGGATTGAACAGGTTGACCGTGATGGCGATGGCTCGGCCCAGATGTTCCCCCACGTTCTCGATCACGCTGCGAGCGAGTTCATCCCCCGCCACGGCGGCCTTGCACACCTCGGCAATGGTGATGTGCTTTTCCTGCAGCGAGCTCAGGTGGCCGCGGCTGATGAGTTCCTTGACCTTGTCGACGATGGCCTCGTTGGAGGCGATGGTCTCGAGGCAACCGAAGTTGCCGCAGTGGCAGCGCTTGCCAAGCGGTTCGACCTGGATGTGACCGATTTCGCCGACGTTGCGGTTCTGACCGAGGAACACCTTGCCCTTGGTGATGATGCCCGAGCCCGCCCCCTGGTGAACGCTCACCAGGATGGAGTCCATGCAGTCGCGGGATTCGCCGAAGAAGTGCTCGGCGAGCGCGAGGGAACGGGTGTCGTTGCCCACGTAGCAGGGCAGGTTGAAGTGGTGTTCCAGCAACTTGGCCAGACCCAGATTGCGGATCTGGTAGGTCGGGGTATAGATGACCATGCCGGATTCCGGGTTGACCAGCCCCGGCATGGTGAGGGCGACACTGATGAGGTTGCGGCTGCGATCCGTGTTGGCATCGATGAAGGCGCCAATCTCCCGCAGCAGCATGTCGACCACGGGTTGTTGCTCGATCTCGGTCACCTGGGTGACGTGTTGATCGAGCTCCTTGCCGTCGAGGTCATAGAGGCTCAGCTGCAGATAGCCGCGGCCCAGCTTGGCGGAGACAAACTGAAAGCGATGCTTGATGGTGGTCAGGGAGATGGCGCGCCGTCCGCCGGTGGAGGCCTGCGGTGAGGTCTCCCTGATCAGCCCATGCTCGATCAATTGCCGGGTTATCTTGGTCACGCTGGCCGGGGCCAGCTGACTCAATTCGGCAATCTTGACCCGGGAGATGGGCCCTTGCAGGTCAATGAGCCGATAGACGACCGCACTGTTCACCTGCTTGATAAGATCTACGTTTGCTATTTGTCCGCCAGTCATAGTGTCACTGTTGTGTGTAGTGTCCGTTAACCACGGTCCCGCAGACCGCGAAGGCCTGATCAAAGACGGTGAGGTTGGCAATTTTTCCGACCTGGATACTACCGAGACGTGAGTCCCATCCAATGGCGCGAGCGGGGTAAAGGGTGGCCATTCTCAGTGCTTCATCGAGCGGTAAACCGACCTGTTTGACCAGATTCTCCACCCCTTCGATCATGGTGAGGGCAGAACCGCCGAGTGTACCATTCTCGTCGATGCACTGACCATCGCGGAAATAGACGGTTGCCCCACAAAAATCAAATTTCTCAAAGCCTTCCGGCGCACCGGCCGCGGCGGTCGCGTCGGTGACCAGCACCAGCTTCTCCCCCAGTATCTTGTGCGCCAGGCGTACGTTGGCCCAGTGCACATGGTGGCCATCGACGATGATGCCGGCATAGACATCCTTGCGATCATAGATGGCACCGACCACGCCGGGCTCGCGCCCGTTCACGGTGGGGGTCATGGCGTTGTAGAGGTGGGTGGCGAACTGGATACCGTTGTCGAACCCGGCCATGGCCTGCTCGTAGTTGGCGGCAGTGTGGCCGGCGGAGACCAGAATGCCGGCCTCGACCAGGCGACGGATGTGTTCCGGCTTGTTGCGCTCCGGTGCCAAGGTGATCTTGGCGATGGCATCGCTGTTGGCGCAGAAGAAGTCGATCATCTCGTCGGCAGGCTGGCGGATCTGCTCGGCCGGGTGGATCCCCTTGCGCTTGAGGTTGGTGTAAGGCCCTTCCAGATGGACGCCGAGCACCTCGTTCGGGTGGGCGGCCATGTAGTCGCGGGTCACCGCCACCGCCTGCTTCATGTCCGCGTCCGGACTGGTGATCAGGGTCGGCAGGAAGCTGGTGGTACCGGACTTGAGGTTGGCCGCCTGCATGATGGCCAGGGTCTCGGTGGTGATGTGACCGTTGAACATGACGCCGCCGCAGCCGTTGAGCTGGACGTCGATGAAGCCGGCGCTGAGGTTGGCACCCTGCAGATCATGCTGTTTGACACCGGCAGGCAACTCGTCCTGGCGCAGGATGGCGACGATGCTGTCGCCATCGATGAGGACGCCATGACCGGTCAGCACGCAGCTGCCGGTGTAGAGGGTGCAATTAGTCAGTGCGTACATGGGGACTCCTTACAGGTGCTTGATGTTGTCGACTTCCAGTTGTTGGAAGTAGCGCACTGTCTTGACCTTCAGCTCCATGGTAGAGGGTTCGTCACACACGACGATGCCTTTCGGATGCAGCTGCAGGGTGGAGATGGTCCACATGTGGTTGACGCTGCCCTCGACCGTGGCCTGCAGGGCCTGGGCCTTGGCGTGACCGATCACCAGGATCAGGATCTCTTCGGCATCCATCAGGGTGCCCACGCCCACGGTCAGCGCCAGCTTGGGCACCTGATCCATGTCGCCGCCAAAGAAGCGGGAGTTGGCGATGCGGGTATCTTCGGTCAGGGTCTTGACCCGGGTACGGGAGGCCAGGGAGGAGGCCGGCTCGTTGAAGGCGATGTGACCGTCGTTGCCGACGCCACCCATGAACAGGTTGATCTTGCCGTAGGATTTGATCTTGTCCTCGTAACGCTGGCACTCGGCCACCAGATCCGGCGCATTGCCGTTGAGGATGTTGATGTTTTCCGGACGGATGTTCACGTGGTTGAAGAAGTTGTTGTGCATGAAGCTGTGGTAGCTCTCGGGATGCTCCTTCGGCAGGCCCACGTATTCGTCCATGTTGAAGGTGACCACGTGCTCGAAGCTCACTTCACCGGCCTGGTACAGCTCGATCAGACGCTTGTAGGTTGCCAGCGGGGTACCGCCGGTGGGCAGACCCAGTACAAAGGGGCGGTCGCTGGTGGGCTTGAACGCATTGATGCGGTCAACGATATAACGGGCAGACCAGAGACCCACTTGGCTGGCTGACTTCAACGGGATCAGGCGCATTTCTATACCTCTGTACGGGTTGCGGCAGTCTATCGACGGCAAGGACTAAACATTTTTAAGTTGTTTTATAGCGTAAATAAAGATTGCGGACTAAGCCACATCAATCGACTACTTTTATCTCTGTTGAGTGATAATGATCACGAATGCTGGTTTATTAATTTGCGCAGCGAAATAAAACCCATAGACTGCCAATCAAGCCTTGATGGCTTATGCGTCGAACGTGATAAGCACTTAATTTCTAGAAAAACATCAACTAAGGAGAGGAACCGTGAACATTCTCGGTTATTTACAAAAGATCGGCCGCGCCCTGATGGTGCCGGTGGCGGTATTGCCTGCCGCAGCGATCCTGATGGGGATTGGCTATTGGATTGACCCGAACGGTTGGGGCGGTGGCAGTCCACTGGCCGCGTTCCTGATCAAAGCCGGCGCCGCCATCATCGATAGCATGCCCATCCTGTTTGCCGTCGGTGTTGCCTACGGCATGTCCAAAGATAAAGACGGTTCCGCCGCACTGGCCGGTCTGGTCGGTTTCCTGGTAGTAACCACTCTGCTGAGCCCGGGCGCCGTTGCCCAGATCAAGGGTATCCCGGCCGATCAGGTTCCGGCTGCCTTTGCCAAGATCAGCAACCAGTTCGTCGGTATCCTCTGTGGTGTCATCGCCGCCGAGCTGTATAACCGTTTCAGCAGCGTCGAGCTGCACAAGGCGCTGGCTTTCTTCTCCGGCCGTCGTCTGGTGCCGATTGTGACCTCCGTGGTGATGATCGTGGTCTCCTTCATCCTGATGGCCGTCTGGCCGGTCATCTACGGTGGCCTGGTCTCCTTCGGTGAATCCATCGTCAGCATGGGCTCCACCGGTGCCGGTATCTACGCCTTCTTCAACCGTCTGCTGATCCCCGTGGGTCTGCACCACGCCCTGAACTCCGTGTTCTGGTTCGACGTGGCCGGCATCAACGACATCCCGAACTTCCTGGGTGGTCAGAGCTCCATCGATGCAGGTAAAGCGGTGGTTGGTGTGACTGGTATGTACCAGGCTGGCTTCTTCCCCATCATGATGTTCGGTCTGCCGGGCGCCGCCCTGGCCATCTATCACTCCGCCAAGAAAGAGAACAAAGAGAAAGTTGCGTCCATCATGATCGCAGCCGCCTTTGCCGCCTTCTTCACCGGTGTGACCGAGCCGCTCGAGTTCTCCTTCATGTTCGTGGCGCCGGTGCTGTACGTCATCCATGCGCTGCTGACCGGTGTCTCCGTGTTCATCGCCTCCAGCATGCACTGGATCGCTGGCTTCGGCTTCAGCGCCGGTCTGGTGGATATGGTGCTCTCCAGCCGCAACCCGCTGGCGACCCAGTGGTACATGCTGCTGGTACAAGGCCTGGTGTTCTTCGGTCTGTACTACGTCATCTTCCGTGCCGTGATCGTCAAGTTCAACCTGAAGACCCCGGGTCGTGAAGACGACGAAGCCGTACCGGTACAGGCTCAGACCACTGACCGCACCGAGCTGGCCAAGCAGTATCTGGAAGTGCTGGGTGGTCAAGACAACCTGGTCACCATCGATGCCTGCATCACCCGTCTGCGTCTGACCCTGAAAGATCGCAGCATCGTCGACGAGCGCAAGCTCAAAGCCCTGGGCGCGGCCGGTGTGGTCAAGCTCGGTGAGCAGAACCTGCAGGTGATTCTGGGCCCCTTGGCCGAAATCATCGCCGGTGAGATGAAAGCCCTGCGTTAATCGAGCACGAGCTCACCTCAAGACTAAGTCCATTGTTGACATAAATAAGGGCCCCGCCCAGGGGCCCCACATAAAAAAAGCCAAGAAAATCCAACCTTTACTTCAAATGAGAGCAGCAGTTATGAACTTGAAACATTCTCTGTTAGCCATTGCCATGTCTACCGTTTTTACCGCCCAGGTACAGGCAGCCGATACCGCCAAGCAAGCCGTGGTCGATTCCATCGCCAATAACCTCGTCGTCAAGTACGAAGTGGTGACCAACGATGGTGCCGGCGCCGGTCTGGATTGCCAGGCGCTCGGCTCCGAGTGGGCGAGCTGCGGGGTGGCCAAGCTGCACCTGACCAATACGGGTGCGGATGTGACCTCCAAGGACTGGAGCATCTATGTCTCCTCCATCCGCCGCATTCAGCGCGTCGACAACGATCAGTTCACCATCACCCACCTGACCGGCGACCTCTATCGCCTCTCGCCGACCGACAAGTTCCAGGGCTTTGCCAAGGATGCGACGGTCGAAGTGCCCATGGTGGTTGAGTACTGGGTACTGTTCGAAACCGACATCATGCCGAGCTGGTACGTGACTGCCGAGGGCGCCGAACCCAAGGTGATCGCCAGCATGAGCAACATCAACGACGCCACCACCTACGAAAAACCGATGCCGGCGGATGGCTGGAAGCGTACCAAGGATGACAACAACATCCTGATGAACAGCGAGACCCGTTTCGCCGCGAACCAGACCAGCACCCTGCTGCCCGCCAGCAAGATCGATGATCGCATCCTGCCGACCCCGCACAAGCAGGTGGTCAAGGCCGGCCCTCAGGTCGATCTCTCCACCATCAAGCTCAATGCGCTGGACTTGCCGTCCGACCGCGCCGACGTCATCAAGGCTCAACTGACCAAGCTGGGTGTTACCCTCTCCGACACCGGCTATCCAGTGACCGTCAAGCTCGGCAGCAAGAACAAGCAGGCCGAAGGGTATGACATGACCATCGGCCAGAAGGGCGCCGTGATCCAGGGGCACGATGTCCAGGGGGCCTTCTGGGGGGCGCAGTCCCTCATCTCCCTGCTCGGGGTGGATGACAAGAAGGTCAGCCAGATGGTGGTCGAGGATGCACCGCGCTTCGAATATCGTGGCATGCAGACCGACGTGGCTCGCCACTTCCGCGACCCGGCAACCCTGAAGAAGCTGATCGACCAGATGTCCGCCACCAAGCTCAACACCCTGCACCTGGGTCTGACCAATGATGAAGGCTGGCGCATCGAGATCCCGGGTCTGCCGGAGCTGACCGACGTCGGCGGCGAGCGTTGCCACGATCTCACCGAGACCCAGTGCATCCTGCCGCAGCTGGGCTCAGGCCCCGGCAGCGACAACCAGGGTACCGGCTTCTACAGCAAGGCCGATTACATCGAGCTGGTGCGCTATGCCAAGGCGCGCGGCGTGACCGTGATCCCCGAGATTAACATGCCGGCCCACGCCCGTGCCGCCGTGGTCTCCATGGAAGCCCGCTACAAGCGTCTGATGGCGGAGGGCAAGGAGGTCGAGGCGAACCAGTACCGCCTGACCGATCCGGCGGATACCTCCAACATCACCTCGGTCCAGTTCTACGATAAGATGTCCTTCATCAACCCCTGCCAGCCGGGTGCCGCCACCTTCGTGGCCAAGGTGATGGACGAAGTGGCCAAGATGCACCAGGACGCCGGTCAGCCGCTGACTGCCTGGCACTACGGTGGTGACGAGGCGAAGAACATCATGCTGGGTGGTGGCTATCAGGATCCCAACACCACCAAGAAGGAAGAGCTGGTGGCCTGGAAGGGCAACACCGACTGGAGCAAGCAGGACAAGCCGTTCGGCAAGTCCCCCCTGTGCCAGAAGATGATCGATGACGGCAAGATCAAGGACGTGGCCGAGCTGCCTGTCTACTTCGCCAAGGAAGTGAGCGAGATGGTCAAGGGCCACGGCTTCTCCACCCTGCAGGCGTGGGAAGATGGCCTCAAGTACGCCAAGGATGCCAGCGTCTTCGCCACCGAGAAGACCCGGGTCAACTTCTGGGAAACCCTCTACTGGGGTGGCTTCAACGAGGCGATGAAGTGGGCGCACAACGGCTATGACGTGGTGCTCTCCAACCCGGATTACCTCTACTTCGACTTCCCGAACGAGGTACACCCGGCCGAGCGTGGCTACTACTGGGCCACCCGCTTCAACGATACCCGCAAGGTGTTCGCCTTCGCGCCGGAAAACCTGCCGCAGAACGCCGAGACCTCGGTGGACCGCGATGGCAACGCCTTCGTCGCCAAGGGTGATCAGGAGCCGGTCAAGTTCAAGGGGATCTCCGGTCAGCTGTGGAGCGAGACGGTGCGTACCGATGCCCAGTACGAATACATGGTCTACCCGCGCATCTTCTCCGTGGCCGAGCGTGCCTGGCACAAGGGCAGCTTCGAGCTGGACTATGTGAAGGGTCGTGAGTTCTCCGGTGCCACCAAGTTCGTCAACAAGGCGACCTTGAACAAAGAGTGGAACCAGTTCGCGAACCTGCTGGGTCAGCGCCAGTTGCCGAAACTGGATCAGGCCGGGGTGGAATACCGCCTCTCCGTACCGGGTGCCAAGGTCGTCAACGGCGTGCTGGAAGCCAACGTGGATCTGCCGGGTCTGCCCATCCAGTACAGCCTGGATGGCAAGAGCTGGAGCGCCTATGACGCCGCGGCCAAGCCGAGCGTGACAGGCAAGGTCTACCTGCGTACCACCAGCTTCGATGGCAAGCGTACCAGCCGCGTCACCGAGCTGAACTGATAGCCTTTAATCCATAACGCAAGGTGGGTCGCAAGACCCGCCTTTCCCAAGGGCGATGGCCATCGAGCTTGGGAAAGGTTGACTGTGCGTGTGAGCCTTTGTTGTGTGTGTATTGTCTGTTTTTCATCACTTGTGACCCCGCCTCGTGCGGGGCTTTTTTTCGCCTGTGCCTGCCATGACTCGCCTCGCCTTCGGTTTTAACGCGCCAATACCCCGGAATGGCCAAATTCAGGTTGAGACAGGGCGCGTTATGAGGGATCATATCCGGCTTGACGGCGGGGGGATGAGGGTGCCAGCCGGCACAACTTCCGCCAGTGACGCATTTTTGAGGTGAGCCATGAGCGAGGCGAGCAGCCCAACCAACTTTATTCGTCAGATCATTGATGAAGATCTGGCCAGCGGTAAGCACAAGAGCGTGCATACCCGTTTTCCGCCCGAGCCGAACGGTTATCTTCACATCGGCCACGCCAAGTCCATCTGCCTGAACTTCGGCATCGCCCGCGACTATCAGGGCCAGTGCAATCTGCGCTTCGATGACACCAACCCGGCGAAGGAAGACATCGAGTTCGTGGAGTCCATCAAGCAGGACGTGCAATGGCTCGGCTTCCAGTGGAATGGCGAGATCTGCTACTCCTCCGACTATTTCGACAAGCTGCACGGCTATGCCGTCGAGCTCATCGAGAAGGGGCTGGCCTATGTGGACGAGCTCACGGCCGAGCAGATGCGCGAATACCGTGGCACCCTGACCAGCCCGGGCAAGAACAGCCCGTTCCGTGACCGCAGTGTCGAAGAGAACCTGGCCCTGTTTGCCAAGATGAAGAACGGCGAGATGGCCGAGGGCAGCGCCTGCCTGCGCGCCAAGATCGACATGGCATCCCCTTTCATCGTGATGCGCGATCCCGTTATCTACCGTATCAAGTTTGCTCACCACCACCAGACCGGTGACAAGTGGTGCATCTACCCGATGTATGACTTCACTCACTGCATCTCGGACGCCCTGGAGGGGATCACCCACTCCCTGTGCACCCTGGAGTTCCAGGACAACCGCCGTCTGTATGACTGGGTGCTGGACAACATCAGCATCGACTGCCACCCCCGTCAGTACGAGTTCTCTCGTCTGAACCTCGAATACACCGTCATGTCCAAGCGCAAGCTGAACCTGCTGGTGACCGAGGGGCACGTGAGCGGTTGGGACGATCCGCGCATGCTGACCGTCTCCGGCCTGCGTCGCCGTGGCTACACTCCGGCCTCCATCCGCGAGTTCTGCAAGCGCATCGGCGTGACCAAGCAGGACAACATCGTCGAGATGGGCATGCTGGAAGCCTGCATCCGTGAGGATCTCAACGAGAACGCCCCGCGCGCCATGGCCGTGCTGCACCCGTTGAAAGTGGTGATCGAGAATCTGCCCGCCGATGAGGTGCTCATTGCACCGGCTCACCCGAGCAATGCCGAGATGGGCACGCGTGAACTGACCTTCAGCCGCGAGATCTTCATCGATGAAGCGGACTTCAAGGAAGAGGCCAACAAGCAGTTCAAGCGTCTGGTACTGGGCAAGGAAGTTCGCCTGCGCAACGCCTACGTGGTCAAGGCTGAGCGGGTCGAGAAGGATGCGGATGGCAAGGTGACCTGCGTCTACTGCTCCTATGACCCCGAAACGCTCGGCAAGGATCCGGCCGATGGCCGCAAGGTGAAGGGGGTGATCCACTGGGTCAGCGCCACGCACTCTCTGCCGGCAGAGATCCGCCTCTACGATCGTCTGTTCAAGGTCCCGAACCCGGGCGCCGAGGAGGACTTCGAGGCCGCCCTGAACCCGGACTCTCTGGTCGTCATCGAGGGGGCCCGTGTCGAGGCTTCCCTGAAAGATGCCAAGCCGGAGTTTGCCTACCAGTTCGAGCGTGAAGGTTACTTCTGCGCCGACAACAAGCTCTCCAGCCCGGAGCACCTGGTGTTCAACCGTACCGTGGCCCTGCGGGACGTCTGGGGCAAGGCCGAAGGCTGATCGTCAAAGGGCAGGGGAGACCTTGCCCTTTTGACTGGATGACGGATGCAAAAAAGCCAGCGCTAAGCTGGCTTTTTTTATGGGGGGTGGCGAGAGGATCACTCCTCGTGCTTGCACTCACCGGAGGCGCAGTGGCCGTACAGATAGAGGCTGTGGTTGGTCAGCCGGATGTTGTGGGCCTTGGCGATGTCCCGTTGACGCTGCTCGATGACCTCGTCGGAGAACTCGATCACCTTGCCGCAATCGAGGCAGACCAGGTGGTCGTGGTGCTCCTGGGTTGCCAGCTCGAACACCGACTTGCCGCCTTCGAAGTGGTGACGGGTGACGATGCCGGCATCATCAAACTGGTTGAGGACGCGATAGACGGTGGCGAGACCGATCTCTTCACCCTGATCGATCAGTCGCTTGTACAGATCTTCCGCACTGGTGTGCTGGCAGTCCGGCTGTTGCAGGATTTCCAGGATTTTGACGCGGGGCAAGGTGATCTTGAGCCCGGCCTTTTTCAATGCTTGGTTGTTGTCAGGCATGTTCTATTTATTCGCATTCTCGAAGGTGTGGTTATTCTGATTGACTGCCGCTGGAATGGCAACCACGAACTCGCTTGGCCTGTCATTATAGGTCGTAGCGAGGGGAAAAATAAACCCAGTGAATCAAGGGCTTTAGCCATCCTTTTCCCATCATGGATAAATCTTGCCCGGTGAGGGCCGGGCTTGCTCATGAAGGAAATGTTGATAAGATGTAACTTCTTCATTGTCTGGTCGGATGAGATCCATGGATTGGCTTTTTGGCAACGCTGCCTGGGTGCGTCGCGCCCTCAACGCCTGGCCCCCCTTCTGGGGCGCGGGGATCAAGATAGAGACCCTCAGCGATGACTTTCGTTTCTGTCGTGTCACCCTCAAATCCCGTTGGTGGAACAAGAACGCGAACCGGACCCAGTTTGGTGGCAGCATGTTTGCCATGACGGACCCCATCTACCCGCTGATGCTGATGGGGCATTTCAAGAACCGTTACTACGTCTGGGACAAGGCGGGCAGCATCAACTATATCAAGCCGGGCAAGGGGATGCTGGTGGCCGAGTTCAACCTGACCGATGCCAAACTGGCTTCCATCGTGGCGGCGACCGAGGGGGGCGACAAACACTTCCCCGAGTTCGAGGTTCAGGTGCAGGACAGGAAGGGCGAGCTGGTGGCCCAGGTTCAACGCGTCCTCTATGTCAGATCCAAGCCGGAGTACAGGACGGTCAGTCAGGATTTGTGATAAATGGCATACAAACAACAAGGGCCCCGATGGGGCCCTTGTTGTGGGAGGAGATGGATCAGGCCAGTTCGCCCAGATTCAGCTCGTCGTGCAGTTGCTTGCACCAGCCCTTGACGCGCTCGGCGGTCAGCTCGGGTTGGCGATCCTCGTCGATACCCAGGCCGACGAAGTGCTTGTCGTCCACCAGGGCCTTGGAGGCTTCAAATTCGTAGCTCGCGGTTGGCCAGTTGCCGATGACGATGGCGCCCTTGGCTTCGACGATGTCGCGCAGGGTGCCCATGGCGTCGAGGAAGTACTCGGCATAGTCTTCCTGATCGCCGCAGCCGAAGATGGCTACCAGCTTGTTGGTGAAGTCGATCTCTTCCAGTTCGGGGAAGAAGTCATCCCAGTCGGCCTGGGCTTCGCCGTAGTACCAAGTCGGGATACCGAACATCAGCAGATCGAAGCTGTCGATGTCGGCCTTGCTGCTCTTGGCAATGTCACGGACTTCAATCAGTTGTTTGCCCAGTTCTTTCTGGATCATCTTGGCGACAGCTTCGGTATTACCGGTATCGCTGCCGAAAAACAGACCTACACTAGCCATAGTGTTTAGTTACCCGTATTTGGTGTTGATGCTTAACGGTTCAGATTGCGATGCCTGCTGCAAAAGCAGACTCAATCTGTTGCTTCAGGATAGATTGGATCAGCTCGGCTCGGCTGACGTTCTGTTGCAGCGCAAGTTGGTTCAGGCGCTCCAGCAATTCGGCCTCCACCTTTAACTCAACCCGTTTCAGACCGTTCTCCCGATCGCGCTTGAGCTGGTTGCGCTTGTTGATCTTGAGCTGGGTCTCACGGGGGAGTGGATTGGTCTTCGGCCTGCCGGGGCGCTTCTCATTGGCGAACAGATCCAGTGTTGTTCGATCAGTTTGCTGTTTGGCCATACATCACAGATGAAAAGTAGTTAGCCGATCCCTGAGCCTTCCCAGCCCATTTCGATCAGCCCCTTGGCGACAAAACCCGCGCAACCCAGAAATAGAACCAGCCAGACGATGAGACGCCCGAAACGGGGCACGTTGCCGCGTTTGAGCACGTCTTGAATGGCCAGACCAATCAGCAGGAAGATGGCCACGAAGAACAGCTTCAGGCCCAGACTCTCGATGAGATCGATATGTTCACTCAGCATGGATTGCGCACACTCCTTATGACGGGCGCACTATATCACAAAGGATTTGAAACTGTTAACCGCCTGTGGACAGGAAATCCACAACCAATTTATTGAACAAAACCGGTTTTTCGGCGTGCAGCCAATGGCCGGTGCCGGCGATGACCCGGGCCTTGGCGGCCGGGAATTGGGCGGTCACCGTGTCCGTGTATTCGGGCAGCACATAGTCAGACTCCCCCCCCTTGATGAACAGGGTCGGCCCCTCGAAGCGGGTCTCGCTGTCCGGCCAGCCCATGATGTTGGCGTAGTTGTGCTCGAGCGCCGGCACGTTGAAACGCCATCCCCAGCCAGCGTCCTTCTTGGCAAAGGATTTGAGCAGGAACTGGCGCACCCCGGGGATCTCGATGTGCCGGGCCAGCATGGCCTCGGCCTCGCCGCGGCTCTGGGGGGGATTGGCCAGGGTGGCGTTCAGACCGGCAAACACGTTTTTGTGGCGAGCATGGGGATAGGCGACCGGGGCTATATCGGCCACCACCAGCTTATTGACGCGCGTCGGCGCCTGCTTGGCGACCTGCATGGCGACCTTGCCGCCCATGGAGTGGCCCACGATGGCCACCTGCGCCAGATCCAGATGGTCCAGCAGGGCGAGCACGTCGGCGGCCTGCTGGGGGTAGGTCATCTCGTCTGAATGGAAGGAGGCGCCGTGGTTGCGCAGATCGATACTGATGACGCGCAACTGTTCACTCAAGGGGCGCGCCAGCAGGCCCAGGTTGTCCAGGCTGCCGAACAGGCCGTGGATCAGTACGACCGGAGCGCCCTGGCCCTGATCCTTGAAATTCAAATATGGATTCTGTTGCAAAATGACATCCTCTCGGTCGATGGCGCTATCGCCAGATTTTTAATGCGTTGAAAGAAAAGGATTTCACTCTTTCGTGGGGATTTTTTTTGTGGTTTTTTTTCAAAAAAATCGCCCCGGGATCGGTTATCAGTGCGGGGGATCACACATCTGGTTGCGCATTATGCCGTATTCTCCATGAGATTCATGCACATCTGCCAGCCCCTTGCTTGGGCTGCCGGGTTTGCCTATGTATAATCGCCGCATCCGAACTTCGACGAGCCCAGCGCATCCCTATGAAAACCATCGAGCTTGATGACGATCTCTACTTCTTTATCGCGAGCCAGACCCGGCACATCGGCGAGAGTGCGTCCGATATTCTGCGTCGCCTGCTGGAGCAACCCGGTGAACGGGCACCGGCTCCCAAGGCCGTGGCAGCGGCCCAGCCTCTGCCCCAACCGGTGGCGGATGCGCAAGGATTGCAGGCCCTGCTCGATGCCGGAGCCTTGCAACAGGAAGAGAAGTCCATCAACCGCTTCATGCTGGTGCTGAGTACCCTCTATCGGGACAACCCGGAAGGCTTTACCCAGGCCACCGAGATCAAGGGGCGCAAGCGCGTCTATTTCTCCCGGGATCCGGAAGCGCTGCGGGCCAGTGGCAGCACCACCAAGCCCAAGCAGGTACCGGATACCCCGTTCTGGGTCATCACCAATACCAACACCAGCCGCAAACAGAACATGGTGGCCCAGCTGATGAACAGCATGGGATATGACGAGAGTCTGACGGCTCGGGTGTGCGCAGCGGTTTAACGGTTCACTGATTCCAGGCCTTGCCCGGCAAGGCCGCCATCTTGCAAGGAAAACGCCATGGCACAGCATCCTCACGCCGGCAAACCGGCTCGTCTCAGCGATCTGACCAACATTCCCCGTCTGGTCAGCGCCTACTACCTGAACAAGCCGGACATGAGCCGCCCCGAGCAGCGGGTAGCCTTCGGCACCTCCGGCCATCGCGGCAGCGCCCTGCACGGCGCCTTCACCGAATCCCACATTCTGGCGGTGACCCAGGCACTGGTAGAGTATCGCCAGCAGGCCGGCATCACTGGCCCCTTGTTCGTTGGCATGGATACCCACGCCCTGTCCGAGTCCGCATTTGCCAGCGCGGTGGAAGTGCTGGCGGCCAATGGCGTTGAAACCCGCATCCAGGCTGGCCTTGGCTTCACGCCGACCCCGGTCATCTCCCACGCCATCCTGCGTCACAATGCCAGCAAGCCGGCGGCGCTGGCGGACGGCGTGGTGATCACCCCGTCTCACAACCCGCCGGAAGACGGTGGCTTCAAGTACAACCCGCCCCACGGCGGCCCCGCCGAGGGGGAGATCACCAAGTGGGTGGAAGACAGGGCCAACGCGATTTTGGAAGCGGGCCTGGCCGATGTGAAGCGGATGCCCTTTGCCGAGGCGCTCAAGAGCGCTCTGGTGGTTGAGCACGACTACGTCACTCCCTATGTGGACGACTTGGAAAACGTGCTGGATCTGGCCGCCATCAAACGGGCTGGCATCAAGATTGGGGTGGATCCCCTCGGTGGCTCCGGCGTCGCCTACTGGGACGTCATCGCCAAGCGTTACGACCTCGACATCGAGGTGGTCAACTACCGTGTCGATCCGACCTTCTCCTTCATGACCCTGGACAAGGACGGCAAGATCCGGATGGACTGCTCCAGTCCCTTCGCCATGGCGAGCCTCATTGCGCTGAAAGACAAATTCGACATCGCTCTTGGCAACGATCCTGACTACGACCGTCACGGCATCGTCACCAAGGCCGGCCTGATGAACCCGAACCACTACCTGGCGGTGGCCATCCAGTACCTGTTTACCCACAGAACCGGCTGGGCCAAGGAAGCCGCCGTCGGCAAGACCCTGGTCTCTTCTTCGATGATTGACCGGGTCGCCGGCGAGATTGGCCGCACCCTGAAAGAGGTGCCGGTCGGCTTCAAGTGGTTTGTTGACGGCCTCTATAGCGGTGAGTTCGGCTTCGGCGGCGAGGAGAGTGCGGGCGCCTCCTTCTTGCGCAAGGACGGCACCGTCTGGACCACCGACAAGGACGGTTTCATCCTGGCCCTGCTGGCCGCCGAGATCCTGGCCGTCACCGGCAAGGATCCCCAGGCCCACTACGATGCCCTGGAGGCCAAGTTCGGCCGCTCCAGCTATCGCCGCATCGACGCCCCGGCCAATGGCGCGCAAAAAGCCGTGCTCTCCAAGCTGGATCCGGCGCTGGTGGAAGCCTCCACCCTGGCAGGCGACCCCATCCTCGCCAAGCTGACCCGTGCCCCCGGCAACGACGCCGCCATCGGTGGCTTGAAGGTGGTGACCGAGCACGGCTGGTTCGCGGCGCGCCCCTCCGGCACCGAGTCTATCTACAAGATCTACATGGAGAGCTTCAAGGGCGAGGCACACCTGGACCTTATTCAGCAGGAGGCCCAGCAGATCGTCTCCGCCGCCCTGGCCAAGGCCGGCGTCTAAATCGTCGGAGTCATACCATGCAAAAGAGGAGCCCTGGTGGCTCCTCTTTTTTATGCGGCGTTGGCACGGATTAACCGTTATCCACCTTGCCGGTGACGGCCTTGCGGGTCTGCCAGCGCTTGAAGAAAGGACGGGACGGCAGCTTCATCAGGAACAGGGAGAGCAGGATCACCCCGATGCCGAGCCACTGGCGACCGTCCAGGCTCTCTCCCACCATCAGCACCCCGAGGGACACCGCCACCATGGGGTTGGTGAGGGCCAGCATGCCCATCACCTCGGGACCATGGCGTTTGAGACCCCACAGCCAGGCCCAGTAGGCGAGCGCCGTGTTGAGCAGGATGAGCCAGCCAAAGGCGGGGGCACTCGCCAGGTGCGGTATCGGCATGGGCCCCGCCAGCCACCAGGCGAGCGGGATCAGCATCAGGCCGCCGAGCAACAGCTGCCAGGCGGTGAGGGCCAGCAGATCGCTCACCGGCCAGCGCTGCATCCAGCGGCTGGATTGACCGATGAGCACGGTGGCGAGCAGGGCGCAGGCGACCCCGACGGGATCCAGATTGGCGGAGGGGTTGAGCAGCAGCAGGACACCGGCGAGCCCCATCAACCCCAGCAGCAGCCACTTGAGGGTCGGCCGCTTGCCATCCTGCAACCAGGCGAGCGCCATCAGGATGAGCGGCAGGGTGGCACCCAGGGTGCCCGCCACGGCGCCCGGCAGGCGGAAGGCCGCCACGAACAGCAGGGCGAAGAAGGCGGTGATGTTGCAAAACGCCAGCAGGAACTGGCGGCTCCAGGTGAGCGGCGGCCAGCGCGGATGCAGCAGCAACAGCAGCACGCCGGCGGGGAGGGCTCGCCACACCGCCACCCAGTAAGGGGAGTAGTCGGTCAGGTAGAGGCTGACGAGGGCATAGGTGCTGCCCCATAGCAGGGGGGCGAGCAGGGCGATCAGCAGCGGCATGGTTATCTCATGAGAAAGTATCTTTAAGTGAAGATACATTAGCCGCGAGTTGGTTTACTATCAAGTATCTTTACGAAAAGATATTGGAGTCATGATGGAGACAGATCACGTGGATCTGCTGCTGGCGCAGTGGGCCAGGGAGAGACCGGATCTCGACTGTAGCCCCATGGGGGTGTTTGGGCGGGTTGCGCGTATGGCGGCCATCGCCGGGCGCGAGATCAATGAGGAGCTGAAAGAGTGCGGTTTGCTGGGATCGGATTTCGACATCCTGGCGACCTTGCGCCGCGCCGGCGAGCCGCTCACTCCCACGGCCCTCTACCAGTCCGCCATGCTCACCTCGGGGGCCATGACCGCGCGTCTGGACAAGCTGGCGGAGCGGGGCCTCATCGAGCGTCAGGCCGCCCCGAGTGACAGGCGCAGCCTGCTGGTCTACCTGACCGAGGCGGGACGGGCGCAGATCGATCTGGCGGTGGAGCGGCACGTGGCGAACGAGCGGCGCCTGCTGGCGCCACTGACCGGCGCCGAGCAGGCCCAGCTGGCGGCCCTGCTCAAACGCTGGTTGCTGGAGAACGAATAGCAAAACGGGCCAGATGGCCCGTTTTTACACTCGGTCAGCATTAATAACTGCCTTTGGCATCTTTCACCGCAAGACCCAGCTGCCATACCGCCATGGCGTAGTGAGTGCTGTGGTTGTAGCGGGTGATGGCGTAGAAGTTTGGCAGGCCATACCAGTATTGATAGCCGATCCCCACGTCCAGGCGCAGCAGGCTCGCTTCCTTGTGATTGCCGAGAGAGGCGATGGGGGCGAGTCCGGCGCCGCGCAGGGTGGCGACCGGGTAGCGGGTCTGGAAGCCATGCTCGTAGCCGGGCAGCTGGCCCTGGCCGCGCACCGCCACCGGTTGTCCCTTCTCCCAGCCGTGAGCCTTGAAGTAGTTGGCCACGCTGCCGATGGCATCCACCGGATCCCAGAGGTTGGTGTGACCGTTGCCGTTGAAGTCCACCGCATAGCTGCGGAAGCTCGACGGCATGAATTGACCGTAGCCCATGGCGCCGGCGTAGGAGCCCTGCGGCTGGGTGGGATCCATGCCCTCGTCCCGGGTCATTACCAGGAAGGCTTCCAGCTCGCCGGTGAAGAACTCGGCCCGGCGTGGGTAGTCGAACGCCAGGGTCGCCAGCGCATCCAGGATGCGGGTCTTGCCCATCACCCGGCCCCAGCGGGTCTCCACCCCGATGATGCCGACGATGATCTCAGGCGGCACCCCGTAGATCTGCTGCGCCCGATTGAGTTCGCTCTCGTATTCGCGCCAGAAGTTGACGCCGTTCTGGACGTTGTCCGGGGTGATGAACTTGGCACGGTAGCGATTCCAGGCCCCGGTCGGCCCGGTGGGCGGCGTGCTGGTGGGCGCCTGGGCGTCCATCAGCCGGATGATCCAGTCATAGCGCTGGGCCTGGGCCAGCACCTGGTGCAGCTCGGCATCGTTGAAGCCGTGTTTTTGCACCATGCGCCGCACGAAGTTGTCCACGTTGGGGCGATTGGCGAAATCCCCCTTGCTGACCCCCTGACCGGTTCCCTGCCCGTAGAAGGGCTTGCTCGGCGGCGTCTGGTTGATGAAGGCGCTGTTGGGCTGTGGCTTGACCACGGGCTTGGGGGCCGGTGTGCTGCTGCAGCTCTGGAGCAGCGGCAGGGCAGAGAGGGTGAGAAGGCAGACAAGGCGACGCATAGGGATCTCGAAAGGCCTGAAACTGAGTGTCGTCATGGTAGAGCATTGGCGCCCGCGCGCAAGTGCAGCGTCGCTTTGTCCTCTCTCAAATGAATCTAATCCCGCAGGGTGTGATAGCCGCTCCAGAGCCGGGTCATCGTGGTCATGAAGCAGAGCAGGGCAAAGCCGTAGGCCAGTGCCGGGAAGGCGGCGGGCCAGAGGCACATCAGCACGAACAGGGTGATGGTCTCGCTCCCCTCGGTGAGCCCGCCGAGGTAGTAGAGGGACTTGTGTTGATAGACGGGATTCTCGATGCCCCGCTTGCCCGCCATGATGGCAAAGGCCAGGAAGCTCGATCCCGTCCCCATGAAGGCAAACAGCAGGGTGGCGGCGGGCAGGGCGTTGGCGGGGGCTGCGAGGGCAAAGCCCAGCACCACGGCGGCGTAGAAAATGAAGTCGAGCGTGATGTCGAGAAAGCCGCCGCAGTCGGTGATGCCGTTTTGGCGCGCCACGGCGCCGTCCAGCCCGTCCAGCAGCCGATTGGTGAGGATGGCGAGCAGGGCCCAGCCGTGCAGCTCCAGCGCCAGCAGCGGCAAGGCCAGCATGCCGATGGCAAAGCCGGCGAGGCTTATCTGGTTGGCGCTGACTCCGGCCCGGCACAGAGGAGTAGCCATGCGCGCCAGAGGGCGACGTATCAGGGGAATGATGCGGCTATCGAACACGGTCAGATCTCCTCGCGTGTGTGGGAAGTGGAAGGCATAAGGTCAAGAATGGCGCCCGGCGCATCTTCCGCGTCGTGGGTGACCAGGATGGCCGGGATCCGGCGCGCGGCGATGCGTTCGAACACCAGGGTGCGAAAAGCCGATCGCAGGGGCTTGTCGAGGCGGGAGAAGGGCTCGTCCAGCAGCAGGGCTGCGGGCTCGGCGAGCAGGGTGCGCAGCAGGCTGACCCTGGCCTTCTGGCCGCCGGAGAGCTGACTCGGCAGCTTGTCGGCCTCGGCGGCCAGCCCCACTTCGTGCAAGGCGGCCAGCGCGGCCTCCCGCCTGGCGGCCATTCCTTTCATGTGGGCAGGCAGGCCGAACATCAGATTCTCGGTGGCATTGAGGTGTGCAAACAGCAGATCCTCCTGAAACAGCATGCCGATCTGGCGCTGTTGGGGGGGGAGTGCCGTGAGTCGCCGCTCATTGAGATAGATATCTCCCGCCAATCCGAATGGGCCGCGCCCCAGCGTGCCGGGCAACCCCCCCGCCAGGGCCGCCAGCAGGGAGCTCTTGCCGCAGCCGCTCGGCCCCATCAGGGTCAGCACCTCGCCGGGCGCCACCGCCAGGGGCGGCAGCTGGAGCAGGGGCGTGTGGTGCAGGCAGAGGGTGAGGGAAGTGGTGCGCAGCATGGTCAGGGCCTCAGGGCGGGGTTGATGCGGGGGGGCAGCCAGAGTACCAGTCCATAGAGGCAGAGCGGCAGCAATAGCTGCAACTGGCCATAGAGCCCCGCCAGCCGCCGGTTGAGGCCGCTGCCGATGGCTACCGCCTCGGTGGTGATGGTGACGATGCGCCCTGCGCCAAACAGCAGGGTGGGCAGATACTGGGCCAGGCTCACCGCCGCCCCGACCCCGAAGGCAAACAGCAAGGGGCGGGCCAGCAGCGGCGCCTTCACCTGCCACCAGGTACGCCAGGGGCTGGCACCGAGCAGCAGGGCCGCCTGGGTGAGGCGGCCGTCAAACTGGCGATAGGGGCCGTGCAGACAGAGATAGACATAGGGCGCCACGAACAGCAGCTGGCACCAGAGCACCCAGCCCCAGCCGATCCCCCCGCCCAGCAGGTTCACCTGTAGCCGCAGGCCGAACAGCAGGCTGGCCTGTGGCAGCAGCAGGGGCAGGCAGATGAGCCAGAGTGGCCAGGGGCGTTTGCCTTGCTGCGCCTCCAGGCTCAGGATCACCAGCAGCAGGGCGATGGCGGCGCAGGCGAGGGAGAGCAGCAGGCTCTGGCCGAGCAGGGGCCCGAGGGCTGGCAGCAGATCCTGCCAATATTGGGCACTCCACTGCGCAGGCCAGAGCGCCGGAAAGGGCCAGCGCCGGGTCAGGGACCAGAGCAGCAAGCTCGCCAGTACCAGCAGGTTGACGGCGAGCAGGCCCCACACCAGCACGCCGGTCCAATGGCGGTGAAAGGGGGGACTTGTGCGCCGCACGCCATCGAGCTGCAGCGCCTTGCCTCCCTGCCGATGACCCCACTCCAGCAGCCGCAGGGCGGCGAGCAACAGCAGATTGGCGGCAAGCAGCAGCAGGGCGCCGCTGGCGCTCACGCCGCGCCAATGCAGATCCGGGTCCTGATACCAGAGCCAGAGCCGCACCGCCAGAGGGGGCGGGGCATCTGGCCCCAGCAGCTGGGCGAGATCCACCACCGCCAGGCCGTAGGCCGCCACCGCATAGAGGGGCAGGCGCAGGGCGGGCCAGAGGGCGGGCAGCAGCAACCGCCACCAGATCTGGGGCGGGCTGAACCCCATGGTCTGGCCGAGCCACTGCTGACGGGCCATCCTGGCGGGATCTTGCGCCGACAGCGCCATCAGCAGCAGAAACGGCGTCTCCTTGAGGATGAGGGCGGCGATGAGGCCGAGTCCGAGGGGGTCGCGCACGCTCTGCCAATCCGGCGGCAGCTCGAAACCGGTGAGCGTGGGAGAGATCAGGCGCAGCAGCCAGCCGGAGGGGGCGAGCAGGAAGGCAAAGCCGATGGCAAAAGCCACGTGGGGCATGGCCAGCAGGGGGGAGAGCAGGCGCTGCAAGATCCCAAACCAGCGGCTCCCGTCCCCATGGGCGAGCACCAGGGCGGTGAGTAGCAGGGCCCCCAGGGTGGAGGCGCCCGCAATCCAGAGGCTGAGCATGAGAGAGTGCCAGAGTCCGGGTTGGCTCAGCAGCAGACCGAGGTTGTCGGCCGCCATGCCATCAACCAGCAGCAGGATCAGACCGCCAAGGAGCGGGGCCCCGAACAGCAGGACACAGAGCAGGATGAACAGGGTGCGCCCCATGCTCAGCGGATTGCCATCTTAAGGGTGATCGCCATGACTCAGCTCACTGGCCATAACGCTCGGCCCAGGCCGCTTCCAGTCGCAGTTGCCAGCTGGGGTGGGGTTCGGCCTGCGCCTTGAAGCGCAAGGCCGGGGCCGTGCCCTGGGGCAGGGCATCCCTTCGCAAGACGCTGGGATCTCCCCAGAATGCGGGATCGGCCTTGCGGGCCTGGGCGGCGGGGCTCAGCAGGAAGTTGGCCACCACCTTGGCCCCGGCACGGGCGTTGGCGTTGAACGGGATGGCGAGGAAGTGGCTGTTGGTGAGGGCCCCTTTCTCCATGGCCAGGGCCCTGACGCTGGCGGGCAGGGTGCCGTTTTGCACCGAACTCTGCGCCTCCTGGGGGTTGAAGCTGATGGCCATGGCGAGCTCACCATCGTCCAGCAACTGCTTGGTCTCGGCGGCGCCGGTGGGGAACAGCTTGCCCTTGCGCCAGAGCGTGGAGTGCAGTGCGTCGAGCCAGGCCCAGAGTGGGACCGTCTGGCGTTGGAATTCGGCATCGGTCGCCTCCCGATACAGCGGCGCAGGATCGGGCGTCAGCTCCAGCAACATCTGTTTGAGGAAGCTCGAGCCATGAAACTGGGGTGGTTTGGGATAGGTGAAGCGGCCGGGGTGAGCCTTGGCCCAGGCGAGCAGGGCCGCCGCCGAGGTGGGCGGCGTCTTGACCTCGTCTTCATTGACCATGAGGTTGAGCTGACCTATGCCCCAGGGGGCTTCCAGCCCCTCCACCGGCACGGTGAAGTCTTCGCTCACCGGCAACTGCCCATCCACCAGCGCCATGTTCGGCAGCTCCTGGGTAAACGGTGCCCCCAGCAGCCCCTGCTCCTTGAGGGCCTTGAAGTTCTCGCCGTTGACCCAGAGCAGGTCGATGGGGCCACCGCTCTGCTTGCCCGCCTGCCGGTCGGCGAGCAACTGGCTCACGCTCTGGGCGATGTCGTCCACCTTCACCTGCACCAGCTTGACGCCGTACTGGCGAAGCACCTCGCCGCTCGCCCACTGCAAATAGGCGTTGATCTCGGGGCTGCCGCCCCAGGCGTTGAAATAGACGCTCTGCCCCTTCGCCTCCGTGAGGGTTTGCTGCCATTGGGGATCGCTCGCGGGGGCTGCCTGCAGGGGGCCCGCCATCAGCAGGGGCAGGGCGGCCAGTTGCAGGGGGCGCAGCAAGGTGCGAAGCAAGGCGGAAATCTTGGGCATGATGATGACCTCTGGATAGATTCAGGCGCCGCGGCGCCAACCGTGATAGCGGTTGAGCCAGGGCAGCAGGCGGTGCAGCTGGTGGGCCCGTTGCCACTCCCCGGCCAGGTATTTGTTCCCCTCCACCAGGGTGGGATAGGGATGAATGGTGGCCAGTATCTTGCGAAGGCCGAGCCCCTGCTTCATGGCCAGCACGAACTCCGCCAGGCGCTCCCCCGCCCCCTCGCCGACGATGGTGGCGCCGAGGATCCTGTCCTTGCCGGGTGCCGTCAGCACCTCCACGAACCCTGAACGCTCCCCGTCGACGATGGATCGGTCGAGCTCTGCCATCTCGAAGCGGGTCAGCTCGAAGGGGATGGCGCGGGCGCGGGCCTCCCCCTGATTGAGGCCCACTCTGGCGATTTCCGGGCTGGTGAAGGTGACGGTCGGGATCACGTGATAGTCAGCCTTGAAGCGCTTGAAGGGGCTGAACAGCGCGTTGACGGCGGCGTACCAGCCCTGGTGGGCCGCCACGTGGGTGAACTGATAGGGGCCGACCACGTCCCCCACCGCCAGCAGGCTGGGGTAATTGGTCGTCAGATACTCATCCACCGCGACGGTGCCGCCGGGCGAGAGGGTCACGCCCAGCGCCTCCAGCCCGAAGCCGCTGACGTTGGCGACCCGGCCGAGGGCCAGCAGCAGCTGATCCCCGTCCAGCATCAGGCTCTCGTCATCACGGCGCAGGTGTAATCGAATGGGTTGCGACTCGGTTTGCGAGCCTTCGGCTGATGGCCGGTAGTCGACCCGCTCGGCGCGCCAGCCGATCAGCACCCGCACGCCGTCGGCTTCCATCCGGGCCTGCAACAGGGCCGCGACGTCGGGTTCTTCCCTTGGCAACAACTGGGGAGCCAGCTCCACCAGGGTGACGGGGACCCCGAGCTGGGCCAGGCTCTGGGCCAGCTCGCAGCCGATGGGGCCGCCCCCCAGCACCAGCAGGTGGCGCGGCGCTTCGCGCAGCTGCCAGAGGTTGTTCGAGGTGAGGTAGGGAACCTCTGCCAGCCCCGGCAGATCCGGAATGCGGGGCCGGGCGCCGGTGGCGATGACGATGTGACGGGCAGAGAGGCGCTGGCCGTCCACCTCCAGCTCCCAGGGAGAGACGAGGTGGGCGGTGCCTTCAATGCACTCCACCCCCAACCCCTGATAGCGCGCCACCGAGTCATGGGGCTCGACGCTCTTGATAACCTCAGCCACCCGGGCCATCACGGCGGCAAAATCGGCCCGTGAGCGAGCCGGCGTGAAGCCGAGTTCGGCCGCCCGGCGCTGCTCGGCAGCGAAGCGAGCGCTTCGGATCAGCGCCTTGGAGGGGACACAGCCGGTATAGAGGCAATCTCCCCCCATCCGGTGGCGTTCGATGAGTCCGACCCTGGCCTTGACGGCGGCGGCGATGTAGCTGGTGACCAGACCACCGGCGCCGGCGCCGATGACCAGCAGGTTGTAGTCAAAGCGGGCGGGCTTCTGATAAGGGGCGTGCAGACGGCGCAATGCGAGGCGCGCCATCAGCAACTTCATCAACCAGGGCATGAGCCCCAGCAGGGTCAGCGCCAGGATGAGGCCGGGGGAGAGGATGTTGCCGGTGCTGGTGAGGGTCGCGAGCTCGGAGCCCGCCAGCACGTAGACGAAGGTGCCGGGCAGCATGCCAAGCTGGCTCACCCAGAAGTAGGTGCTGACTCTGATGGGGGTGAGCCCCATCAGCAGGTTGACCAGAAAGAAGGGGAAGAGGGGGATGAGGCGCAGGGTCAGCAGGTAGCTGGCGCCATCTTTTGCCATCCCCTGCTCGAACTGGGCCAACCTGTCGCCAAAGCGCGCCTTGACCCAGTCGCGCAGCAGGAAGCGGGCGCTGAGAAAGGCGAGGGTCGCGCCGAGGGTGCTGGCAAACGACACCAGCAGCAGCCCCCAACCGATGCCGAAGACGGCGCTGCCGGCGAGCGTCAGCAGGCTGGCCCCCGGCAGGGAGAGGGCGGTGCTGAGCACATAGACGGCGAGGAACAGCAGGGCGGCCTGGCCGAAGTGGGCCTCGACCCAGGTGGCGGCCGCGGTCTGGCGGGCCTGCAACTCGGGCAGGCTCAGGTAGCGGCCGAGATCCAGGGCGAAGAAGGTACCGACCAACCCGAGGATAAGCAGCAGCAACAGCAGGCGAGAGCGGCTCATGGCTGCGGTTTATCCTGCTGGGAAGGGGAAGTGTCACTCTTTATCGGGTCGGCGGCGACGCGGGTTGTGGACGCGGTGCCGCGCTCGGGTTGCACCGGCAACTGGCAGAAGCCCTGGGGGGCGATGTCGAGGGCGGCATTGAACTTGGCGGACATATTCTGGAAGGCGATGAGGCCGGTCAGCTCCACCATGGCATCGTCGTCGAACCAGGGCCTGAGCCGGGCGACCTGCTCGTCGCTGACGCCATCCAGTCCCGTCATGGCCTCGGCGTAGTCGAGCACGGCCCGCTCCTGCTCATCGAACAGGGGGCTGGTGCGCCATTGGGCAAGGGCCTCGACTTTCTCGCTGGAGCCCGCCCGCTTGATGAGGGTCATGGCGTTGATGTCGACGCAAAAACGGCACCAGTTGAGCTGGGAGACCCGTACCGTGACCAGGGAGCGCAGCACGGGCGTGATGGGAGAGCGCTTGCGGTTGATCACCCCATACAGGGTCGCCACGGCGGCGAACAGGCGCGGGGATCGGCCCCAGCACTTGCCGGGGATCAGCACCTGGCCGTAGTTGCGTTTTTGCAGCCAGAAGAAGGGGCGGATAAACCAGGCATAGTCATGGTCGGGTTTCACCTCGATGCGCATCTTGACCTCAATCTTTCATCTTGGGTTTATAGGCCTGGCCGAGACGCTCGTTCAGACGCTCCTTGAAGTCCAGGATCCGGGCGCGGTTGGCCCCGAGATCGCTGCGGCCCTGGCGGGAGGCGGAGCGCATGTCGACACGGGTCTCCTGGGGGCCTTTGAAGATCCTCAGCGCCACGTCGTCCTTAAAGCCGAACCAGGGGCTGGTGACCACGGCGTCGAGCCCGCTCTGTGTCTCCCTGACGCGCCAGCCGAGCTCGGTCATCAACTCCTCGGCCTCGGCCAGCACCTCGGCCGGGGAGGCCTGGGTATAGAGAGGACCGGGGTTGCCGGTAAATGCTTGCAAGGGGGCGGCATTTATTGGCAGATCCTGCGCCGTTCTGAGCTCTTCGGCCCAGGTGAGGCGGGGAGGGTTGTAGGGATCCGTGCTGACGTCGTTGGTCAGCGGCGCTCGCAATGCCTGCACCAGAAACAGCAGGGGCAGCAGCAGGGGCGCTATGCCCCAGATATCCGGCCAGAGATTGGTGGTGCGGCGACGGCGCCAGGGCAGGCGCAGCAGCAGACAGAGGCTGAGGAGGGCCCCTCCCAGACAGAGGATGAAGCCAGCCCACCAGGGCCAGAGATGAATGCGACTGCCAAGGGCCCCCCCGAGGGGCAGCAACCAGGCCAGCAGGGGCCACCACAAAAAGCTGGGCATATCAGGGATCCACGGATTTTGATGGGCAATGCTCAGAAGGATAAACTTAATTAACTGATAACGTTAGTAAATTCATCCATATTACATAGCCTTGGCCTCGGTGGAGAGCCAGATGCCAGCAAGGGTGGAGAGAGGGCGGGACTTCGGCAGAGACAGCAGGGACGGGAAGGAAGAGGCCGGGCCATTGCGGGAGGGGCGAGATGCAGAGGGAATGGCGAGAGCAAGCAGGGGCGACGGGCGGTCGCCCCTGCTACCGAGCGCGGGGCTCAGCTGCGGTAGAGCACCTTGATGAGGTGAAAGCCGAACTTGGTGCGCACCGGCCCCAGCACGGTCAGCAGCTCTCCCTTGAACACGGCGTCGTCAAAGGCCTTGACCATGTCCCCCTTGGAAAATTCCCCCAGATCCCCGGAGCGCTTGCCGGACGGGCAGGTGGAGAAGCGCTTGGCCATCTGGCCGAAGTCGGCACCCTTCTCGATCTTCTCCTTGATCTCGAGGCACTGCTTCTCGGTCTTGACCAGGATGTGCTGGGCACAGGCTTTCTTCATGGGGGGCTCCTCGGCGGATCGCAAATGACTGAAACGGACGGCTGAACAGGGCTGGCTAAAAACCAGGGGCGCAAGATTACCCCAAATCTGCTCAGGCGTCAGCCGCCGGCTTGCGCTGGGAGGCGCCTCTTTCAGCCTCGGGCATCGGCGGTCAGCCGTGCCCGGGGGCGAGCCTGCCAGAGGATCTCCAGCCCCAGCAGGGCATAAAGGCTCCAGATGGCCAGCGGGTTGAGCCACTCTCCCCCGAGTTGCAGGGTAAGCAGGGCGCCACCGGCGAGCAGCAGGGTGACGCCGGGCAGGCGCCAATGGACGGGCAGGGGGGCCAGCATGGCCAACCCCAGCAGCAGGGCGAGGCCGAAGGGCAGATTGAGGGCGGTGAAGGCCAGTGCCTGTTGGCCGTTCATGCCGGTCAGCAGGGCGAGCAGGGCACTGCAACAGGCCAGGAAGGTGATGAATTCGAGTCGGTCGGCGATGTAGTCCGCCATCTGTTCGCTACGCATGGGCATGGAGTCTCTTCTTGCATCGGATGGGAGAAGTGTGGGGCAGGGGAGCGGCCAGTGGCAGCGGGATAAATCGATTGGATTGAACGAGGCTTTCACTTTTTCGGTTCAAGTTGTTGATTTAAACTTGTTTTCTCGCCCATTCGCGGCTGGTCAAGCCCCCGGGATGCAGGCATGATGTCAAGTAACGCTTGACGCCCATGGGGGCCGGAACATCGCGGCTCCGACAGAGATTGTCGCGCGGCGCCTGCGAAGGGGCTGTCAGACTTGCCGGGGGGGAGAAACGGCCCCGGCGCCGGTTTTTTACCCATGAGTGTCCAGAGAGTGTCCAGTTTTACCCGTCGAGGGCCAGGTTTTCGCGGGCAGACCCTGCGAGGCGACCCGGGACGGGGAAAGGCGGTGCCAGAATAGAGGGGACTGTGTGGGGGGCAGGCGCTGCGACCCCGGACGAGGTTATGCTAGGATGAGCGGCGCTTGTCAGGGGCCAGTCCCCATTATCATTCTAATTAATACAGCAATTTAATCACGTTATGCGGGGAAACCGACGTTTGACAGGATGCTATCCTCTCCTGCCTGCAGGGACCAGAACGCCTGGACGATATTTTCGCCCTGGGCTCGGCACACTGCTCGCCCTCTGCCTCTTGTTGCTGGCGATGCCCGCCATGGCCGCCAAGCTGACCTATCAGGTCAAAGGGGTGAAGGGGGAACAGAAAGACAACGTCGAGGCTTATCTCAACGCCCTGCCCGTCTATCAGGAACGCCAATACCGCACGGCGCGCACCCGGATCACCGAGGAAGTGCAAAAGGCGCTGCAGGTCTATGGCTACTACCAGCCCAAGATCACCCTGACCCGTGACAAGAAGGCCCCCGCCAAGGTCGGCATAGAGATTGACAGAGGCAAGCCCGTGCTGGTCTCCCGCCTCGACATCCTGCTGGAAGGGGAGGCGGGCAACGACGAGATCTACAGCGCCCTGCTGGACAAGCTGCCTCTCAAGGAAGGGGATCCCCTCAATCACGGCATGTACGAGTCCATCAAGGCGGATCTCGGCAGCCTGGGGCTGGCCCGCGGCTACTTCGACGCCAGGATCAGCAAGAGTCAGGTCAAGGTCTTCCCGGATCAGGGCAAGGCGGAGATCTATATCGTGTTCCGCTCCGGCCCCCGCTATCGCTTCGGTGACATCCACTACGATGCGACCCCGGAAGCCCTGCGCCTCATCAAGCCCCTCATCAACATCCAGAGCGGTGAGCCCTATCTCGCCATCCGCCTTGCCGAGATGTCCCAGGATGTCTCCTCCACCAAGCTGTTCAAGCAGGTGGATATCAAACCCATGATCAGCCAGGCCAAGGATCACCGGGTGCCGGTACAGGTGACCCTCTCCAATCGGGTCGATCACGAGATCGAGGTCGGTGTCGGCTACGCCACCGACGTGGGGCCGCGCATGAGCGCCACCTGGGAGAAGCCCTGGGTCAACCGTTACGGTCACAGCCTCTCCAGCACTGCCAAGGTCTCGGCGCCGGAAGCCGAGCTCAGCTTCGACTACCAGATCCCGGTGGGCAACCCGCTGCGGGATTACTACTCCCTGCAGGCGGGCTACCAGTACACCAACAACAACGATACCCGTTCCGATCTCACCAGCATCGGGGTGCACCGCTGGAAGCGGCGGCCGGAGAGCTGGGACAGAGACGTCTTCTTGCGTCTGGAGAACGAGCGCTACGTGCAGGGCAACGACGAAGGCAACAGCCTCTTGCTGATCCCCGGGGTCTCCTGGTCACGACTGCGGGTACGCGGCGGCCTGGTGCCGGAGTGGGGGGATCGCCAGCAGCTGACCTTCGAGTTTTCCAGCCCCTACTGGGGATCGGACATCAACTTCATGCGGGTGTGGGGACGCAGCAAGTGGCTGCGCACCCTGGGGGAGGATCACCGCTTCCTGATGAGGGTCGAGCAGGGTGCCATCGTCGGGGATGACTTCTCCCTGGTGCCGCCCTCCCTGCGTTTCTTCACCGGTGGCGATCAGACGGTGCGTGGCTATGGCTACGAGACCATCTCGCCACGGGATGAGGACGGCAAGCTCACCGGCGGTCGTTACACCAGCGTGGGCAGTCTGGAGTACAACTACCGCATCAGCGAGAAGTGGCTGGGGGCCCTGTTCGTGGATGCGGGCACCGCCACCGTCGATTACAGCGAGGCCTGGAAGATAGGGACGGGCTTCGGGGTGCGTTGGGTGACCCCCATCGGGCAGGTCAGACTGGATCTGGCGGTCGGCATCTCCGAGGAAGACAAGCCGCTGCGGTTGCATTTCGCGTTGGGGCCGGAGCTATGATGCCGAGACTTCCACTGTTTGTTGAAAATCCTGCGACATTACACGCTGCAAAAGTCGCGATTGAAAGCGTGATTCATCTTCATTGGCCGCTGCGGCTGCATTTCTCGCTGGGGTCTGCATCGTGATCTGGGTAAAACGCATTTTCTTGTGGTTGATGGGCATCATCTTCCTGCTGCTCATCGGCGTCAGCCTGCTGGGCTTCACCCATCAGGGCAACAAATGGCTGTGGCAACAGGCAAAATCCGCCCTTCCCGCCCTGAAAGGGGAGCTGGTGGCGGGTCAGCTTGGCTACGGCTGGACCCTGGAAGGGGTCGGTTGGCAGGATGGGCTGGTGGATGTCACCGTCGAGCGAGCCGTGCTGGACTGGGATCTCGGCAAGTTGCTGCAGGGCAAGCTCTGGATAAAGTCCCTGGACGTGACCCATCCCGTGGTGCGGGTCGCGGAATCGGAACCCGCGGTGGAAGAACCGTCAGAGCCCTTCGTCTGGCATCCCTTGCCCCTGCGCATCCAGTTCGACAGCCTGAAGGTGGCGGATCTGGATCTGGTGGTGCCCGGGGTGGCGGTGACCTTGAAGGATCTCGACATCGGCGCCACCTTGAACCGGCAGGGGCTCGTCGTGCGCGGCCCCGTGTTCGACGGGCTGACCATCACCCTGGCGGATGCCAAGGAGGCCAAGCCTGCCGACGGCAAGGGGCCGGCAAAAGCCAACACTCCCCCCTCCGGCGCCGCCGCCACCCAGTCAGCCAAGGATGAGTCCCGTGTCGTGGTGAGCCTGCCCGCCGAGCAGAAGAGCAAGTCGACAGGCAACACCAGGAAGAGCACGGCCGACAAGGTGGCGCCCGGCAAGCCGGAGCCCATCGTGCTGCCCGCCATTCGTCTGCCATTCCCCATCGAGCTGCAAGGGCTGAACGCCACCCGGGTGCGCTACCAGCAGGGTGAGCTCATCGAAGGGCTCGACAGTCTGCTGCTGACCGTCTCGGCCAAGGAGGAGCGCATCGATGTTCGCGAACTCTTCCTGCGCCACGACATGGCGGATCTCGCCCTGCACGGTCATGTGCGCCTGGTGGATGACTATCCCCTCGACCTGACCCTGGATGCCAAGGCCCGCAAGGGGCTCAAACAGTGGGAGCTCGACAGCGAGCAGGCCAGCCTCAAACTGGACGGTTCAGTGGGCAAGCTGGCGCTGGCGCTGCAAGCCAAGGGGCCGGTCGCCGCCAACCTCAAGGGCACCCTGGCGGCCCTGGATCCCGACTTGCCGTTCGATCTGGCGCTGGACTGGAAGCGTCTGGGCTGGCCGCTGCACAAACCGGCAAAAGAGGAGCCGAGCTATCAGCTGGACAAGGGCAGCCTGAGTGCCAAGGGCAAGCTCTCCGGCTATCAGTTTGCCTTGAACACGGGGGGCAAGGGGACGGACGTGCCTCCCTTCAAGTTGGCGATCGATGGCAAGGGGGATCTGACCCAGCTCGGCCGCATCGAGCTGCTGCTCAATGCCCTGAGCGGTGAACTCAAGCTCGATGGCAAGCTGGCTTGGAGCAAGGGCGTCCAGTGGCAGGGCACAACAGAATTCAAGGGGATCAACCCGGCAGAGCTGGTACCCGAGATCAAGGGCAAGCTGGCGGGCAAGATTGCCAGCCGCTTCGAGATGACAGAGGCGGGGCACTGGCAGTTGGCGCTGCCTGAACTCAACATCGAAGGCAAGCTGAACCAGTATCCGTTGGCCCTGAAGGGGAACCTCAGCGGTAACGACAAGATGGAGTGGACCATCCCCTCTCTGGCGCTGCAAAGCGGCCCGAACCGGCTGCAGGCCAAGGGGGCGCTGACCCAGCAGGCCTGGAAGCTGGATGCGGATCTCGATGCCCCCCAGCTGGGCGGCCTCTATCCCGCCCTCAAGGGGGACATCAAGGGTCAGGTGCGCGTCACCGGCAACCAGCAGGCCCCCAGGGTGAATGCGGATCTGGCTGCTGGCCGCCTCGCCTATGACGGCATGGTGCTCAAGGGGATCGCCATCAAGGGCAATGTGCTGGCGTCCGACAAGCCGGCCGGCGAGCTGTCGCTGACGGTGGCAAGCCTGGCGCAGGGGGCGAACAAGCTCTCCGATCTCGCCCTAAACGCCAGCGGCGATCTCAATCGCCATGGGTTGACGCTGACCGTGAAGGGGGAGCCGGTGGCGGCGGATCTCAGCATCAACGGCAGCCTGCGCGGGGATCACTGGCGTGGTGCCCTGTCCGAATTGAAGTTGAAGACACCGCTCAAACGCTGGGCCCTGACGGCTCCCTGGGCGCTGGATGTGGACTTGCCCAAGCAGCAACTGACCATGGGGGATCTCTGTCTCGCCTCGCAGGGCGCCAGCCTCTGCGTCAAGGGCAGCCGCCTCTCGGCAGCCCAGGGCAGCCTGGAGTTTGCCCTGAGCCAGTTTGATCTCAAGCGCCTGCGCCCCTGGATGCCGGACAACTTCCGCTGGCAGGCGGTGCTGTCGGCCGATGGCCGGGCAAGCTGGCGTGGTTCTCAGCCGACCCTGCACGCCACCGTGCGCACCACCCCGGGCACCCTGGTGGCCGATGAGCTGAAGACCGACTACCAGCGTCTGGAGCTCGGGGTCGACTTCGAGCGTCAGCAGGCCGCCATTCGTCTCGATTTCGCCTCCCAGAAGATAGGGAACATCGATACGGATCTACTCATCCGGGAACCCGCCGGACGAGGCCAGCTGTCGGGTCAGCTCAAGTTCGACGATCTCAAGCTCACCGCCTTTGCCCCCCTCATTCCCGAGGTGCGTTCCCTGCAGGGAATAATCTCCGCCAATGCCCGCTTCGATGGCACCTTGGCAGCGCCTCTGCTGTATGGGGAGCTCGCCCTCAGGGATGGGGAGGTGCAGACCCACTCCGACATGGTGACCCTCTCCAAGCTGGTGACGCGCCTCAAGATAGATGGCAACCGGGCAGAGCTTGATGGCTCCATGCTGGTGGGCAAGGGGCCGCTGGCACTGGGGGGCTGGATGAGCTGGGCCAGGCAGCCTCTCACCGGCAGCCTCACCATTCAGGGCAAGGATCTGGAAGCCCAGTATCCCGGCATGGGACGGGTGCGGGTGACGCCGGACATCGCCATTTCCCTCGGGGAAGAGACCAAGGTCAGTGGCAAGGTGGATATCCCCTGGTCACGGATCCTGGTCAAGAGTCTGCCCGATAGCGCCGTGGCGGTGTCGGATGATGTGACCGTGATCTACGACGACATCCCCCCCGTACCCAAGGCCGAACCCCTGCCGATGGAGATCAACCTCGCCATCCGGATGGGGGATGACGTACGCCTTGAGGCCATGGGGCTCAAGACCAAGGTGGCCGGCGGGCTCAACATCCGCCAGGATCCCGCCAAGCCCCTGTCGGGCAACGGTCAGCTGGAGTTGAAGGATGGGCGCTTCAAGGCCTATGGTCAGAACCTCATCATCAAGGAGGGGCGGATCATCTTCTCCGGCCCCATCGATCAGCCTTACCTCAATATCGAGACCTATCGGGATCCCGATACCATGGAGGACAACGTGACCGTCGGGGTGCGGGTGACGGGTCCGGCCACCAAGCCGAAGATCTCCGTCTACTCCGAGCCGCAGATGGCACAGTCCGAGCAGCTCTCCTATCTGCTCCGGGGCAAGGGGTTGCAGACCGGGGGTGAGGATGGCGGTTTCAACGGCCTGCTGGTGGCGGGAGCCGTCAGCCAGGCCAACGGGGTGGTCTCCGGACTTGGCGAGTCCCTTGGCATGAGCGATATGGCCCTGGACACCGCCGGCAGCGGAGACGATACCCAGGTCACCCTGTCGGCCTATCTGCTGCCCGGCCTGCAGTTCCAGTACGGGGTAGGGGTGTTCAGCCCCATCGCCGAGTTCAAGCTGCGCTACGAGGTGATGCCGAGGCTCTATCTGCAGGCCATGAGTGGGGTAGCCCAGGCGGTGGACATCTTCTATCGCTTCACCCTGTAAGGGGAGGGCATGACTTGGGAACGGGAGGCGCTGGCCTCCCGTTCTTATTTTGGGCAGCCGGTGGCGGCAGGATCTGGGAGGCAAAAAAGCGAAAACCCGGCGCAAGGCCGGGTTGTCTGAAGAGTGGTGGAGGGAGAAGGATTCGAACCTTCGAAGGCAGAGCCGTCAGATTTACAGTCTGATCCCTTTGGCCGCTCGGGAACCCCTCCACAGGGCCTTGCTGGTTTTGATGCATCCCTTGCGAGACACGGCACTTGAATGGTGGAGGGAGAAGGATTCGAACCTTCGAAGGCAGAGCCGTCAGATTTACAGTCTGATCCCTTTGGCCGCTCGGGAACCCCTCCCCAAGTGCGAGGCGCATACTAACAGATCCCTCACCGTTGTGAACCCCTTGCCCAGGATTTTTAATGCTTAAAGGATCGGGTTGACGGCCGATAAGCAATGAAACCCCTATTTATAAGATTTATCTCATGCTACCCAACGCCATTCGCGATCGCCTGCTCGTCGATGAAGCCCAGCTGGGTCAGCGCTTAAACCAGGATCTGCGCCAGGGGGACAGGGCCGACTTCCGGCTACACCTGGCACTGCTGACCGATGCCGTCGACGAGCAGCCCTGGTTCGAGGGGCGTTCTCCTGCGACCACCGAGACCCGTGAATGGCGCCAGCACTTAGGCCTGCCGGCGCAGACGGCCTTGCAGGGGAGTGTGGAGGAGGGGGATGCCAGCGGCATCAACGAGCACCTGCAGCAGGGGGGTTGCGCGCTGGATCTGCAGCTCTGGCTGGCACTGCGCTCCCCCCCCATAGTGGCGAAGACGCCGGTGCTGGCTCCCGCCGTCTACGACAACCTGTCGGCACTCGGGCGCGAACGCTGGCAAGCGAGGCAGGTGTCTGATGCCGTGGTGTCTGCACCCAGAGGAGAAGATCCCCTGTTGATGCTGCCCCTGCTCGATAGATTGAAGGGCGGGGTGGAGGCTGGCCTGCACTGGCTGAGCTGATGGCGGAAAGAGAGGCAGCAAAAAGGCGGGTTACCCCGCCTCTCTCGTCAATGATGTGATCTGTACCGGACTAGGCTCAGACATCGGCCTCGTCGGGTTCCAGTTGTGGTGCTTCCTTGGTCGAAGCACGGCGCGCGATGGGCTTCTCGGTGTGACGATTTAGCTGGCGTTCCAGCTTCTGACCCAGTTCGGTGACGGCGGCGTAGAGATCCTCGTGTTCTGCCTGTGCAAACAGCTTGCCGTTGGGAACGCCGGCCTTGGCCTCGACGATATACATCAAACGCTCTTTCGAGATGATCACATGCGGTGTGATAAGAGGCACCTGAAGACGCTCGAGCTTTTCAAACCGGGATTCGATGCGCTCGCGGATAGCCGGGGTAATCTCAATGATTTTACTGGTAATTTCAATTTTCATATTGGCCCCCTTCGGGTCGTCTTGCTTGTGTCTTCACCTCCAGATTACCCATGTAGCGGGATGAATGTGTGATCTGGATCACGAAATGTCCTCTCGATTATTTAGCGAATTATAAATTGTGACCTTTTCCGGTTTCGTGCCAAAAACCGCTTGAGCTCAGCGAAACCGGCAGGCAGTATGGCGGAAGTAGAATCGTTTCTGTCCCCCCTTGGCAGCGCCTCGTGCCGACCTGATGTCTGGTCTCTGCCCCCTGGTTTCGGATTTAATTGCCCATATCTCTCCCACCCCATCGCAGACGGCATGCCGTGTGCCGGTGAAGATATGCGTTGATAGTTATCGGCTCGCAGATGTGCGGGTCGGTAACGTGGTTGTCGTGTTGGAGTCGTCAATGAAGCAGCAAGCCACTCAGCTGATGTGGTTTTATGATCGGCCACTCGGGAAATGGAGTTTGTCCGATCATCTCACCTGCCAGCCCTGGCAGGGAGAGGGGACTCACCCTTGGGCCGCAAGGCTGGCACAGGAAGATGAAGCCGGTTTCGCCGAGTTTCTCTCCCGGCTCCATGACTCGGATCAGCCCGGCCAGTTCATCGGACATCTGCAGGGTGAAGACGGCGTCATGCATCACATGCTCTGGTGCGGCCAGTATGTGCCCGCCCAGGGTCTCTGCTGTGGCTGGGTGGCGCCTCTGGACATGACGTCCCGCCTCCAGGGCACCAGCGATCCGCTGGGCACTGTCTCCCCGCGACTTCCCCTGCTGCAAGAACCCTTGCTGGCCCAGCTGGCGCAGGCGCTCTCCGCCAAGACGGGGCTCGACTTCTGCCATACCCTGGTCAACGAGCTCGCCCATATTCTGGGTGCCAGCGCGGTCTGGCTGACGGAGTGCCTCGCACGGGATCGGCTCAGGGTGTTGGCGAGCCACGGCATCGAGCTCAAGGAGTACTCCCCGGCGCAGATGCCCTGCCAGCGCCTCTATGAGCAGCATGCCGCCGGCATGGCGCCGGTGAGCGGGCGACTGCTGGAGGAGGCGGGATCCCTGCCGGGCCAATACTACTATGCCCAGCCGCTGCGGGATCGCGGCGGCCAGCTGCTGGGTCATCTGGCCCTGCTGTTCCCCGGCGAGATCCAGACCGCCGATCTGGACGCCGTGCTGACCCTCTTCTCGGCTCGCATGGCTGCCGAGTTGGAACGCCTGCACAGCGATGCCCAGCTGCGACTCTCTGCGGTTGCCTTCGAGACCCACGAAGGGATCATCATCACTGACCCTGCGTTCAAGATCCTGCGGGTCAATCATGCCTTCGGCCAGATCACCGGTTTTGACAACCAGGGCGTGATAGGCCTGCATCTGGGGGACGATCTCTGGTCCGGTCTGGGGGGGCTGGGTTACGAGCTCAGCGACCTCACGCGCTGGCAGGGGGAAACCCAGCGCCAGCACGCCGATGGCCGCGCCTATCCCCAGTGGGAAATCGTCACGCCGGTGCAGGACGACAAGGGGGAGATCAGCCACTACGTCATCTTCTTCGAGGACATTTCCGAGCGCAAGGCGGCGGAGCGCCGCATCCAGGATCTCGCCTATTACGACGAGCTGACCGGCCTGCCCAATCGCCGTCAGCTCCATGAAACCCTGGCCCAGGCCTTCATCGAGGCGAGCCGCGAGCATCTGGTCGGGGCCCTGCTGTTCATCGATCTCGATCACTTCAAGACCATCAACGACTCCCTTGGCCACGCCACCGGTGATTGGTTGCTCAAGGAGGTGGCGAGCCGCCTCAAGCGACTGGTTCGGCAGGGGGATTGCCTTGCCCGACTCGGGGGGGATGAGTTCGTCTTGCTGCTGCCGTCGCTCTCGGCCAGCCCGCCCCAGGCGGAGATGCAGGCCGACATGATTGCCGAGCGCCTGATCGGGGAGATTGCCGCTCCCTACAGCCATGGGGGTCAGGTGCTGCATATCGGGGCCAGCGTCGGCATCACCCTCTTCCCCGGTCGGGAGCAGGAGGCGGGGGACTTGCTCAAGCAGGCGGATACCGCCATGTATCAGGCGAAATCCGCGGGACGCAAGACCCGGCGCTTCTTCGACGCCTCCATGCAGTTGCAGGCCGATCGGCGCCTGCTCATTCACAACGAGCTGCGCAGTGCCCTCAACAACCAGGAATTGACGCTTCACTATCAGCCCCAGCACATGGTGGAGGGCGGGGAGTTCATCGGGGTGGAGGCGCTGATCCGCTGGCAGCCTCCCGGCCGCGCCCTGGTGTCCCCCGGTGAATTCATCCCCATCGCCGAGGAGACGGATCTCATCGTCGACATCGGCAACTGGGTATTGCACGAAGCCTGCACCCAGTACGTCTCCTGGGAGGAAAATGGCATTCACGTGCCCCAGCTGTCGGTCAATGTCAGTGCCAAGCAGTTCCATGCCCACGACTTCGTCGATCGCATTCACGACGTCCTGGCCGCGACCGGCATGGATCCTGGCTGTCTGAATCTGGAGATCACCGAATCCGTGGTGCTCGGCCACGCAGAAGACACCATCAGCAAGATGGCCGAGCTCAAGACACTCGGCATCAGCTTCGCCATCGATGACTTTGGTGCCGGTTACTCCTCCTTGAGCTACCTCAAGCGGTTGCCGGCGGATGAGCTCAAGATAGACAGATCCTTCATCCAGGACATTCCCAGGGATGGCGACAACATGGCCATCGTCGAGGCGGTGATCGCCATGGCGCGTCACATGGGCTTCAACGTGACGGCGGAGGGGGTGGAGTCGCGCCAGCAGCTGGAATTCCTGCAGGCGCAGGGCTGTCATTTCTTCCAGGGATACCTCGCCTCCAAGCCGCTGCCCGTGCCCTATCTGGAGCGTTATATCGAGCGTCTGCCGCGGCGAACGGCCTCCCTCTGCGGATAAAAATAGTGTGGCGTCGCCCCCCTGATTAGCGGGTAGAATGAGAACCATATCACCACCGCCAGCGGGCGGTGGTTCTGCCTCTCAAGGGAGTACGCTATTCGTGAAAGCCGTCTGGGGAATCATCGTATCGGCGCTGTGCGCATCGGGGCCGGTGGCACCGGTCTTCGCGCAAACCATGGAACAGTCCCTCTACCGTCAGGCCTATGATGCGGTGCGCGCCGATGATCAGGCCCGTTTCCAGCAAATTCGTTCCCGCCTGACCCACTATCCTCTGCTGCCCTACCTGGATTACTACCAGCTGGCTTTCCGGCCAGGGGCGGCGGACTATGACGATGTGACCCGCTTCATCCGCCAGCACGGGGATACTCCCCAGTCCAACCGGCTGGAGCGCAGTTATCTCACCTATCTGGCCCAGAGCCAGCAGTGGTCCCAATTCCTGCGTTTCTATCCAACTAAGCCCAGCTCCACCGATCTGCTCTGCCAGCACTATCAGGCCCGCTATTACACCGGGCAGCGGCAAGAGGCGCTGCGGGAGGCGGGCAAGCTCTGGCTGAGCGGGCAATCCAGGCCGGATGCGTGTGATCCCCTGTTCGATCTCTGGCAACAGGCGGGGTTGCGCACCCAGGACAAGATCTGGCAGCGCATGCAGCTCGCGTTCGAGGCGCAGAACCCCAACCTCATCCGCCACCTCGGTGCCCAGCTGGGGGGGAACCTGAAACCCTATGGGGATCAGATGATCGCCCTCTATGAGCAGCCGGCCCGGGCGATGAATCCGGCCTATTTCACGACGGCATCCCAATCCAGGCATCTGCTCGCCCTCGGCCTTGCGCGTTACGCCAACCAGGAACCCGAGGCGGTGCTGCGCCAGCTGGGGGAGATGAAGCGCCGCTTTGGTCTCAACCAGACCGAGGTCAGCAGCGTGGAGCGGGCCGCCGCCCGTCGCCTGTTGCTGGACAGATCCACCGCCCAGCGTGGCTGGCTGGATGCGACCCTGGTGCGGATGAAGGATGCGGAGCTGCTGGAACTCAGAGCCCGTCTCGCCATCTGGGAGCTGGATTGGCGTGGCCTCTCGGGCTGGGTCAAGAAGATGCCCATGGGCTCACAGAAGGAGGACCGCTGGCGCTACTGGATGGCTCGTTCGCTGGAAGTGCAGGGTCAGCAGAAGGCGGCGAGGGATCTCTATCTCGAGACCGCCAATCTGCGCGGCTTCTACGGCTTCATGGCGGCCCAGCGCACCGGTGTGCCCTATCGCATGAAAAACCAGAGTTCGGGGCTCAAGGTACCGGACTGGCGTACGGCGAGCAGTCGCTGGCCCTTCCTGCTGCGGGTGCGCGAGCTGCTGGCCATGAACGAGATCACGGCGGCACGTTCTGAGTGGATCCACAACATGGATCGCAACACGGTGGCCCAGCGCATCGAATTTGGTCACATCGCCCTCAATCAGGGTTGGCATGAGCTGGCGATCCTCTCCAGCATCCGGGCCGAGGCCTGGGATGCGCTGGACTTGCGCTTCCCCTTGCCACTCAAGCGCACCTTCTCCCAGATGGCCCAGGAGCGCACCATGAACACCAGCCTGCTCTACGCCATCTCCCGTCAGGAGAGCGCGCTCTACCCGCTGGCGCAGTCTCCCGTGGGTGCACGAGGCCTGATGCAACTGATGCCGGCCACCGCGAAGGAGACCGCCAGCAAGCTGGGGGTGCCTTATCGCAACGAGCAGCAGCTGTTCGATCCGACCATGAACATCCGCCTTGGCAGCGCCTATCTCAAGCGCCTGCTGGATGTCTATGACGGCAACCGGATCCTGGCGGCCGCCGCCTACAATGCGGGTCCTGGCCGGGTCAAACGCTGGCGGGAGCAGAGTGCGGACAAACCGATGGATGTCTGGGTGGAGAGCATTCCCTACCGGGAGACGCGCAACTACGTCCAGAACGTGCTCTCCTTCGATCTCATCTATCAGCACAAGCTGCAGCAGCCTCTGCGCTTCATGTCCGAGCGGGAGCTGAATCACACCTACTGACACGAGGAGGCCGTCGCCGTGGCGGCTGCCTCCCATTGTTCCCCCAAAATGGTTATCATCCCTTAAGATTTTGTTACAAAAGGAAACCTGCCAGGTGATCGGGCGCCACGTCTTGGTCTGACAGGTTCGATATAATGCCCCGATCAACACCTACAGGCTTCACAACCAAGGAATTGAGAGTGGCAACGATCAAAGACGTTTCTCAGCTGGCTAATGTGTCCATTTCGACGGTGTCGCGCGTCATCAACAACACGGCGCAGGTCGCCCCCGAGAAGCGTGAGGCCGTGCTGGCGGCCATGAAGGAGCTGAGTTTCCGCCCCAACAGCTTCGCTCAGGCACTGGTGAGCAAACGTTCCAATTGCATCGGCGTGCTGGTGGGGGATCTCTGCGGGGGCCCCTTCTTCGCCCAGATGATGCGCGGTATCGAGAGCGTGGTCGATCAGGCCAACAAGTTCACCATCGTTGTCTCCGGCAACCACGATGCGGCCCGTGAGCGCCACGCTATCCAGGCCCTGTTGCAGCGCCAGTGCGATGCCCTGATCCTGCACAGCAAGGCGCTGCCGGACGAAGAGCTGAGCGAGCTGGCGGCGGGGTCCACCCCCATCGTCTTCATCAACCGCCAGGTGCCGGGCTGCGAGGATCGCTGTGTCTGGCTGGACAACCAGGCGGGGATCACCACGGCGTGCCAGCATCTGCTGGATGCGGGACACCGCAAGATTGCCTTTGTCACCTCGGACGATGAAGACTTCGTCGACGGTCAGCAGCGGATGGCGGGCTATCGCGTCGCTCTGCAGCGGGCGGGCATCGAGCTGGATCCTTCTCTCATCGGTCGCGCCTTTGCCGACGAGAAGGGCGGTTATGTGGCCATGGGCGAACTGCTGGAGCGGGGTGTCGAATTCAGCGCCGTGCTCGGCTTCAACGATGCCATGGTGGCGGGGGCCATCTCCTGTCTGCTGGAGCGGGGCTACAAGATACCGCAGCAGGTGTCCGTGGTCGGTTTCGATGACATTCCCTATGCCCGCTACATCTACCCCAAGCTCACCACGGTGCGCTATCCCATCGAGGAGATGGGGGAGCGGGCCGCCGAGCTCGCGTTGCGGCTGCTCGATCACAAACCCGCAGACGGCTTGGTCCTGAAGTTTGAAGCCGAGCTGGTGAGTCGGGAGTCCGTCGCCTGAGAGAAGGTTGGCCCCAACTGGGCCGACTTTTTTGCATCGAATTGAAAGCGCTTTCAGAAATCCTTTTCAACTGTGATCGGCTTCAAAGCTTTTTGCCCGCGCTGCCACTAGCATAGGCCCCACGAATTAGGAGCGTGCGCTCCCGATTTTCCCGCTGTGGGAGGTAACTGGTTAATCCAGCTATTTCCTTCGTTACTTTCGACGGTCATCATACGATGGCCGTTTTTTTTTTGCCGAGATGTTAGCGATGACGACAAAGCCTGAATATCAGACGGGGATAGTGGGAGCGGGTTGGCTGGGATGGCCGCTGGCGAAGACGCTGCAGGAGCGGGGTCAATCGGTCGCGGTGACGGTAAGCTCGGCCGAGAAGGCCGCGCGGCTATGCGCCGAGGGCATCGACGCCTGGTCCGTGCGACTGGCCCCCGACATGGCGGAACCCTTGCCCTTTCGCTGTCATGAGCTGGTGGTCTGCGTGCCACCGAGCAAGACCGAGGATTACCCGGCCGCGCTGACCAGACTCTGCCAGCTGGCCCTGGAGGCGGGCACGCAAAGGGTGCTGTTCATCGGCGCCACCTCGGTGTGGCGTCCAGGACAGACGGAAGCAGAGTCGCCGCGTCCGCTCCATGAGCGGGGGGAGCGGATGCTGGCCGCCGAGCGAGCCGTGCTGGCCGCCGGGTTTGAGTGCGCCATGGTGCTGCGCCCCGCCGGCCTCTATGGGCCGGACAGGCATCCCGGTCGCTTCCTCGCGGGCAAGACGTTGGCGGGGGGAGGGCAGGCAGTGAACCTGGTGCATCTGGACGACGTCATCGCCGCCTGTGTGCTGATGCTGGACAAGGGAGAGGATGGGGATGCCTACAACCTGAGCGCCCCCGTCCACCCGCGCCGGGAACAGCTCTATCCCTTCGCGTCCCGCCTGCTCGGGCTGACGCCGCCGCTCTTTACCGAGCCTCGCGGCGACTTTGCTCCCATCGAGGGGCAGCGGATCTGCGAGCGGCTCGGCTTCGTCTATCGCTGGCCCGATCCCGCCCACTGGTTTGCGGATCCGGCAGCACAATAAGGAGGGGAATCGGTGGGGCTCAATATTATCTGCTATGCCCCATCTGCCCGGCGCGCGTCCGCTTCGGGGCAATCGCGATTTGCCAAGGGCAGGCTCCCCCCCTATCATGCCGCATCCATAGTGAGTGTGTGGCCATGATGCGGGCCGGATGACGTCAATAACATCCTGCATCGTGGCACCTTTCCCCACATCATAGAGAGCCGTAATGATGGTCGATACCCTGCGTCACCCCGATGGTGAACTGTTGCTGAGAACCCTGGCGATGCCAGCCGATACCAACCCCAATGGCGATATCTTCGGGGGCTGGATCATGTCCCAGATGGATATAGGTGGGGGCATCATGGCCAAGGAGCTGGCAAAGGGGCGCATCTGTACCGTCTCGGTCGAGGGCATGACCTTCCACAGCCCTGTCAAGGTCGGAGACGTGGTGTGCTGCTACGGGCGTTGCCTGAAGGTGGGACGCAGCTCCATGCGGCTGAAGCTGGAGGTCTGGGTCAAACCGGTGCTGCGGGAGAACGAAGCCCAGCGTTACTGCGTGACCGAAGGGGTATTTACCTATGTCGCCATCGACGATCAGGGGAAATCCCGGCCCGTGCCGGTCTGATCCGGTTCAGGCAAGCCGGGCGCTGATAATGGATATTTCCTGCTCAAGCCCGGTTTTTTGCCGTATCATGCGCTCCAGCATCTCTTCCGAGCCGACGCACTGGAAGGTGTCGAACAGGCAGAGATCGCACTGGGGATCCCGCCTGATCTGATAGATGGTGGAAAGCTCCACTTGATGACAAGTTCCTTGTTGATCGTAAAATGTCACGCAGTACTGGTGCTGTCTCGCCATTGCGGGATCCCTCATGGATGAGTCGGGCCGGACACGAATAATGAGACTAGTCGGCGTTCATGACATTTGTGATGGTCGTGGCGCCTTGCAGAGGCAGGTGGTTGTTAGCCAATGAAAAATAGTTATCGCATTCTGGGGACCTCCCTGCTGACGCTGGGGCTGGTCGGCTGTTTCGAGGTGCCGGATCAGGATCATCTGGTGACGGCGGCGGGCATAGTGCCCGGCATGAGCTGTAACAAACCACCGCTGGTGGCACTGGCATCCACTGCTTTACCTCGAGAATTTGGCATTACCGTCTGGAATCTGTACAAAGGGCAGCGTAAAAACTGGCAGGAAGGGCTGGATGAGTATGCCAAATCCCAGGATCTGGTGCTACTGCAAGAGTCCGCCACCCGGCCCGAGATGCTGGACTGGCTGAAGCGCGGGGACTTCCAGTGGCAACAGCTGCAGGCCTTCACCCAGGGCGGTGTCTCCTTCGGGGTGATGACGGTGGCCAAGACGCCCCAGGCCTTCGTCTGCGGCGTGCGCTCCCCCGAGCCCCTGCTGCGCATCCCCAAGTCCGGTCTGGTGAGCCTCTATCCCCTGCAGGGGGATCCGGATGGCGTACTGGTGGTGAACCTGCATGCGGTCAACTTCGAACTCGGCATGGCGACCTTCCGCGAGCAGATCAACGACCTGACCGCGCTGGTCCATCGCCACCAAGGGCCGGTGATCCTGGCCGGGGATTTCAACACCTGGAGCGACAAGCGGGAATACTGGCTGAACAAGCTGGTGGGCGAACTCGGTCTGCAGGAGGCCATCCCGGTGCCGGACTTGCGCCGTACCGCCTTCGGCCGCCCGCTGGATCACCTCTACTACCGCAATCTGGATCTGGTGGAGGTGAGCTCGCCGGCTACCGATGCCTCGGATCACAATCCCATCATGGCGCGCTTCGCGGCCCAGGCCATTACACCCTAAGGCTCGCCGGATGGCAGACAAAAAAATACCCCGCACCAGGCGGGGTATTTTTTTATCCGGCTTCAGCCATCAGCTGTTGTTCTTCACGAACAGGGTCAGCTCCTGGCCCGGCTTGAGGTAGTCGCTCTTGCCAAGCTGGTTCCAGCGCATCACATCGTTGACGGCGACCTGGAAGCGGGCTGCGATGGAGGAGAGCGAGTCTCCGCGGCGCACCTGATAGACCATGGACTTGTTGCTGCCCTTGCCCTGCTTCGGCCAGACCACCAGCTTCATGCCAGGCTTCAGGGCCGACTTGGCGTTCAGGCCGTTCCACTTGGCCAGATCGGCGTGGGTGACCCCGTGCGCTTGGCTGATGCTCCACAGGTTGTCGCCGGAGCGCACCTGATACTGGATCTTGTTGCCACCGGTGCTGGCGAGCTGCTGCGGCTTGCTCTGGGCGGCCTGGCTCACCATGGCCTTGCCGCCATTGGGGATGATCAGGCTCTGGCCACGGCGCAGGTTGTTGCTGCGCAGGTTGTTGGCCAGCTTGAGCTGCTGCACGCTCACCCCGTGATTCTGGGCGATGCGGGACAGGGTATCCCCGCTGGTAACCTGATAGGAGCGCACGCCACGGCTGCGTTCACGCTGGGGCAGATCGGCCAGGGCCAGCTCCAGGGTGTCGGCATACTCGACGGGCACCAACAGGTTGTAGGGGCCGCGGGGCGAGGTCATGCCACGCTTGAGCGCGGGATTGAGTGCCTTCAGCTGGGAGGCCGAAACCCCTGCCAGTTGCGCCGCCACGTTCAGATCGATCTGGCCACCGGTGTTGATGGTCCGCAGTTGCGGCTTGTTGGCCAGCACCGGCAGGGTGACATCGTACTTGTCCGCGTTGCGGATCATGTCGGCCATGGCCAAGATCTTGGGCACATACATCCGGGTCTCGCGGGGCAAGTCCAGGGACCAGTAGTCGGTCGGTCGACCGGCCTTCTGGTTGCGGATGATGGCGTTGCGCACCCGGCCTTCACCTGCGTTGTAGGCGGCCATGGTCTGTAGCCAGTCACCGTCGAAGAAACGGTTCAGGTACTCCAGATAGTCCAGCGCGGCGTTGGTGGACGCAATCACATCGCGACGACCGTCATACCAGTTGTCGTGGCGCAGGCCAAAGTTCTTGCCGGTCGCAGGAACGAACTGCCAAAGACCGACCGCATTGCTGCGGGAGCGGGCATTGGGATCGAACATGCTCTCGATCATGGGGATGGTAATAAGCTCCATTGGCAGCTCACGCCGTTCGATTTCCTCTACCATCAGATACAGGTAGGGCTCAGCCCGGCTGGCAATGGTCGCCATATGCTTATCATTACGCAGTAACCAATCACGCTGCTGGCGGACTCGGGCATTATCGTGCGAGTCCAGCTGCATATCGTCGCTGATACGCACCCACAGGTTATCGGTGTCATCCATCTCTTCTAACTGCTCGTCGCCGAACAGCATTCTGGAAGAGTGTTTCTTGTACGTTTTCTTGCTGACTTGGGGGGATTTGATCGGCTCGATTGCCGTTACCGCCCGGTCATCCTGATGGCTCAGGTTTTGACAGCCGCTGAGAAACAGCGCCGCCAATAAGGCCGTTCGTAGCTTCATCTCGCTCAGGTCATATTGGAAAAACAGCCCGCATCATAAGGGGCAACCGCCCCCTGATCAAGGTTTGTTCAAAAAACGTCCTTCCAGCGACGCAAGGTGGCGAAGGTATCCTCTGGATTTTCCAAGCATTTCAGGGCGTATTTTTCAGCAGAAAATTTCACTGAGTCCTGCTCGCAGCGGATAAATACGTTGAAATGGCGTTCATCTCCCAGACGGGAGGGGAGACTCGGCAGACCCTGTTGGCGCAGCTTGCTGATCAGCCCGATCTGGCGCTGGATCGCCGGGTTGTCCGGCTCCACTGCGTGAGCGAAACGCAGGTTGGAGAGGGTGTACTCGTGGGCACAGTAGAGGAGGGTGTCGTCGGGCAGGGCCGCCAGCCGTTGCAAGGAGGCGTACATCTGGGCCGGGGTGCCTTCAAACAGACGGCCGCAACCGGCGGAGAACAGGGTATCGCCGCAAAACAGCATGCCGTTGCCGTAATAGGCGATGTGACCAAGGGTGTGGCCGGGGACGTGCATGACCTCCAGGCTCAGGCCATGCCAGCCGATCTGGTCGCCATCTTCCAGCCACTGACCCTGATGATCCGGCATGGGATCATGTTTGGGGCCATACAGGCGGGCGTGGGGGAATTGGCCGAGCAGTTCGCCCACGCCACCCACATGATCTTTGTGATGGTGAGTCAGCAGGATGGCATCGAGCTCCAGCCCCAGGGCCTCGAGCCGTGCCAGCACGGGCGCAGCCTCGCCCGGATCGACAACCAGGCAGTGATTTTCGTGTCGGATCAACCAGATGTAGTTGTCGTTGAAAGCGGGAATTGTGATGACGCTATACATGGGTCGGTGTCTCTTGCTGTTCTCTTTGTGGAAGGGATCTTATATAACAGGATGGCATTCGCACCCCGGATTGGTCCCATTATGCAGCTGGCTCGTACCGAACAACAGATCGCGATCCCGACCAGCTGGTCGATGCTGCCCATGGGCGACTGGGTGGCCGCCGAACTGCAGGAGCGCCTCGATAACTGGTGCCCGCATCTGTTTGGCTATCACCTGCTGAAAATTGGCGCCCTGAGCGCCGAACTCTCCTGCGGCAACTCCTCCATTCGCCACCAGGTAGGCATCGCCCCCGAAGGGAGGGCGCTGGACATGGTGGGGGATCCTCTCGCCCTGCCGGTGCGCAGTGCCAGCGTGGATGCCTGCCTGCTCGCCCACTGTCTCGATTTTTCCCAGGATCCCCATCAGGTGTTGCGCGAGGCCGAGCGGGTGCTGACCGACGATGGCTGGCTCATCGTCAGCGGCTACAACCCCGCGAGTCTGGTGGGGCTCGGCCATTATGTGCCCTTCATGCGCCAGCACCTGCCCTGGTCGGCACGGATGTTTACCCCGGCCCGGGTGACGGACTGGTTGCAACTGCTGGGGTGTGAGGTGATGTTCGACGAGCGTTTCGGCTTCTCCTTCATGGGCAGGCAGAGCCGGGTAGCTTGGTGGCGGGAGAGCCTGGGGCGGGACTATTGCCGTTCCCTGGCGTCTGTCTATGTCATCGCCGCCCGCAAGCGGCGCTTCCCCATCACGCCGGTACGCCGCCGTTGGCGTCTGCCAAACTCGATGGCGGCACCGGGGATGGCGCGCCAGGGCGGATAAGCCGCCACTCAGGTCGAGTCGCGGCAGGGGATCTTTGCCCTGATGCTCAGGGCTGATAGCCGGTGTCTTCGGCCAGCTGCTTGCCGCTCGCCGCATCCCGGGCCAGTTCGTCGCAGCGTTCGTTCTCCGGGTGGCCGGAGTGACCCTTGACCCAGAGCCATTCGATCTGGTGGCGTGCCACTTCCGCATCCAGCGCCTGCCAGAGATCGACGTTCTTGACCGGTTGACGGTTGGCCGTCATCCAGCCTTTCTTCTTCCAGCCGATGATCCATTGGGTGATCCCCTGGCGCACATACTGGCTGTCGGTGGTGAGTCTGACCTGGCAGGGCTCATTGAGGGCACGCAGCCCCATGATGGCCGCCATCAGCTCCATCCGGTTGTTGGTGGTGAGGCGGTAACCCCCCGCCAGCTCCTTGCGATGCTTGCCATAGACCATGACGGCGCCATAACCGCCGGGGCCCGGGTTGCCGAGGCAGGAACCATCCGTAAATAAATCAATCTGTTTTAACATGAGCAATCAATCTGTTTTAGGCAGAGCCTTGGGGTAAACTAGCGAGCAAAGCTGAAGTTTGACATAGATTGGATCATGAGCACACCCCAACTGAATCGCCAGATCATTCTGGATACTGAAACCACAGGTATGAACACGGCAGGCGGTCCCGTCTACCTCGGCCACCGCATCATCGAGATCGGCTGTGTGGAGGTGATCAACCGCAAGCTGACCGGCAACCATTTCCATGTCTATATCAAACCGGATCGGCTGGTGGACCCCGAGGCCATCGCGGTGCACGGCATCACGGATGCCTTCCTGGCGGACAAACCCGCGTTCAGCCAGATAGCGGACGACTTCATCGCGTTCATTCGCGGCGCCGAGCTCATCGCCCACAATGCGCCTTTCGACGTGAGCTTCATGGACTACGAGTTCAGCAAGCTCGGCCTGGGTTTCAAGACGGCGGACATCTGCGGCATCACGGATACCCTGGCGATGGCGCGGGATCTCTTCCCCGGCAAGCGCAACAACCTGGACGTCCTGTGCGATCGCTACGGCATCGACAACTCTCACCGTACCCTGCACGGGGCCTTGTTGGATGCGGAGATCCTGGCGGACGTCTACCTGCTGATGACCGGTGGCCAGACCAAGCTCAATCTGGCCAGCGAGAGCAGTGAAAGCGACAGCAATCAAGACACCAGCATTCGCCGACTGGCGGACGATAGAGCCCCTCTGCGGGTGATCCGCGCCAGCGACGAGGTGGTCGCGACCCATGAGTCGCGCCTCGATCTGGTGCAAAAAAAGGGAGGAGCCTGCCTGTGGCGGCAATGAGCAGATTCTGGGGCAGCCTGCTGTTGCTGGCTTCGTGCGGAGTAGCGGCCAACGAGGTGTTTGCCCCTTCCGATGTCCCCTTGCTCGACAACCGGTTTCGCATCGATTACGGGGTGAAGGAGATTACCTTCATCATCAAACGTCAGCCGGGTACCCCCTCGGTGATCCTGGTGCGGCCCGATGGCAGCAAGCTCTACGCGGGCAAGGTGGCCCCTCCCGATGTGGGCTGGCTGGCACTGCCACAGCAGGATCTCGTCACCGTGCGTGATCCCATGCCGGGCCCCTGGCAGGCCATCGGCGCGGTGGATCCGGACAACCGGGTACGCCTGTTGACCGATATCCGGCTTGAGAGCAAGCCGCTGCCGGCCCGTCTCTATCAGGGGGAGCGCATCAAGCTCGAATCCCGCCTGCTGATCGATGGCGCGGCTCCCGATGCTGGCTACTACCTCACGGATCTCGGCATGACGGTGCGGCTGCAGCAATTTGGCGACGACAGCCAGAGCGGGGAACCCGTGCTGGAGGAGACGCTCGGACACTATCTCGATGACGGCAAGGGGCTCGATGAGCGGCCAGGGGACGGTATCCTGACCGCCGAGGCGGTGGTGGAGGTGCCGGCGGGCAAGTACCGTGCGCTCTACAGCACGGGCAATCAGGTGTTCACCCGCGCCCAGTCACAGCAGGTTCTGCTTTATCCCATGCCGGTGAGCTATACCCTGACGACGCCCTCGGGTGAGGCGGGGGCCAGTATCGCCCTGCACATCGACGGGGAGGAGCTGGATCCTGCGTCCGTGGTCATCCAGGGCAAGGCGGCGAGCGCGACCGGGGAGCGACAGGTTTTCAATGCCGTGGCGAGCGGCCCTGACGTGCGCATCGATCTGTCCGGGCTCAAGGCGATGGGACAATACAAGGTGGAGACCACTCTGTTTGGTACGACCCGCCTCGGACGCGAGATCCAGCTGCAGCTGCCGGTCAAGTCGTTCAACATCTTGCCGGTGCTGGCCCCCACGCCTTCTGCCGCGCCGGCGCCCAAGCCGGTCAAGTTCGAGGAGCGAGAGAGCCGTGCCTGGCTGCCCTGGGCCCTCGGTGGCGGGGCCGTGCTCCTGCTTCTGCTGGGAGGCGCCGGTTTCCTGTTGCTGCAAAAACGTCGCACCCTGCACAAGGCGATGGCCGCGCAGAAGGCGCAAAGCGACAATGCCGCCCCCCCTGTGCCCAAGCTGGATCTGAACCTGCCGCAGCAGTAAGGTCTGTTTGCGAAAAAGCCGCCCGATGGGCGGCTTTTTCATTGCGCGTTTCAGAAGGTCTCAATGTTCCCCGAGGTAGGTGTCCTTGTATTGATCGCGGATCTCGAGGAACTTGTCCAGGTTGGCCAGCATCAGATCCACCAGCTGGGGGTCGAAGTGCTGACCACGCTCGGCTTCGATCAGCGCCAGCACCTGATCCTGTGGCCAGGCTTTCTTGTAGCAGCGATCCGATCCCAGGGCGTCGAACACATCGGCCAGAGCGACGATGCGCCCCTCCAGCGGGATGGCCTCGCCGCCGAGCCCACGGGGGTAGCCGCTGCCGTTCCATTTCTCGTGGTGGCTGCCGGCGATGGTGGCACCTATCTGGAACAGCGCCAGATCGCTGCCGGAGAGCATGTCCTGCCCGAGCTGGGCATGGGTCTTCATGATCTCCCACTCCTCGGGGGTGAGTTTGCCCGGTTTGTGCAAGATGGCGTCGGGAATGCCCACCTTGCCGATGTCGTGCAGGGGGGAGGCGCGCTTGATGAGCTCGCAGCGCTCCTCCTGCATGCCGAGCAACTGGCAGAACAGCTCGGTATAGAGCGCCACCCGCTTGACGTGCAGGCCGGACTCCTTGGAGCGGGTCTCCACCAGCTCGCCGATGCGATAGATGATCTCCCGCTGGTTGTCGCCGATCACCTCGTTGAGCCGGATGTTCTCCAGCGCCACTATGATGTTTTCGGTGAACAGGCTCAGCAGGCCGGTATCCATCTGGTTGAGGGGGCGGCTGGTCTCGATGTGGAACAGGAGGTGGTGGCGGGCATTCTGGCAGTAGAGCACCAGCTGGTTGCCGTCGTAGACGTTGGCTCCCTTGGTCATGGCGTGACGCAGTATGGCCGGCGCCTCGCTAAGACGCAGGGCGGGGCCGTCGCTGAGCAGGGGCTCGAGCACCTGATCCCGCACCTCGTAGGCCAGATGCTTCACGTCGTAGATCTGGGACTCTTCCAGATTGAGCAGGGCGCTGAGCTGGGTCTGGGCGCCCTCGACAAACTGGCGCAGGGCTCGCTGCTCGAAGATCCCCTTGGAGGCCTCGATCACCTTCTCCAGTCCCTGGCGGTTGCTCTCCAGCGCACGAATGTCCCGATAGGAGCGCAGGCTGGCCCGCAGCAAGGTGCGCAGCTTCTGGGAGGTGAGCTCGGTCTTGTCCTTGTAATCGTTGATATCGTAGTTGGCGACGACGTCATCTTCCGGCGCCTGCCCGGGCTGACCGGTACGCAGCACGATGCGCACCATCTTGTTTTGCAGCTCCCCCCGCACGAACTTCACCACCTCCAGACCGGCATGGTCGGCCTCCATGACCACGTCCAGCAGCAGGAGGGCGAGATCCGGGGTGTTGGCGAGCAGGGCTTTGGCCTCGGCGGCCGAGTAGGCATGCAAGAAGTCGATGGGTTTGCCGTCGAATTCGAACTTGCTCAGGGTGATCTTGGTGATGCGATGCACTTCGGGCTCATCGTCCACGATCATCACCTTCCAGCCGGGAAGGGGGGGACTGGGCTGCTCCAGATCGTCGTCATCAATAATCAGGATTTGATCATCCATTATGCAATCCTGTCTTGGGTTCTGTGCTTACCTTAACTGCTTCACTCAGGATAGGAAACGGATTGATAAACAAATTATGATCCCGCTTCCTTCTCTTTATTCCAGCGGTTGTTGCGCCGCTGGCCCGCCATGAAAAACGCCTCCACGAAGGGAGGCGTTGTGAGGTTCAACTTCGGGCTCAGGCCGCTCTGTGATAGGCAGAAGGCTCAAACAGTGCCTTGTTGGCGACCAGATCGACGGGGTCGAAGTCGTCGACGTTGATGGTGCGCAGACGGCTCTGTTCGGCGCGGCGCAGCAGTTCGGCTTCGCTCTGGTTGATGACGCCGAGTGCAAGACCCGCCTCGGCGACCTTGTCCAGCTGGGTGAAGGGGCGTTTGGCACCTTCCGCCTTGCAGATCTTGTCGAACAGAGGCTCCGCCGCCAGCACGTCATCCAGCGCCTGCTCCAGCAGGCCGAAGGGGTTGCCCTCCTCGCGGGTGAGGTACTGCCCCTCGGCCAGACGGTCACGGGTGGCACTCGGGGTTTGCAGCAAGCGGGCAACCTGCTGGTCCAGCTTGTCGGACGGGCGCTTCAGATCGCGGCCGAGCGGCAGCACGACTGCGCGAAGGGCCAATCCAATCCAGCGATTCGGGAAGTTGCGCAGCAACTCATCGATCGCCTCCTGTGCCTTGAACATGGCGTCTTGCAGCGCCCAGTGCAGCAGCGGCAGATCCGCCTGCTGACGGCCCTCGTCCTGGAAGCGCTTGAGGGCGCTGGAGGCGAGGTAGAGCTGGCTCAGTACATCGCCGAGACGAGCGGAGACGCGCTCCTTGCGCTTGAGTTCGCCCCCCAGGGTGCCCATGGCCATGTCGGACAGGAAGGCCAGGTTGGCGGACAGGCGGGAGAGCTGCTGGTAGTAGCCCTTGGTCTGATCCTTGTACGGCGCGCCGGCGAAGCGGGCACCGGTGAGACCCAGCCAGAAGCTGCGTACCAGGTTGCTGATGGCGAAGCCCACGTGGCTGAACACCGCCTTGTCGAAGGCTTTGAGCGCCACGTCCTGATCCGGGTGGCTGGCTGCCAGCATCTCCGGCAGCACATAGGGATGGCAGCGGATGGCCCCCTGACCGTAGATGATCATGCTGCGGGTCAGGATGTTGGCCCCTTCCACCGTGACGGCGATGGGGGCGCCTTGATAGCCACGCGCCAGATAGTTGTTCGGCCCCATGCAGATGGCCTTGCCGCCGTGGATGTCCATGGCATCGATGATGCACTTCTGGGCACGGTCGGTGAGGTGGTACTTGACGATGGCGGAGATGACCGAGGGCTTCTCCCCCAGATCGATGCCGGTCACCGTCAACTTGGCGGCGGCGCCCATGATGTAGGCGTTGCCGCCGAGGCGTGCCAGGGGCTCCTCGATGCCTTCCATCTTGCCGATGGGCAGCTTGAACTGACGACGGATACGGCTGTAGGCGCCGGTGGCCAGGGCCAGCATCTTGACGCCGCCGGTGCTGTTGGAGGGCAGGGTGATGCCGCGGCCGACGGAGAGGCACTCCACCAGCATGCGCCAGCCCTGGCCGGCCATGGCCGGGCCGCCGATGATGAAGTCCAGCGGCACGAACACCTCCTCGCCGCGGGTCGGGCCGTTCTGGAACGGCACGTTCAGCGGGAAGTGGCGGCGACCGATCTCGACGCCCTCGATGTGGGTCGGGATCAGGGCGCAGGTGATGCCGAGCTCCTCTTCTTCACCCAGCAAATGGTCGGGGTCACGCAGCTTGAAGGCGAGACCGAGCACGGTGGCGATGGGGGCCAGGGTGATGTAGCGCTTGTTCCAGGTCAGGCGCATGCCGAGCACCTCTTCCCCTTCCCATTCGCCCTTGCAGACGATGCCAAAATCGGGGATGGAACCGGCGTCGGAGCCTGCTTCCGGGCTGGTCAGGGCGAAGCAGGGGATCTCCTTGCCGATGGCCAGACGGGGCAGGTAGTGGTCTTTCTGCTCCTCGGTGCCGTAGTGCTGCAGCAACTCACCCGGGCCGAGGGAGTTGGGCACACCGACGGTGGAGGCGAGCACGGCACTGGCGCCACAGAGTTTCTGCAGCACGCAGGACTGGGCATAGGCGGAGAATTCCAGCCCGCCGTACTTCTTCTTGATGATCATGGCGAAGAACTTGTGATCCTTCAGGTACTGCCACACCTCGGGGGAGAGGTCCGCGCGCTCGTGGGTCACTTCCCAGTCATTGACCATGCGGCACACGTCTTCCACCGGGCCGTCCATGAAGGCCTGCTCCTCGGCACTGAGGGTGGCGACCGGAATGGCGTGCAGCTTCTTCCAGTTTGGATTGCCGGCAAACAGGTCCGCTTCCCACCAGGTGGTGCCAGCCTCGATGGCTTCCTTCTCGGTGCGGGACATCTCCGGCATGATGGATTTGTAGATCTTGAACAGGGGTTTGGTCAGCTGGTTGCGGCGAAACTCCACCAGGTTGAGCGGGATGGCGACTACCGCAAACAGTGCCCACACCAGCAAGGGGACATGGCCATAGAAGGTGCCGATAACCAGGGCTACCGCCGTGGCCAGCGTGGCGGTGAACAGGGACGCACGGCGATAAGCCATGGCGCCGATCACCAGGATCACTCCGAGCAGAGTGAGGGTCGTCGTCATTTTTCGCTCCTTGAATGAGTTGCCAGGTTGATTGAACTGATCCAGAGGTCTGACCTGTTGGATGTGGCCTCTGTTGTAATTCATGGGCACAAAATTATCAAGCTGTTTACAAGCTGGTTACCTTCCGGGTGTGAGCCAGCTAACGCTCTGCTTTCCTGCGCGCTTGCCAGGGCAGGGGGGCGACGGCGGGATCAGCTTGTGCGACAATGGGGCAACCCTATGTTGGACGATACAAAGAGAGTTCAGACCCATGTACCAAGAACTTATCCGCAATGAATTGACCGAAGCTGCCAGTGTGCTCCAGGCCTTTCTGGCCGATGAGCAGAATCTGAAGAACATCGAGGCCGCCGCCACCCTGCTGGCTGACTCCTTCAAGCAGGAAGGCAAGGTACTCTCCTGCGGCAATGGTGGTTCCCACTGCGATGCCATGCATTTTGCAGAGGAACTGACTGGTCGTTACCGGGAGAACCGCCCTGGTTATGCTGGCATCGCCATCTCGGATCCGAGCCATCTATCCTGCGTCTCCAATGACTTTGGCTACGACTATGTCTTCTCCCGCTATGTGGAAGCCGTCGGTCGCCGTGGTGACGTGCTGCTCGGCATCTCCACCAGTGGCAACTCCGGCAACATCCTCAAAGCCATCGAGGCCGCCCGTGCCAAGGGCATGAAGGTGATCGCCCTGACCGGCAAGGACGGCGGCAAGATGGCCGGCCTCGCGGACGTCGAGATCCGGGTGCCCCATTTCGGTTATGCCGACCGCATTCAGGAAGTGCACATCAAGGTGATCCACATCCTGATCCAGCTGGTTGAAAAAGAGATGGCCAAATAAGCGGACGGGCCCATCGAATGGGGAGCCTTGCGGTCGGTATCGACCCATGATGTCGCTTCCCATGCTGGCGGAGTACCCAGAGGGGATCCGCCATTGATCCAGGTTGTGGAGGGGATATGTGTGAACTGCTCGGCATGAGCGCCAATGTGCCGACCGACATCTGCTTCAGCTTTACCGGGCTGATGCTGCGGGGTGGCAAGACGGGGCCCCACAAGGATGGCTGGGGGATCACCTTCTATGAGGGGCGCGGTTTTCGCACCTTCAAGGATCCCGAACCCAGCGCCCAGTCGCCCATTGCCAAACTGGTACAGGCGCTGCCCATCAAGAGCCGCGCCGTGGTCAGCCATATCCGGCAGGCCAACCGGGGCTGTGTCTCCTTGGAGAACACGCACCCCTTCACCCGGGAATTGTGGGGACGTTACTGGACCTTCGCCCATAACGGCCAGCTGACGGGCTACAAGAAGTTGCCGACCGGGCGCCATCGTCCGGTGGGCGATACCGACAGCGAGCATGCCTTCTGCTGGCTGCTTGGCAAGTTGGAGCAGAAATACCCCAAGCGCCCCGCCAACTTCCCCGCCATGTTCCGCTACCTGGGCACGCTTTGCGACGAGTTGCGCACCCTGGGGGTGTTCAACATGCTGCTCTCGGACGGCGAATTTGTGATGACCTATTGCAGCAACAACCTCTACTGGCTGACTCGCAGGGCCCCCTTCGGGGAGGCGCGTCTGCTCGATGAGGATGTGGCCATCGATTTTCAGAGCGAGACCACGCCCAATGACGTGGTGACCCTGATCGCGACCCGGCCGCTGACCGGCAATGAAAACTGGGTGAAGATGGCCGCCGGAGAGTCCTGTCTGTTTCGGCTGGGTGAGCGGGTGGAAGGCAAGGGTCTTGGTGCAGACTCTCAGGCATAAAAAAATACCAGGGTAGAATCCTACCCTGGTTCTTCGCAGCAGCCATACAGGCAAAAAGGGATGAGAGAGGTGTTGCTGAGTCGCATCGTTCTCATGACTCACATTGTTATTTTGTTGTTAATTTTGTTGCAACATTAATTTTCATCTCATGATGTCAGCATCACGATAACTTGAGCTGGTTCACATTATGGCGGGGGAGGTCAGTCGCGGACTGGGACTCATTCTTCCGTTGCCCACAGATGACAGCCGATTTCAGGATCGACTATATTGTGGTCTGTTTGGATACCATCAAAGGAATGGCAAGATGGAATGGCTGGATCAGAAGGTACTGCGACAACTGGCGGAAGACATCGGACAGGAGATGATGCCCGTGGTCATCTCCGTGTTTGTCGAGGAGGTGGGTGAGCAACTGGCCCAGCTCAGGCCGCTGTACGAGCAGCGGGACTGGCCCGCCATGGCGCGCATTGCCCATAGCATGAAGTCCTCCTGCGGCAGTTATGGTGCCGAACCCAGCTATCGGCAAGTGATGGCGCTGGAGCTCGCCTGCCGCCAGGAGGATGCGCAGACCGCAGGGCAGCTATTGACCCAGCTGGAGCACTCCCTGCCACAGGTATTCTCCCACCTGGCGCGCTATCACTGAGCCTGGCAGCCGGGCTCAGCCCAGCTTGTCATGGGCGAGGTGCCAACCCTGGATCACCCCGTCCAGCGCCAGCCTGAGCTTGCGGCGATCATGGCGATGGGGCAGTGCCGCCTCGCCGAGATCCGCCAGGATGAGGCGATGGGCCAGTTCGGGAACCGACTGCTCTTCGGGGGCCAGGATGGCATCGATACGGCCGCTCCCAATTCTCTCCTCCAGCCAGCGATATTGATTGAGCAGCGTGAGCTGACCGGCGGGCCCCTCTTCGGCCACCAGATTGCTGATGAAGACGACGATGGCCTGGCTGCTCCGGATGGCATCTGCCAGCTCGTCGAGCAGCAGCGGGGGCATGACGGAGGTGAGGAAGCTGCCGGGCCCCAGGATGATCATGTCGGCCCGGGTCAGGGACTGCACCGCTTCCCGGGTGGCCGGCACCATGGGGCTCAGCCCCAGTGACAGGGGGGGGGTCGTGAGCTGATCGATGGACACCTCCCCCAGGATCTGATCGCCACAGCGGGTGTGGGCACAGAGATCCGTGGGTTGCTCGGACATGGGGAGCAACTGGGGCTCGATTTTCAGCATGTCGCTGATGAGGCGAATGGCGTCGAGGGGGCGGATGCAGAGATTGTCCAGGGCCAGCAGCATCAGATTGCCAAGGTTGTGGCCCGCGAGTTCCCCCTTGCCGGTGAAGCGGTATTCGAACAACAGGCTGCCGATGCCGGGTTCGGTCACCAACTGATTGAGGCAGTTGCGCAAGTCTCCCCAGGCGATGCACTCCTGATTCTTGCGCAGGCGACCGGTGGAACCACCGTTGTCCGTGGTGGTGACGATACCGGTGAGACGAGGCCCCAGAAACGAGAGGGAAGAGAGCACCCGACCCATGCCGTGGCCACCACCTATGGCGACGACTCGTTCAAAGTCATTGATATTGTTCTGCCACATGTCTTTATCCTGCGGGGGCGGTGAACATCATTGTAGCCAAGGTGGCCAGTTAATTAATTGATTAGGGTATGATTTTTGCTTGCCTTGTGCATCGCATACCACGAGGAGATGGTGTTGAACTTCCTGACAGCTCACTCTATTGCACAGACGACCCCGCTGGCCGCCGAGCAGATAGCGGATAGGCTGTTCGATCAGATACCCCACCCCCCTTCACTCTTGCTGGTCTATTTTACTCAAGCCCACGATGTTGCGGTACTGCGCCAGACCCTCAAAAAACGCTTTCCTGAAAGTCGCCTCATCGGTTGCAGCTCCTGCTGCGGGATCCTGACCCAGGCTGGCCACCATGCCGAGCAGGGATGGAGCCTGGCGGTGGCCGCCTTCTATGACGACAAGGGAGCCTATGGCGTGGCGGGCCAGGCCGGAGAAACGCTGGATGCCCGCCAACTGCTGCGCAGAGCCATCGCCGATGGGGGACGTCCCGGAGAGCTGCCGCAACTCATTTTGCTCCACACCAGCCCCGGGCTGGAAGAGGTGATGCTGGCAGGGATCGAAGCGGAGTTTGGCACGACGGTTCCCGTCGTGGGAGGGTCGGCGGCAGATGATGGTGTGAGGGGCCAGTGGCAACTGTGCTGGGACGAGGGCGACAGCCCGCAGGGCTGTGTGTTGGCGGTGCTTTATCCCGATTGCCAGCTCGCCTTCCAGTTCCATTCCGGCTATGTGCCGACCGAACGACATGGCATCATCACCGCCCTGGATGGACGGGAGGTACTGACCATCGATCATGAGCCGGCTGCCCGGGTTTATGCCCGCTGGGTGGAGCGTGAGGAGCCCTGGCAGACAGGCCCCATATTGCGGGAGACGACGCTCTCCCCGCTGGCCCGCCAAGTTGGCCTGCTCGATGATCTGCCCTATTACAAGCTTTCCCACCCCGAGGCCGTGACCCCGAGGGAGGGGCTTCGCCTCTTCACCGAGACCCGGGTGGGGGAGCGCTTGCAATTGATGTACAGCAGTCAGGAAGGACTGCTGCAACGCAGCCTGAATGCGGTGCGCATCGAACCCGAGTACGGGATGGCCGGCACCCTGCAACCCTTCGGGGCCCTGGTCATCTTCTGCGCCGGCTGCCGTCTGGCGCTCGGGGATGAGCTGAAGGACGTGGTCAGCCAGTTCCGCAATCAGTTGGGAGAGATCCCCTTCGTCACTCCGTTTACCTTCGGCGAGCAGGGGCGTTTGCCCCATGGCGAGCTGGCTCATGGCAACCTCATGGTATCGAGCGTCATTTTCCTCGATAGCTGAGCTGATACAGTGTTGGACACAAGATGATAGGCAATAGCGAACTCGAGGCTCTGGGTGACAAGCTACAGACCACCCTGGTGGAACTGGTGCGCTGTCGGGAGCGAGAGGCCAAATATCGCCAGGAGTCACAGGCGCTGCTGTGCGGGGTGGCCACACTGGCAGATGCCCAGAGCCTGGAGCAGGTGCTGGACAGCCTCATCCTCGCGCTCAAGCCCTTTATCGGCTTCGAACAGGCGGATGTGATTGCCTGGACCCCGTCGAGTGGTACGACGCACCTCAGCACGCAGCCGGCGGAGGTGGGCCGCCCCTGGCCCCTGACTCCCCTTTTCTCACGTGCACTCGCAGGGGAAACCCTGGTGATCTACGACCCGACCCAGCTGCCTGAACTCGCCCCTCTGGTGGGCGTGACCGGGTGGGCGAGTGTGATGATGACCGGATTGCAGGCGCCGGGGTTTACCGGAGTCCTCGTCTGTCGGCACAGCGTGGCCGGCACCTTCGATCTCAAGAGCAAGGCGGCCATGCAGCGCTGCCGGCCGCTCATCTCCCAGGCACTGGTCAACATCGCCTACCGGGCTCGGCTGCAAGAGCAGGTCGAGCTCAAGACCCTGGCGCTGCAAGCGAGCGAGCAGCGTTTTCGCAGTTTTGCTGCCATGGCCTCCGACTGGTTCTGGGAGACGGATCCCGAGCACAGGCTCAGCTATGTGTCGGCTCCCGGTTATCAGGGGGAGCTGATCAGCCGCCAGACGGGTCGCAGCCTCTATGATTTTGCCCATGACAAGGGGGATCCCGAGTGGTGCAAGTACCGACGGCTCATCACACATCACCTCCCTGTGCGGGGGATACGGGCCCAGGTCGCCCTGGCCAGTGGTCCCTGCTGGATGGAGATCAACGCCGAGCCCTGTTTCGATGGGGCCGGCGCCTTCGTGGGGTATAGGGGGACGGCGCGGGACATCGGTATCCAGATCCGCCGCGAGCAGGAACTGGCGCGGGCAAGAGATGATGCGGAGAGTGCCAACCGGGCCAAATCGCAATTCCTCGCCATGATGACCCATGAGATCCGTTCCCCCATGAATGCGGTGCTGGGGATGCTGGATCTGTTGCAGCACGGGGAGCTGGCGACATCGCAGCAGGCGCTGCTTGGCCATGCGACCCACTCGGCGCACCTGTTGCAGACCATCATCGATGATGTGCTCGACTTCTCGAAGATTGAATCCCATACCCTGGCGTTGCATTGCGAGCGCTTTGAACCTGTTCGGCTCTGCCAGGCCCTGGTGGAGCCCTTGCAAGCCGAAGCCGATGGCAAGGGGGTACGCCTGCACTGGCTGCTGCACGAGGCCCTGCCCACCCATCTGCTGGGGGATCCGGTTCGCCTCTCCCAGGTGATAGGCAACCTGCTTGGCAATGCGCTGAAGTTCACCGCCAGCGGGGATGTGGAGCTGCGGCTGGAGTGGCGCAGCGAGCGATTGAGGGTCTCGGTGACGGATACCGGCATCGGCATCTCCCCCGAGGATCAGGCCCTGTTGTTTGAGCCTTTTTATCAGGTCGACAGCTCCGCCAGCCGCCGTTTCTGTGGCTCCGGTCTGGGGCTCGCCATCAGTCGACGCCTGGTGCAGCTGATGGGGGGAGAGATAGGTCTGCAAAGTACGGTGGGGCAAGGCAGCTGTTTCTGGTTCGAACTGCCCGGCATGGCGGCACCTGGATCCGCTGTCGCCCAGCCACCGAGGGATGAAGGCGGGATCCTGGATCTGGATGTGCTGGTGGTGGAAGACAGCCCGGTCAATCAGCTGGTGGTCTCACTCATGCTGCAAAAACTGGTGTGTCGGGTAAGGGTGGCCAGCAATGGGCTGGAGGCGTTGACACTGGTCGACGAGTTGTTGCCAGACCTCATCCTGATGGACATGCGGATGCCGCAGATGGATGGATTGGAGGCGACTAGGCGGCTGCGTGCCATGGGGTGCGAGGTGCCGATCGTGGCGCTGACAGCCAATGCCATGGCCGAAGACAGGGTACGCTGCCTCGCTCAGGGGATGAACGATTTCCTGGCCAAGCCCATCAGCCTGAGCCGACTGCGGAGCTGTCTGCTGCGCCATTGCCGGGAGCTTTGAGCGAATTTTGGATAAAAAAATGGTCAACCTGTTGGTTGACCAATTCTTCAGCAAATACTGAAGAGAGCACGGGATAAATCGGGTTGTACGATCCTATATGAAAAAGTCGTGCCAACTTTTACGGACCTGTTATTGCAGCTTGCAGCACGGTTTTGATGGTTTTATGGCTGCATGCGAGTCGCAAAATGCGAATGCTGTGTTTTCATTGTAAGAATATTCGCATTCTGCGACACCCGGCTTGACTCACTACTGACTCACTGCGCGATCAGTCGGCGCAAGAATTGACGCGCCGCTTCACTGTTCTGTTTGGCAATCAACATCTGTTTCTCATAGATGGGCATGGGCAGGATCTCCAGCCAGCGCTGGCAGAGCCAGGCGGCATCGTCAAACTGCTTGTCCGGGTAGAGCTCATCCAGTTCCGGGTACTGTTCAAACACCTCCCGCAGACGGCTCACCAGTTGCTTGTCGCTGAAATCTGAGTGTGCGCTCGGCCAGTTGGGCAGGGTTTCTACCTGGGCATGGCGCAAACCCGATGCGTCGGTCTCCATTTCATGGATGCAGAAGCGTTCCAGACCCAATACGGTGACGCCGAGCAGGCCATCATTGAGGGTATAAAAATCCGTCACTCTGACCCGGGTGCCAACCGGGAGGATCCGCCCGCTGGCACCTTCATTGGTGGCTTCTTCCATCACGATGCCAAAACCCCGATCGTCGATGAACGACGCCTTGAGCATCTCTATGTGGCGTGGCTCGAACAGACGCAGGGGAAGCTTGCCGCCCGGCAGTATGTGCGAAGGCAAGGGGAACAGTGCCAAGGGTTGAAGTCTCATGTTCCATCCTCCGAGTAGTCATGTCTGAATGTGACAATGCAGTGACTGTGCCAGAGAGCGAGAAATCAGGGCTGCGCGGTAGAGATTGAGCAGTAGCTAACTAATAACCATGTTAAATCATATGGTTATGTGGCTTGTTGAATCTGGCTGGGGGCCGAGGCTGGATGGGATGCAGATGGATTGGCAGGGGCTCGAACATGACCCATCTGCAGAACGGGAGAGATGTCGCATATTGCAAATGGTTATCATGCAGAATGCATGTCTCCAATGAGTCGCAATGCGCTCACTGTGCCGTCGGTACGAGGGACTCAGGCCAGGGTATCCGTGGGTTGTCTGAGCCCTTCTTGCATCAGGGCCGCGACCTCATCGTACATCTGCGACCAGGCCGCTGCCAACTCGGGGGTGAAACGCCCTTCCAGCCGTCTTGCGAGCACCACTGTCATCGCCTGTTTCAGCAGGTCGAACTGATGGGATTGCACATTGAACTTCTGATGCCGGCGGCCGAGATCCCGGATGATGAATCCCAGGGCATCGAGCTGCTCCAGGCTGGTGATGACGGTGTTCAGGGTTTCGGACACCTTGGCGACCGGCAACTGGGGGTGGTCGGGGAAGAGGGTGCTGAGCTCCGGCGAGAGGCGAAACAGCTCCTCATACACCTCCATCACATAGGAGTTGTTCAGCGCGGTGACCTTGCCCCATGCCTTTTGTACCAGTTCGATCTGTGTGGGAGTCATGTTGCCCATCCTTTCGTTGTGATCGCCTGAAAATAATAATGCATTAACTCAATAGAGGTTTGAGAGAGATAAAAAGTGGTTAAACGGCTCGTCCATGGCCAGGAATGGGGGAGTAACCGGTCAGCAAAAGGCCCCGTCATGACGGGGCCTTTTGCGTGGGGGCTGGGCGCAGGTTGCTTGCCTGGGGCCGACTTGCGAAGACCGCCAGGCTTAGAGTCAGTTGCGCTGTTCCAGATACATGACGGCCGCTTCCACCCGACTCTGGGCCTCGAGCTTTTTCAGCAGGCTCTTCACGTGAACCTTGACCGTGCCTTCGGAGATGTGGAGCACGGAGGCGACCTGTTTGTTGGAGAGGCCCTTGGCTATCTCGCGCAGGATCTGCATCTCGCGGCGGGTCAGGCTCTCGAGTTTCTGTTGCAGGTGATCCAGCTCATAGATGTTCTCGAGATAGGGGCGCAGCGGTTCGCTCAGGATCTGCTTGCCGGTCATGACATCCGCCAGCTGGCCGAGCAGCATGTCGGGCTCGGTATCCTTGAGCAGATAGCCATCGGCACCGGCCTTGAGCAGGGCCACCACGTCCTGGCGTGCGTCGGAAACGGTCAGGATCACCACCCGGGAGGTGACCTCTTCGGCCCGCAGCGCCTTGAGGGTATCGAGACCGGACAGTCCCTTCATGTTGAGGTCGAGCAGGATCAGGTCCGGCTCAGATTCTTTGGCAATGGCAACGGCATCGGTCCCGTTGGACGCTTCACCGACGACCTCGATGTTCTCTTCCAGGGCCAGCAATTGCACAATTCCCTTGCGCATGAGGGGATGGTCATCCACGACCAGAACACTGTATTTCATCTCGTCCATCAGGCATCTCTTGTTAGGCTGGTGGGGAAGGTCAGGTGCACACGGGTACCACCGGAGGGCGGCTCGCTGATGGTCAACTGACCGTGCAACTTGCTGGCGCGCTCGTTCATGATGCTAAGTCCGTAGTGATTGACCGCGGAGTTTGCACCCCCGATCCCGACACCATCATCTGAAATCTGAACCTGAATGTTACCATCAGTCAGGGTCTCACAGCTAACCTCGATGCGTTGCGCACCGGCATGTTTGATGGCATTGAGGACTGCCTCACGAATTAGCTGCAAAATGTGAATATGCTGCCCCGCCTCCAGATCCGTGTCTGCCAGACCGTATTGAAGCCCTATCTCGGCCTTGGTCTGCGGTTTGAGCTGTTCCAGCATGACGCCGATGGCTTCCCCCAGATTGGCATCGCCGATGCTGAGGCGGAAGGTGCCGAGCAGCTCGCGCAACTGGATATAGGCACTGCTGAGCCCTTCGTCGATCTGCTGCATGGCCGCTTCCGCCTTGGCGCTCTCTCCTTTGGCGACGGAACGCTTGAGCAGGGTGGACTGGATCTTGAGGTAGGAGAGGGCTTGGGCCAGGGAGTCATGCAGCTCGCGGGCGATGACGGCTCGCTCTTCCATCAGCAGCAGGCGCTGGTGTTGCAGCAGGGTCTGATCCTTGTGCAGCACCTGGGCCAGCAGCATGGAGAAGTTCTTCATCAGCCGCTCGTCTATGGGGTGGTCGCTTATCATGTCGAGGCGGCCATACTCCTGCTCGTCCATCTGCAGGTAGAAACTCACCACCGCCTCCAGATCGCCGGGCCAGCCGTTGCGCCCCGTAATGTAGACCGGCATGGCGTTGTGCTCGAAACGGGTCAGCCGGATGTAGTCGATATGTTGATGGGCGGCGGCCCGCTCCAGCAGCTTCTGCAGGGTTCGCCGGCTGAGCGGCGCCGCGTGCAGTTTCTGGGCCGTGGAGTAGAGGAAAGAGAGCGTGTCGTTGGCTTGCTGCAGCTTGGCGGTTTTCTCTTCCACCTTGCTCTCCAGATCCCGGTAGAGTTTGCCGAGATCGTCCGCCATGGTCGAGAAGGCTCCCGACAGCTCCCCGAGCTCATTCTCGCAATGAGGAGGCAGGGCCAAGTTGAACTCCTGGCGTTGGATCTGGCGGGCGCAAAGCACCAGCTGGTTGAGGGGGGCCACTACCTGCTGACGGGTGAATCGCACGGTGAACCAGGCGATGGTGATGATGGAGAGCAGCCCCAGCCCTTCGGCCAGCGCCAGCATGCGCACCTTGAACTCCACGTGATACTGCATCTGGTTGACGAAATCGTCGATGGCGGCGACAAACTGCTCCGTGTTGTCGGTATAGCGTTTGGGGGTGGCATTCTCGATGTGCTCGCGCATCACCTGCCACTGCAGCAAGACTTCGCCGTAGGTGCGGCGTAAGGAGGCAGGGGTGATCCAGCGCTGGGTCTCCTGCAACTCGGGGGCGCGCAGAGTCTGCTCGAACTGTGCGAGCCGCCCGAGCACGGGTTGATCTTTTTCTATTTCATAGGCCATCCGATAGGCCTGCATCCGCAGGGATCCCGACAGATTGATGGCCTTGGCATCGGGCACCGAGTAGAAGAGGGTGACCATGGCGACGACGGCGATCAGGCTGGCCATGAACAGGATGAGCAGCATGGAGCGACCGATGGCGCTGCTGACCGAATGTACTTTGAACCACTTTCCCATGTCGCTGTTCTTCCCCGGATCCGGCAATAACCCCACAAAGTAGCATGGGAGTGTACTCCAACTTGTGCTAGCATCGAAAAACTAGATGAACTCCGAGCTGTTTTCGCCTAAGTCATTGAGATAAGGGGAAACCGCCGTCAGCCGCCGTTTGAGCTGTAAGGGTCAGGAAAGAAATGCCCTGGCCTCCCGTATTTGGAAAGGTGTTTATGTTGCCACTTGAAGATGGGTTCTCCCGTCGTTTTTACTATCTGCGTTTGTCGATTACCGACGTCTGCAATTTTCGTTGTACCTACTGTTTGCCCGATGGCTATCGTCCCGCACACGGAAACGGAGAGGCGCGCAAGTCGTTCCTCTCGCTTGACGAGATCCGCCGCACCGTCTCCGGCTTCGCCGCCATGGGGACCCGCAAGGTGCGCCTGACTGGCGGCGAGCCTTCCCTGCGCCGTGACTTCACCGCCATCATCGACACCGTGGCCACGACCCCCGGCATCGAGAAGGTGGCCATGACCACCAACGGTTATCGTCTGAAAGAGCGGGCCAGGGAGTGGTTCGATGCGGGCCTGACCGCCATCAATGTCAGCGTCGACAGCCTGGATCCCCGCCAGTTTCACCAGATCACCGGCGAAAACAAGCTGGTCGAGGTGATGGAGGGGATAGAGGCCGCCCTGGCCGCCGGTTTCAAATCGGTGAAGATCAATGCGGTGCTGCTCAAGGGGCTGAACGATCATCAGCTGGGAGCGTTTCTCGCCTGGATAAAAGACAAGCCCATCGAACTGCGCTTCATCGAGCTGATGCAGACCGGCGAAATGGACAGCCTGTTTCGCGATCATCACGCCAGCGGTGAGCTCATCAAGCAGCAGCTGCTTGGCAGTGGCTGGGTGCAACAGCTGCGCGGCCTGGATGATGGGCCGGCCCAGGTGTTCATGCACCCCGCGTCACAAGGGGGAGTGGGGCTTATCATGCCCTACAGCAAGGATTTCTGCGCCGGTTGTAACCGGCTGCGGGTCTCCTCAGTCGGCAAGCTGCACCTGTGCCTGTTTGGTGACAACGGGGTGGAGCTGCGGGATCTGCTGCAGGCCGATGATCAGCAAGAGGCATTGCAACGACGGATCCGCGAGGCCCTGGTCGGCAAGGCTGCCAGCCATCGGCTGCACGAGGGCAATGCCGGCATCACCCCCCATCTTGCCTCCATCGGCGGCTGACAGGTTCATCGCCCGTTCAAAATAGCCACTGATTAATAAGCAATCCTCACATAGGGGTAATTTGGTTTGCCCCTCTGCTGCTTTATTGCGCCAAGGTTTTGATCCAGCGCAAGATTCCCCCCTGTTTATCTCCCAGGTGGTATATCCCTCGACTTGTCAGGGTCGCAATATACACCCAATCTTATAATCGGTATTGAAAATGCCTGTCACGCATCTCTCCAGGGAAGAGGAAGCCTTATGCCGGATGGGGTAGATCTGTCACGTCGCAGCCTGTTTCGAGGCAAGCTGAGTGCCCGCACGCCAGACGTACAACTGCCCTGGTCCATTCCCTGGCCCGACTTCGTGGCCGACTGCACTCGTTGCGGTGACTGTCTGGCGGCCTGCCCCGAGCAGATCCTGGTAAACGGAGACGGCGGCTTTCCGATCGTGGATTTCCAGCTGGGGGAGTGCACCTTCTGTACCGAGTGTGTTTCCGCCTGCAAGCAGCCCCTGTTTCGTCCAACCACCGAGGTGGCCTGGGACTATGTGGCCCATATCGAATCCGGTTGTTTGGCTTTGGGCCAGGTGTACTGCCAGCGTTGTCAGGACAGCTGTGAAGCGCGGGCCATCGGTTTTTCTCCCCGCTTGGGACAGGTGCCGACCCCGGTGATCAACAACGATTTGTGCAACGGCTGCGGCGCCTGTGTAGCGGATTGTCCTGTTGGAAGCATAAAAATCAGCATGCCAAGTGGTGAAGTGTCACTTGGGTAGTGTATACGGATGCTATTTTAGTGGCATGACAGCGATGCCGGTGCCACTCATCCAGCACAGACGAACAAGAGAGTAGGGAAGCAGTATGAGCCGAGAAGAGTTTCACGTATCCAGCCTGGTCGTGCTGACACAGCCTTCCCAGCGCCATCAACTCGCCCAGCAGATTGCTACCCTGAATGGGGCCGAGATCCACGCCGTCAGCGACGAGGGCAAGTTGGTGGTCACGCTGGAAGGGATCAGCCAACGTCCTATCATGGATGCTATCGATGCCATTCAGGCCATGCCGGGGGTGCTCTCCGCCGCCCTCATCTACCACCAGTTTGATGAACTCGACCAGCAAGGCGAGGAGTAAGGCAGCAGGGGCGGCCGTCATGGTCGGCCCCGATGCGAACTAGCAAGGAAGTCATGTCAACAGGCTGTGCCAACGGGTTCATCAGGATGGCAGCCATTGACGTGAGACAGGCGATGCCGGGTGTGTTGTTCACCGCCCCGAGCCACTAACAGATCGATACACTCGACAACTTACGCGATAAGCGATGTGAGGATATGCCATGAAGCTGAGTCGACGCGACTTTATGAAGGCCAATGCGGTGGCGGCAGCCGCTGCGGTGGCCGGTGTCAGTGCCCCCACTATGGCGGCGAACCTGATCACCAGCACCGACAAGACCGCCATCACCTGGGACAAGGCCCCCTGCCGTTTCTGCGGGACCGGCTGCTCCGTGCTGGTCGGCTCCCAGGGAGGCCGCGTCGTGGCGACCCAGGGTGATCCCGATGCCCCGGTCAACCGTGGCCTCAACTGCATCAAGGGCTACTTCCTGTCGAAGATCATGTACGGCCAGGACCGTCTGACCCAGCCCATGCTGCGCATGACCAACGGCAAGTTCGACAAGAACGGCAACTTCGCCCCCATCAGCTGGGATCAGGCGTTCGACATCATGGCGGAGAAGTTCAAGGCCACCCTGAAAGAGAAGGGCCCGACCGCGGTCGGCATGTTCGGCTCCGGCCAGTGGACCGTCTGGGAAGGCTATGCCGCCGCCAAGCTGATGAAGGCAGGCCTGCGCACCAACAACCTGGATCCCAACGCCCGTCACTGCATGGCCTCCGCCGTGGTCGGCTTCATGCGTACCTTCGGCATGGATGAACCCATGGGCTGCTACGACGACATCGAGCAGGCCGACGCCTTCGTGCTCTGGGGTTCCAACATGGCCGAGATGCACCCCATCCTCTGGTCGCGCATCTCGGATCGTCGTCTGTCCCACCAGGACGTGCAGGTGCACGTGCTCTCCACCTTCGAGCACCGCAGCTTCGAACTCGCGGACAACGGCATGGTGTTCACGCCCCAGACCGACTTGGCGATCCTCAACTACATCGCCAACTACATCATCCAGAACGACAAGGTGAACTGGGAGTTCGTCAACAAGCACACCCAGTTCCGCAAAGGGGTGACCGACATCGGTTACGGCCTGCGTCCCACCAACCCGCTGCAGCAAAAAGCCAAGAATCCGGACAGCGGCGACTCCACCCCCATGAACTTCGACGATTTCGCGAAATTCGTGGCGGATTACGACGTCGACTCCGTGGCCAAGCTCTCCGGTGTCTCCAAGGACAAACTCGAGAAACTGGCCCAGCTCTATGCCGATCCCAGCAAGAAGGTGGTCTCCTACTGGACCATGGGCTTCAACCAGCACACCCGTGGCGTCTGGGCCAACAACCTCTGCTACAACATCCACCTGCTGACCGGCAAGATCTCCACCCCGGGCAGCGGCCCCTTCTCCCTGACCGGTCAGCCCTCCGCCTGTGGCACCGCCCGGGAAGTGGGCACCTTCGCCCACCGTCTGCCTGCCGACATGGTGGTGACCGATCCCAAGCACCGCGCCACCGCCGAGAAGATCTGGAAGCTGCCGGAAGGCACCATCCCGGACAAGGTGGGCTATCACGCCGTGCTGCAAAACCGCATGCTCAAAGACGGCAAGCTCAACGCCTACTGGGTGATGTGCAACAACAACATGCAGGCCGGCCCCAACATGAACGAGGAGGGGCTGCCCGGTTATCGCAACCCGGCCAACTTCATCGTGGTGTCCGATCCGTACCCGACCGTGACGGCGCAAGCCGCCGACCTCATCCTGCCCACCGCCATGTGGGTGGAGAAAGAGGGGGCCTACGGCAATGCCGAGCGTCGCACCCAGTTCTGGCACCAGCAGGTCAAGGCACCGGAAGGGGCCAAGTCCGACCTGTGGCAGCTGATGGAGTTCTCCAAGCGCTTCACCGTGGAAGAGGTGTGGCCGGCTGAGCTCATCGCCAAGATGCCGGAAGTAAAGGGCAAGACCCTCTACGAGGTGCTCTACAAGAACGGCCAGGTCGATCAGTTCCCGAAAGAGCAGAGCAAGGGTGTCCTGAACGACGAGGCTGAGCACTTTGGTTTCTACGTCCAGAAAGGGCTGTTCGAGGAGTACGCGAGCTTCGGCCGTGGTCACGGTCACGATCTGGCTCCGTTCGATCAGTACCATGAGGCACGCGGTCTGCGCTGGCCCGTGGTGGACGGCAAGGAGACCCTGTGGCGCTACCGCGAAGGGTTCGACCCTTATGTGAAAGCGGGTGAAGGCGTGCGCTTCTACGGCAAGCCGGACGGCAAGGCGGTGATCTTCGCGCTGCCCTACGAACCGGCCGCCGAGGCTCCGGACAGCGAATATGACATGTGGCTCTCCACCGGCCGGGTGCTGGAGCACTGGCACACCGGTACCATGACTCGCCGCGTGCCCGAGCTATATCGCGCCTTCCCGGATGCGGTGCTGTTCATGCACCCGGAAGATGCCAAGGCCCGTGGGGTGCGCCGTGGGGAAGAGGTGATCGTCTCCTCCCGTCGTGGCGAGGTGAAGACCCGCGTCGAGACCCGTGGTCGCAACAAGCCGCCAAAAGGCCTGGTGTTCATGCCCTTCTTCGATGCGAGCCAACTGGTCAACAAGCTGACGCTGGACGCCACGGATCCCCTCTCCAAAGAGACGGATTACAAGAAGTGCGCCGTCAAGGTCGTGAAGGCCTGAGGCGGTTAGGGGATGAGCCGCAGCCGCCGCCAGTTTCTGGCTGACTTTGCCAAGGGGGCCTGCTCAGTGGGCCTGCTTGGGGCCGGGCTTGGCACGGTTGCGCGCCAGCAGGCGCAAGCCGTGCCAGCCCAGGCGCTGCGCCCCCCGGCGGCGCTGGCCGAAGCGGATTTCCTTGGTGCCTGCGTGCGCTGCGGGCTCTGCGTCGAGGCCTGTCCCTATGACACCTTGAAGCTCGCCAGACTGCTGACCCCGGTTACCACGGGCACTCCCTACTTCGAGGCCCGCAGCGTTCCCTGCGAGATGTGTGAAGACATCCCCTGTGTGGTGGCTTGCCCGAGCGGGGCACTGGATCAGGGGATGACCAGCATCGATCAGGCGCGGATGGGGGTGGCGGTGCTCATCGATCACGAGACCTGCCTCAACTTCCTGGGGCTGCGCTGCGACGTCTGCTACCGGGTCTGTCCCCTGATTGATGAGGCCATCACCCTCGAGCTGCAACACAACCCCCGTACCGGCAAGCACGCCATGTTCCTGCCGACCGTGCACAGCGATCTGTGTACCGGCTGTGGCAAGTGCGAGCATGCTTGCGTGCTGGAGGAGGCGGCCATCAAGGTGGTGCCTCGCGGTCTTGCCAAGGGGGAGCTGGGTCATCACTACCGGCTCGGCTGGGAAGAGAAGCAAAAGGCCGGCAAGTCCCTCATCGGTGAGCGACTCACCCTGCCGACCCGCAAACCGGAGGGGCTATGAGTCGTTATCCGGGAGCCGAGGCCAGGGCGAAGCTGGGCTGGTGGCGGTCGCACCGCTTCCTGCTGCTGCGCAGGGTGAGCCAGCTCAGCGTGCTCGGTCTGTTCCTGCTGGGTCCGCTGGCGGGTGTCTGGATCCTCAAGGGGAACCTCTCCAGCTCATTGTTGCTGGAGACGGTGCCGCTCACGGATCCTCTCACCTTGCTGCAAACGGTCGCTGCGGGCCACTGGCCCATGGCAACCCTGTGGCTCGGGGCCGCCCTGGTGCTGGTGGCTTACTGGCTGGTCGGGGGGCGTGTCTTCTGCTCCTGGGTCTGTCCGGTGAACCTCATCACGGATGCGGCCGCCTGGGTTCGGGCCCGGCTCGGCCTCAAGGGCAACGGCCAGTTCAACCGCAACACCCGCTACTGGCTGCTGGCCATGGTGCTGGTGGTGCCCGCCATCGCAGGCGTGCTGGTGTGGGAGCTGGTCAACCCGGTGTCGCTGGCTCTGCGCGGTCTGCTGTTTGGCATGGGGGCGGGTTGGGGGCTGCTGCTGGCGCTCTTTCTGTTCGATCTGTTTGTGGTGGAGCGGGGCTGGTGTGGTCATCTCTGCCCGGTGGGGGCCTTCTACGCCCTGGTGAACCGGGTCGGGTTTATCAAGATTTCAGCCAAAGGGCGTGAGCGTTGCAGCAACTGCATGGATTGTTATGCGGTCTGCCCGGAACGCCCCATACTGCGCGGTCCGGTTCACGGCGCCAGACGCGGTCATGGGCCCTTGATTGTGGCTCAGGAGTGTACAAATTGTGGCCGTTGCATCGATGTCTGCGCGGAACAAGTTTTTGAAATCACTGTAGGTTTTGCCGTCAAGGCAGAGACAATGTCGGAGAACACATAATGAAAAAGCTGATTGGAGCAATGCTGGCCTGCCTGATGGCGGGTTCCTTGATGGCGGCCGTGCCTGAGATCACCAACAGCACGGGGGGGATCAAATCGGAACGGGGCAGTACGGATCTGGCGTCAGAGGCCGAAGCCGCCCCCCTCAAGAACTTCCGCAAGGATGGGGATACCTATGATCGCCAGTATATGCATCAACCGCCACTGATCCCCCACGATATCCGCAACTATGAAGTGGATAACAAGGTCAACAAGTGCCTGGCCTGCCACAGCTTCAAGAATGCCAGCGCCATGAAGGCCCCCAAGATCAGCCCCACGCACTTCGAGACTCGCGATGGCCTGACCCTGGGTGAAGTCTCCCCCCGTCGTTACTTCTGCCTGCAGTGCCACGTGCCGCAAGCGGATGCCAAGCCGCTGGTGGGGAATACCTTCAAGCCGGTCGAAGCCCTGAACTGAGGAGTTCATCGATGAAATTACCTGGTTTTGTGCAGCGACTGTGGGTCACCTTCAAATCTCCCTCCAAGGCGGCCCTCTGGGTGCTGCTGCTGATGGGATTCTTCGGGGGCGTCATCTTCTGGGGTGGTTTCAACACCGCCATGGAAGCGTCCAACACCGAGAAGTTCTGTACCGGCTGTCACGAGATGAAAGACAACGTCTTCATGGAGTACCGTGACACCATCCACTATGCAAACCGCTCAGGGGTGCGCGCGAGCTGCCCGGATTGCCACGTACCCCACGAATGGACCTACAAGATCATTCGCAAGGTGCAGGCCTCCAAGGAGCTGTGGGGCATGCTGACCGGCAAGGTGGATACTCGCGAGAAGTTCGAGGCCCATCGCCGCGAGATGGCGGAGCGGGAGTGGCAACGGATGAAGGACACGGATTCGCGGGAGTGCCGCAACTGCCACAACTTCGAGTACATGGACTTCTCCTTGCAGGGGCGTCGTGCCGCCCAGATGCACTCCACCAACCTGGCGAGCGGGGCCAACACCTGCGTCGACTGTCACAAGGGGATTGCTCACCAGCTGCCTGACATGAAGGGCGTGCCTGGATTCTAAGCCCGTGACCATGGGGCCGGACCCGGCCCCATGGTCTTTGCTTGATCTAATTCATCCCCGTCAACCCGACTTCTTTGTTAGAATCCGCCCTCGGTAACGCTGCCAGCCCGCCTGTGGCCGGTTTTGCCCGCCGGGTGGTGGCCGATTTTCTCTTCTCCCGTGTTACAGGACTCGCTCCATGGCACCTAAAAGCAACGAATTCATTCCCCTCAAGATCGCCGTCCTGACGGTCTCCGACAGCCGCAGTGCCGCCGACGACAGCTCCGGCGACTACCTGGTCTCGGCCCTGACCGAGGCGGGCCACCAACTGGCCGACAGAGCCCTGTGCGCCGACAATCTGTTTCGCATTCGCGCCCAGGTCAGCGACTGGATCGCCGACGAAGGGGTACAGGTGGTCCTGGTCAACGGCGGCACCGGCTTCAACGAGCAGAACCGGGTACCCGAGGCGGTAGGGGTGTTGTTCGAGCGCAAGGTACAGGGCTTTGGCGAGCTGTTCCGCCAGCTCTCCTTTGCCGAGATCAAAGGCTCAGCCATGCAGAGCCGGGCTCTGGCCGGGCTCGCCAATCGCACCCTGATCTGCTGCCTGCCGGGTTCCACCGGCGCCTGCCGACTCGGCTGGGAGCAGCTCATCCGGGATCAGCTTGATGCCCGTACTCGACCGTGCAACTTCGTGACCCATCTGTGATCCCGAGAGTTGCCCCGGATCATCCATCTTATTTCTTGATAGGGGGCTAGATGAACCTGACCCATCTCAACCAGAGCGGTGAGGCCCACATGGTGGACGTCACCGACAAACAGGTGACCGAGCGGGAAGCCCGCGCCGAGGCGTATGTCACCATGGCCCCCGCGACCCTGGCCCTGATCCTCGGTGGTCAGCACCACAAGGGTGACGTGTTCGCCAGCGCTCGCATCGCCGGCATCATGGCGGCCAAGAAGACCGCCGATCTCATCCCCCTCTGCCACCCTCTGGCCCTCACCAAGGTGGAGGTAGAGATAGAACCCCAGCCCGCGCACAATAGGGTGCATATTCGCACCCTCTGCAAGCTCTCCGGCAAGACAGGGGTGGAGATGGAAGCCCTGACGGCCGCTTCGATCGCGGCGCTGACCATCTACGACATGTGCAAGGCGGTGCAAAAGGACATGGTGATCGAGCAGCTCAGACTGGTGGAGAAACGCGGCGGCAAGTCCGGCCACTTCCAGGCCCCGGCCGTGGGCGGTGAACAAGCGCGAGGGGGGGAGCAGGCATGATCAAGGTACTGTTTTTTGCCCAGGTGCGGGAGCTGGTGAGTTGTGACGAGCTGAGTCTGCCTCCTGACTACGACACCGCCGAGGCGCTGCGCGCCGCCCTGTGTGAGCGGGGGGACAAGTGGGCCCTGGCGCTGGAGGCGGGCAAGCTGCTGGTGGCGGTAAACCAGACCCTGGTGCCGTTGGAGACGCCCCTGACCGATGGGGATGAGGTGGCCTTCTTCCCGCCGGTGACCGGAGGCTGATCATGCGCGAGGCAACCACAGTGGATCGCATTCTGGTGCAGCGGGCCGATTTTTCGCTGGCTGAGGAGTACGAGCGACTCGCCACCCGCCACGATACCGGCGCCATCGTCACCTTCGTGGGCAAGGTGCGGGACTTCAATCAGGGGGAGGAGGTGAAAGGGCTGGCCCTCGAGCACTATCCCGGCATGACGGAGAAGGCGCTGGCAGGGATCGTTGCACAGGCGCGAGCCCGCTGGCCGCTGCAGGAGTGCACCCTGATCCATCGCATCGGCGAACTGCTGCTCGGCGATCAAATCGTGCTGGTGGCGGTGAGCAGTGCCCACCGCGAGGCGGCCTTCGAGGCCTGCCATTTCATCATGGACTTTCTGAAAACCCGGGCGCCGTTCTGGAAAAAAGAGCTGACGGCGGCAGGGCAACAACGCTGGGTGGAAGCCAAGGAGAGCGATGACGCTGCCGCGGCCCGCTGGCAACAAGGGGAATGAGTCCGTCAGGGCTTCCCATGACAGAGCCGCCAACAGGCTCAGGCTTAGACAGGAGTAAGGGAATGAAAAAGCTGTTATCCGTGGTGTTGCTGAGTGCTTGCGCCAGCGCCGTGCAGGCCGACGAGGTCAAGGTGGCCGTGGCGGCCAACTTCAAGGGCACCATAGAGCGCATTGGCAAGGATTTCACCGCCAAGACCGGCCATACCGTCACCATCAGCTCGGCGGCCACGGGCGTGCTCTACACCCAGATCACCCACGGCGCCCCCTTCGATCTCTTCCTCTCCGCCGATGTGAAGACCCCTGAGAAGCTGGAACAAGAGGGCAAGGGCAGCGAGCGCTTTACCTACGCCATCGGCCAGCTGGGTCTGTGGAAGAAGGGCGGTCCGGCTCCTGACGAGGCCACCCTGCGCAACTGGAAGGGCAACCTCGCCATCGCCAACCCGAAAACCGCCCCCTATGGCACCGCCGCCATGGCGACCCTCGCGCACCTCAAGATCGATCCCAAGCAGTATCGGGTGCTGACCGGCAACAACATCAGCCAGACCTGGCAGTTCGTGGATACCGGCAACGCCGAGATGGGCTTCGTGGCCTGGGCCAACCTGGTGGAAGCGGGCAAGACCGGTGAAGCTTGGGCCGTGCCGGGGATTTATTACCCCGCCATCGAGCAACAAGCACTGGTACTGAAAAAGGGTGAGGCCGTGGATGCCCTGGTTGCCTGGCTCAAGGGCCCGGGCCAGACGCAGATCAAGGCCGCGGGCTATGCCCTGCCGCAATGACGGCAAGGCACTGACCCCCTGATGACTGGCCGGCCCTGCGCCGGCCAGTTTGTTGAATCAAGGAGGAGAATCATGAACATGCGCATCCCGAGCGGGAGGTGGCGATGAGTGACGGTGATCTGCTGGCGGTCTGGCTCACCCTGAAGCTGGCGGCCAGTACCACGGGCATACTCTTGCTGCTGTCGCCGCCGCTGGCTTGGTGGCTGTCTCGCAGTCAACACAGACTCAGGCCCGTGGTGGAGGCTCTGGTGGCGTTACCTCTGGTGCTGCCACCCACCGTGCTCGGTTTCTACCTGCTGCTCGCCTTCTCCCCCGAATACGGCATCGGCAGCTGGTGGCGAGAGACCTTCGGCACCCCCCTCGCGTTCAGTTTCCTCGGCCTGCTGCTGGCCTCCATCATCTACTCGCTGCCTTTCGTGGTCCAACCCCTCACCTCCGCCTTCGTCAACATGGGTAACAAGGAGCTGGAGGCGGCGGCCACCCTGGGGCTCGGGCCCGTCGAGCGCTTCTTCCAGATCATCTTGCCGATGACGCTGCCAAGCTTCGTGATGGCGGCGGCGCTCGGCTTTGCCCACACCCTGGGGGAGTTTGGGGTGGTGTTGATGATAGGGGGCAACATTCCCGGGGAGACCCAGGTGCTCTCTATCGCCCTGTTCGATCACGTGGAGACCATGGATTATCAGCATGCCCACATCCTGGCGGGCGGCCTGATGGGCTTCTCTCTCATCATGTTGGTACTGGTCTATGGCGTGTTGCAACGCCGGCAACGGAGGCTGTTCGGATGACGCTGGATATCAGGGCAAGACGCCACTTCGGCGGATTCACACTCGATTGCGATCTCAAGCTCCCGCTGGGGGGCATACTCGGCCTCTTTGGCCCCTCCGGCTGTGGCAAGAGCACCCTGCTGCGGGTGCTGGCAGGCCTTGACCGAGAGGTCGGTGACCGCCTCTGCTGGCAGGGGCGGGAGCTGGCGGAGACGCTGCCCGAGGCGCGCCGCATCGGCCTGGTGTTTCAGGATTCGCGCCTGTTCCCGCACATGACGGTGCTGGCCAATCTGCAACTGGCCGCCAAGAAGGGCAAGGGACGCTGGCAGCCGGCCCCCTTGGCGACGCGACTCGGCTTTGCCGAGCTGCTGGACCAACCCGCCCACGGCCTCTCCGGCGGTCAGCGCCAGCGGGTGGCCCTCGGCCGGGCCCTGCTGGCGGAGCCGGACTTGCTGCTGCTCGATGAGCCCTTCTCGGCACTGGACAGGCGCAGCCGCATCCATCAGGCCCACGTGCTCAAGGAGTTGCAGCGGGAGAGCGGCATCCCGATGATCTTCGTCAGCCACGCCATGGAGGAGGTCAGCCTGCTCTGCGACCAGCTGGTGCTGCTGGCCGACGGCAAAGTGGAGGCCCAGGGGCGGCCGAGCGATATCTTCGCCCGTACCGATCTCTCGCTCGCCAGCCGGGACGACGCCGGTGTCATGCTGGCGGCGACCCTGGACAGCTACGATCAACGGGAGCAGATGGCGAGCCTGCGCCTCGGTGAGCAGTTGCTGATGGTCACCATGGAGCATGCCCCCGACGAGCCCGGCCCCTTGCAGATCAAGGTGGCGGGGCGGGATGTGGTGATTGCCACCGCTCCCATCACCGACTCCAGCCTCTCCAACTGCCTGGAGACCCGGCTGCTCAACGCCCACGAGGTACGGCCGGGGCAAACCCTGTTGCAGTTGGCGCTGGGGCAGCAGATACTGCTGGCCCGGATCACCAGCCGCTCCGCCAAGCGGCTCGCCCTCGCGCCGGATCAGCGCCTCTATGCCTACATCAAGGCGGTGAGTCTGGTGGGGGAAGGCTGAGGAGCTGTGCTCAGCCCTCGTGAGTGAGCGGGGGAACCGATGGGATTGAGAGCCGGCATGGGCCGGGAGGGAGAGGCGAAGTGCGTCGTAATCAGGTAATGAAATCCCACGGGCTGGCCCTGCGCAGTGCGGGGGAGGGCCCCTTGCTGGTGCTGCTGCACGGACTCGGCTCCTCCAGCCTCGATTGGCAGGCCCAGCTCGAGCACTTCGCTGATCACTACCGGGTGGTGGCGCTCGACCTGCGCGGTCACGGGCAGAGCCTGCAGGAGGGGCCCTTCGACGTGCTGACCCTGACCCGGGATGTGGCGCGCTGGCTCGATGAGCAGCCAGAGCCCGCCTGGGTGGTGGGCTTGTCGCTCGGGGCCATGGTGGCGCTGGAACTGGCCCTGCAACTACCGGAGAAGGTACGCGGTCTGGTGCTGGTCAACGGCTTCAGTGAATTCTTGCTGGAGACCCCGCAGGAGCAGGCGCGCTTTGCCCTGCGCCTGAAATGGCTGCGCTGGTTTGGCCTGCGCCCGCTCGCTTGGTGGCTCGGGCGCGAACTCTTCCCGGGCCCCGAGCTCGCCCAGGTACGCCACGCCTTCCGGCAGCGTTTCGTGCGCAGCAACAAGAAGAAGACCTATCGGGCGCTGCTGGGGGACTTGCCCGGCTGGTCGGCCCGCTCCCGCCTCGGCCGGATAGAACAGCCGGTCGCCATCATCTCCACCACCCAGGACTATCTGCCGCTCGCCAAACGGGTGGAACAATTCGCTGCCCTGCCCAACGCCAGCATCCATACCCCGCCGGGCCATCACGCCTGGCCAGCGGAAGATCCCGCCGGATTCAATCATTTGCTTCACCGGATTTTAGAAACTCATTAAACTTGTCGCCCCTTAGCCTTATTCACCGTGTATGTATTGGTCCGATCGCCTTGCCAAGGGCATAGGGCAAGGCAATCGGACCCATTTGCTCTCTCAACAGGTATTTCCTCATGTCTGAAATAATAAAAATGGCCATCGATGATGGCTCAACCAATGTCAAGGTGAGCTGGATCGAGAACAAGGTGCTCAAGACCATCATCTCTCCCAACTCCTTTCGCAAAGACTGGAAGAGTGCGGCGTTGCGCAAGGACAAGAAGATCTACAACTACGAGATAGGCAATACCAAGTACACCTATGACGCCACCTCGGACAAATCCCTGGCAACCACCCATGTGGAATACCAGTACGACGATCTGAACCTGCTCTCCGTGCATCATGCCCTGCTGCAGACCGGGGTCACTCCCTGCGATGTGGCCATTACCGTCACCCTGCCCATCACCGAGTTCTACAACCCGGACGATTGCCAGCGCAACGAAGAGAAGATCGAGAAGAAGCGCCGCAATCTGATGCGGGCCATCTCCCTGAACAAGGGGGAGCTGTTCAACATCGTCAGTGTCGAGGTCATGCCGGAGAGCCTGCCTGCTGCTCTCTCCCGTCTGGTGGGATCCGGTTGCAACGAGTTCACCAAGACGCTGGTGATCGATTGTGGCGGCACCACCCTGGACATGGGGATCATCGTCGGCGAGTTCGACGATGTCTCCGATGTCTACGGTAACAACGAGATCGGCGTCTCCATGGTAACTGACGCCACCCGCAAGGCCTTGGCGGCGGCGGACAGCGACTCCAGCTACCTGGTGGCGAACGAGTTCATCAAGCGTCGTCACGACATGAGCTTCGTGCGGGATGTGGTGAACGATGAGAGCCAGATCCCGCGCATCCTCGAGAAGATGCAGAACAAGATCGACGAGCTGGGCTCCCAGGTGGCCCACGAGGCGAAGAAGTTTGCCAAGAACCCGAACCGGGTCTACCTGGTCGGTGGTGGTGCCTCCCTCATCCATGAAGCGATCAAGAGCGCCTACCCGACCCTGGGCGAGCGGGTCGAGCTGCTGGAAGATGCCCAGTCCGCCCTGGCCCGGGAGATCTGCCTCTACACCACGGAAGAGGACGAAGTTTACCGGGAAGCGGCCGTGATGGCCGAGGTGGCGGATGAGTAGTCAACTCAAGCGCATGACCTTCTCCATCTACATGGATCCGGGTGCGCTGGAGTCTGACCGCTATGCGGCCGGTGTACTGCAGAGCTGGTACCAGCGTGCCCGCAAGATCCAGGATGGGGTCGAGGAGTTCGATTTCTCCAAGAGCCGCTTCCACAAGGACATCTACCTCTCCGGTATGTTCATGTACGTGCTGGCTCCCAGCCTGTGCAAGGCGGTGGCCAATGCCTTCGGTCCCGAGCAGGTGAGTCTGGCCACCCTGCGCCATGTCTTCGCCAGCTGCGGCTTCGATCTGGGGCAGGGGAGTGACGCGCCTGTCCTGACTGACACCATGATCGATCAGATCGCGGCCAGGTTGGTACCCCAGTTGGGGTCCGGCAACACGGCTGAGATGATTGAGGAGCTGGTGCAGCGGCTGGGCCAGTCCCAGGCGATGACGGCCCCGGATCAGCTGGTGGACGAGATAGTTAGCCGTCTCGGCGAGCAGCAACCCACGGATCTTTGGGATGAGCTGCGCCAGGGGCTGCCGGGGGTAGTGGATCATGATCAACTGGCAGATGCTATAGCCGGTAAGTTGCCGTCCGCTGGGGCAGAGACGGATCTGGCACCGCTGCAGAGCAGCCTGGCGTTGCTCTCTCGCCAGCTGGAGGAACAATCCAAGCTTATCCGCGAGCAGCACCGTCTGATCCAGCGACTGGCGAGCCAGCGGGGCCGTCAGAGTGGTGGGGATGAATCGGGTGCCGAGCCGCTTATCGAGGATCTCTCGAGCCAGGTGGCCAGCATGAAGAAGGTCAAGGCGAAGGGGATTTTCTGATCCCGTTGAGTGCCTAGTGCAGTAAAAAAGCCGAACCCGGGGGTTCGGCTTTTTTGTGACAACGGCTCAGACTTGGAGTTTTGCCTCAAGCCATCAGGGCTGACCACAGACCGGGCAGTCGGGTCGTTTGGGCAGCTTCAGCTCCCGAAAGCCACCGCCGAGCCCGTCGATCATCAACAGGCGGCCGCCGTAGTTCTTGCCCATGCCGGTCAGCAGCTTGATGGCTTCCAGCGCCTGCAGGCTGCCGACTACTCCCACCATGGGGGCCAGCACACCGGCCTCGACGCAGGTCAGTGGCTGCTCGCCGAACAGGGAGCTCAGGCAGGCGTAGCAGGGTTCACCTTCCTGCCAGGTGAAGCTGCACAGCTGCCCCTCCAGCCGGATGGCGGCGCCGGAGACCAGCGGCACACCATGTTGTCTCGCCTTCTGGTTGAGCAGATTGCGAATGGCCACGTTGTCGGTGCAATCGAGCACCAGCTGATGACTCGGCAACAGGGTATCGAGCTGTGCCTCGTCCGCGAGGGCGGCGTGTGTTTCGACGGTGAGCAAGGGGTTGAGGCCGCGCAGCGTCTCGGCCGCCGAGTCCACCTTGTACTGACCGATGCGCGCGTCGCTGTGCAGCACCTGGCGCTGCAGGTTGGAGAGCTCCACCTTGTCGAAATCCACCAGGGTCAGCTGGCCGACCCCGGCCACCGCCAGATACTGGGCGGCGGCGCAGCCAAGGCCCCCGGCCCCTATCACCAGCACCCTGGCCTGCTTGAGCGCCTCCTGCCCCTCGAAGTCGAAGGATTTGAGGATGATCTGGCGGTTGTAGCGCAGAAGCTCCGCGTCCGAGAGGATCTCGCTCACAGCAGCAGCCCTGCGAAAGGTTCGACGGTGACCGTCTCCCCTGCCGCCACCTTGCCCCGTTCCTGCTCGAGGACGATGTAGCAGTTCGCCTTGGAGAGGGAGCTGAACACCCCCGAATCCTGGGAGCCGGTGCTGCGAACCTCGAGGCCGTTCGGGCCTGCGCTCAATATGCCGCGCTGGAAGTCCATCCGCCCCGGCGCCTTCTTGAGTGGCTCGTTCGCGATGGCACTGAGACGCAGCGCGGGGGAGAGCGTCTGGCCGGCGAGCCTGGCGAGCGCCGGACGCACCAGCTGATCGAAGGTGACCATGGCGGAGACGGGGTTGCCCGGCAGGCCGAAGAACCAGGCGTGGGGCAGCTTGCCGAAGGCGAACGGTTTGCCCGGCTTGATGGCGAGCTTCCAGAAGCCTATCTCGCCTAGCTCTTCCAGCAGCTGCTTGGTGAAGTCCGCCTCGCCGACCGAGACGCCGCCGGTGGTGATGAGGGCGTCGGCTTCCCGATCGGCCTGGAGGAAGGCGGCCCGCAGGGCGGCGGGATCGTCCGGGATGATGCCAAGATCCAGGCACTCACAGCCCAGGCGCGCCAGCATGGCCTTGACCCCGTAGCGGTTGGAGTCGTAGATGTCGCCATGCTCAAGGGGAGTGCCCACCGGTTTGAGCTCATCCCCGGTGCTGAAGATGGCGACCCTGAGGGGACGATGGACCGTCACGGTCGCGATGCCAAGCGATGCCAGCAGCGGCAGCTCGCGGGGGCTCAGGCGCAGGCCCTTCGCCAGCACTGGCGAGCCTTCGGCCATGTCCTCGCCCCGGCGGCGAATGTTCTGGCCGAGCCTGGGCTGGCTGACAAAGCGCACCAGCTCGCCCAGGGCCTCGGTCTCCTCCTGCATGACGACCGCCTCGGTGCCGGCGGGAACGGGGGCCCCGGTCATGATGCGAACGCAGTGGCCGGCGGGCCATTCTCCCTCATAGGGCTGGCCGGCGAAGGCCTTGCCTGCCACCTTGAGCGGGGTGCCAGCGGCGAGATCGGCCAGGCGCACGGCATAGCCGTCCATGGCGGAGTTGTCGAAAGGAGGCACCGAGAGGGGGGAGGCGATATCCTCGGCCAGGATCCGGTCCAGCGCCTGGGGCAGCGGCAATTGCTCGGTGTCGCAGCAGCAGGCCAGTTGGTCCAGCATCCCTTGCAGGGCGTCGCTTAGGGGGAGGAGTGTGCCGGTATCGAATCCCATCATCATGACCTCTTTATTGTGGTGAGGGCGGATTATCCCAAAAAAGTGACCGCTTGGGCAGGCTGGTGTGGGTGGGTGACGATATTGATGGCCGGACACCCCATACGGGCAGGGTGGCACGGGAGTAAAACACGACGGATTGACATAAAGTCAGGTACCGGGCTTGAGTTAGTTCGAATTATGACAATAATCGCCCTGTAAGATTGCGCCACAGTAGAATGCCGCCACAACAGATGGCGACCATCACAGTCCCTGAGCGTGGGAGAGTACGAGAATGACGAATATGAGTCAGGAAGCCCTGTTGGTCAGGGCAGCGCTCGAGGCCGAGGGTCTCGAGACACCACTAGTGGCCAATGCACTGGACAACCAGCAGAAGCGAGAGAAGATCGAAGGCCACATGCGCGCCATCATGGAGACGCTGGGGCTGGATCTGGCGGATGACAGCCTGGCGGAGACGCCGCACCGCATCGCCAAGATGTACGTGAACGAGATCTTCTCCGGCCTCGACTATGCCACCTTCCCCAAGGTGACGGTGATCGAGAACAAGATGAAGGTGGACGAGATGATCATGGTGCGGGACATCAGTCTCACCAGCACCTGCGAGCACCACTTCGTCACCATCGACGGGCTGGCCCACGTGGCCTATATCCCCCGTGGCAAGGTGATCGGGCTGTCGAAGATCAACCGTATCGTCCAGTTCTTCGCTCGTCGTCCCCAGGTGCAGGAGCGCCTCACCCAGCAGATCCTGCTGGCGCTGCAGACCCTGCTCGGCACCCGCGACGTGGCCATCAGCATCCGGGCGACCCACTACTGCGTGAAGGCGCGCGGGGTGATGGACTCCACTTCCTATACCACCACCACCTCCCTCGGTGGGGTATTCAAGACCCAGCCGGACACCCGTGCCGAGTTTCTGGGCGGGCTGAAAGGCTGAGTGGCCAACGGCATGCCCCCGGGCATGCCTCCTCTTTGCTCCTCTTCGCTATTTTCTGCTGATTTTTAACCAAAAAACACCTAAAGCCATGACCCTGTCGGGTCGATATAGCTCTTCATACCGATGGATGGTCGGTGCGGCGCAGACGATGCTCTTGCGATGATCACCCGTATCGACCGGGATCTGCACGTTCGGACCCCTTGGCGCCGCCTCCCTCAAGGCGGCGCACTTGCATGACTGCAATGGATGGCAGCTATCGTGTTTCGTGCCAGGAGGGCACAACTCAGGCGGATGCCAGTAATTCACCCATTGCAGGACAAACCATGAATCCCAGTACCATGACGATCGGCAAGAAACTAACCGCAGGTTTTGCGGTGCTCGGCCTGATGATGGCCTTTATCGGCGGCTTCTCGCTGCTGCAGTTTGGCAATATGAACCGGGCCGCCACCGGTTTCACCGACAGCATTCTGCCTGCCGTGGTGCGTACCAGCGCCCTGGGGGAGACCATCAATGATCTGCGCCGTTATGAACTGGATGTGTTCCTGGTGGCGGATGACCCCCAGCAGAAGGCCCATTACCGCGATGCCAGCGAGCAGAGTCTGCGGGACGTGGAGCGGCAGGTGGCTGCCCATGATGTGACCATCTGGGCGGAGGACGTGGAAGAGCGTCGCACCTTCGACATCGTCAAGGCGGACTGGAGCAAGTACGTGGCGATGCATCAGCGCCTCAAGCAGATGCAGGATAACGGCCAGATGGCGGAGGCCCAGCGCATCTTCATGAGCGAGGGGATCGCCCTCTACAACAGCCTGGCCAAGTCGGTGTCCACACTCATTCAGATCAACCATGGCTACTCCGTCAACTCCCGCGCCGAGGTGGTCGGGGCCTTCGACAGCGCCAGGTTCAGCATCATCATCGCCCTGGTACTGGGCCTTGGCCTGGTCACCGTGCTCTCCGTGGTACTGACTCGCCAGATCCGGGATCCCCTGGTAATGCTGGCCCGCCAGGCCCAGCGCATCGCCAGCGGCGATCTCGGCAAGGGTGAGCTGCAGGAGTGGATCCGCGGCAATCGCTTCAAGCGCGACGAGCTGGGTCAGCTCGGCGGCGCCATCGATCGCATGCAGGGCGCCCTGGCTGACCTCGTGAGCGAGATAGCGGGCTCGGTGAGCCAGCTCAGCAGCGCGGTGGAGGAGGTGAGCGCCATCTCCGAGCAGTCTGCCAAGGGCATGGCCAGCCAGCAGAATGAAGTCTCCCAGGTGGCGACCGCCATGAACGAGATGCAATCCACCGTGCACGAGGTGGCTCGCAACACCACGGATGCCATGAGCGCCGCCAAGGCCGCCTCCCACACCTCGAATGAGGGGCATCAGGTGGTGGGCCGCGCCATCGGCAGCATAGAGCAGGTTTCCTTGCAGATTGAGCAGGCCGGGAGCGTGGTGCAGCAGCTGGAGCAGGACAGCACCAACATCAGCATGGTGCTGGATGTCATTCGCGGCATCGCCGAGCAGACCAACCTGCTGGCGCTCAATGCCGCCATCGAAGCGGCTCGCGCCGGTGAGCAGGGCCGCGGTTTCGCGGTCGTCGCCGACGAGGTGCGCTCCCTGGCCCAGCGTACCCAGAACTCCACCGCCGAGATCAGCAAGATGATCGAGGTGTTGCAGGAGCGCACCGCCGAGGCGGGCAACGCCATGCAGCTGAGCCGTCAGCAGATGCAAAACAGCGTCGGGTTGGCGCGGGAAGCGGGCAACAGCATCGACAGCATCAATGGCGCCGTCACCCAGATCACCGACATGAATACCCTGATCGCTACCGCGACCGAGGAGCAGAATGCGGTGACCGAGGAGCTCAACCGCAGCATAGTGAACATTCACAGTGCCGCAGACGAGAACGCCCTGGGGGCCCAGCAGACCGCCCAGGCCTGCATCGAGCTGAGCAAGCTAGCCAATACGCTGCACCATATGACCCAGCGCTTCACGCTCTAGGCCCTTCAGGGTTATGCCGGATAACAAGAGGCCCCGCCGGTTGGCGGGGCCTCTTTGTCTGTGGCTACGCCTTCATGGCGTGGATCAATCTGCTGTAAAGCTCGGATTTCACCTTGTTTTCTCTCTGCTCATCGCATGCCTTGCCACATCTCATTTGGCACCAATCACAAAACGGTGATTAATTTCGCTGTGGTGAGTTCACGCAACCCCTCTCTCCCCGTATGATGCCTGCTTTTTTGGCCCTGGAGACGCTCCTTCGTCATGTTTCGTTCGATCAAATATCAAGTCATGTTCTTCGCCGGTTGCATCTTGCTGGCGACCGTCCTGAGTGTCGTGGGGTATGGCTACCTCTCCCTGTCCGGCATGCAGGAGAAGATCCAGCGGGAGAGCCATGACAGCGCCCGCCAGCAGTCGGGACAGTGGTTGCAGACTCTGGCGGACGGTCAGGCGAGCGAGGTGGCGCGCTCCTTCGAGCTGGCACTGGATGCGGCCGAAACCCTGGCGGCCCTGCTGGCGGGCAATGTGCATCAACACAAACCCCTGGATCGGGAGGCGGTGACCGCCCTGCTCAAGGATATCGGCGATCGCAACCCGGACTTCCTCAGCATCTACAGCGGCTGGGAGGCTAACCGCTTCGATGGTCTGGACGAGCTCTATCAGGGAGGCAGCGCGCACAGTCAGGCCAGCGGCAACTTCGCCCCCTACTGGAGCCGTGGCGCTGCGGGCTTTGCCCTCAAGCCCCTCGGCGATTTCTACAGCAAGACGCCGAGCGCCACCGGGATCCGTGCCTCCGAATGGTACCTCTGCCCCCAGGAGAGCAAGGCGAGCTGCGCGGTGGATCCGTCCGTCTATCAGGTCAACGGTCAGCCGACCCTGCTGACCTCCTTCGTGGTACCCGTACTGGACGGAGGCAACTATCTCGGCATGGTGGGGGTCGACTACTCCCTGAACTACCTGCAACGCCTCGCCGACAGCATCGGCCAGCGGGTGTTCGACGGTCAGGGGCGGGTGCGCATCATCAGCCCCATGGGGATCATTGCCGCCGACTCCGGTGACGGCGCGCATGTGGGAGAGCGGTTGCAGGATGCAGGACTGCTGTCGCAGCTGCAGCGGGCAGAAGGGGGTATGGAGGAGAGCGACGAGGGGCTGAGAGTGTTTGCTCCCATCCGTCTTAACAAGGTGAGACAGGCCTGGGGCATTGCCATCGAGGTGCCCAATAGCGCCCTCTATGCCCAGTACGATCTGCTGGCCCAGGCCAGGGCCAGCGAGTTTAATCGCGGGATCTGGACTCAGTTGCTGGTGGGCATGCTGGTGGCGGGGGCGGGCCTGGTGGGCCTCGCGCTGGCGGCGGGTTCCATTTCCCGGCCGGTGCAGCAGACGGCCCGCATGGTGACGCGCCTCTCCAGTGCAGGTGGGGATCTGACCCAGCGTCTGGATCAGCAGCGGCGGGATGAGACCGGGGCTCTGGCCAAGGGGATCAACCAGTTTGTCGCTACCGTGCAGGGCATAGTGAGCGATACCGCTACCAGCGTGCACGAGTTGCAGCGGGCGGCGGTGACCTCGGCCCGCCAGGCTCAGCAGGGGTTGGCCAGCAGCCAGCAACAACTGGAGCAGGTGGAGCTGGTGGCCACGGCGGTGCATCAGATGTCCTCGACGGCAGACTCGGTTGCCAGCAGCGCCCAGATCACGGCGCAGGCGGTGGACGAGACCCGCCATGCGGTGCACCAGGGGCAGCAGGTGGTGAGCGCCTCCGCCAACGGCATTCGGCAGCTCAGCCGTCAGGTGAGCGAGGTGTCGGAAAAGATCACTGCCCTGCAGCAGCAAGGGCTGCAGATAGGCAGCATCCTGGATGTGATCCGGACCATCTCGGAGCAGACCAATCTGCTGGCCCTCAATGCGGCCATCGAAGCGGCCCGGGCCGGTGAGCACGGACGCGGTTTTGCGGTGGTGGCGGACGAGGTACGGGCGCTGGCCTCCAAGACCCAGGCCTCGACCCGGGAGATCCAGCAGATGATAGACAGGCTGCGGGACACTACAGGGGAGGCGGTGGAGACCATGGCCGAAGGGCGAAGCCTGAGCCGGCTGGCGCTCAATGATGCCGAGCAGGCGGTGAAGGAACTCACGACCATAGTGCAGGCGGCCGATCGCATCGGCGACATGGCGACCCAGATAGCCAGCGCCGCCGAGCAGCAGTCCAAGGTGAGCGAGGAGATCAACCACAACGTCAGCAACATCCACGAGGCGGCCAGTGCCTCGACCCGGGTCGCCCGGGAGCTGGATGCCCAGAGTCAGCAGATGCACGGCCTGACCGAGGCGGTGATGAGCAAACTGGGGCGTTTCCACTACTGATGTGCCCTTGCCTTCCATAAACAGACCCCGCCAATTGGCGGGGTCTGTTTGTTTGGGGAGGTGGATGCTCAACCCAGTCCCACTGTCTTGCCATCGATCTTGCCATGGCGGTGGTCAGGGACAGGCGGCTGGAACCTAGCTCAGCCCTATGATTTCACCGTCGTCATCGATGTCGATATGCCGGTAGGCAGGCAGGCTGCCAAGTCCCGGCATGGTCATGATGGGACCTGCGAGGGCGTAGACAAAACCGGCCCCTGCGCACAGGCGCACCTCCTCGATGGGCACCTCGAAATCCGTGGGCACGCCTTTGAGGGCGGGGTCGTGGCTGAGCGACAGCGGCGTCTTGGCCATGCAGACCGGCAGATGATCCCAGCCTGCCTTGGAGAGGGCCGCGAGCTGGCCCTTGGCCTTGTCAGAAAGGATGACGCCACGGCCGCCATAGCCGCACTCCACCAGGGTGGCGAGCTTGGCCTCCAGGCTCATGGTATCGGGATAGAGCAGTTGCACCTCGCTCGGCTGTGCGCAGGCGGTCATCACGGCCCTGGCGAGATCTGACGCGCCTACGCCGCCCCGGGTGAAGGCTTCCGACAGGGCCACGCCGCAGGCGCCCGCCTGGCGCGCCTCCTCTTCCAGCAGAGCCAGCTCGGCCGGACTGTCACTTGGGAAGCGGTTGATGGCGACTACCACGGGCACCCCGTAGCGGCGGGCATTCTGGATATGCCAGGCGAGGTTGGCACAGCCCTGGCGCAGGGTCGGCAGATCTTCATCCTGCAGGCTGGCCGGCAGAGGCTGGCCCGGGCGGATGTCGAGCAGGCCGCTGTTGGCCTTGAGGCTGCGCACCGTGGCGACCAGCACCACGCAGGAGGGGGTGATGCCGGACTGGCGATGCTTGATGTTGAAGAACTTCTCCAGTCCCATGTCGGAGCCAAAGCCCGCCTCCGTCACCACGTAGTCGGTGAGCGCCAGCGCCACGCGATCGGCGATGACCGAGGAGTTGCCGTGGGCGATGTTGGCGAAGGGACCGGCGTGCACCAGCACCGGGGTCTGCTCCGTGGTCTGCATCAGGGTGGGCTGCAGGGCCTCCTTGAGCAGCACCGTCATGGCCCCTGCCACTTCCAGTTGCTCGGCGGTGATGGGCTGGCCGCGCAGATCCAGGGCGAGCTGGATGCGGCCGATGCGCCCACGGAGATCCTTGAGATCGCTGGCGAGCGCCAATATGGCCATCAGTTCGGAGGCGGCGGTAATGACGAAGCGATCGGGGCGCTCCACCCCATCGGCCGGGCCACCCTGGCCTATGGTCAGGTGGCGAAGGGCCCTGTCATTCATGTCCAGGGTGCGGGGCCAGAGGATGTTGGCAGGGTCGATATCGAGGCGGGCCAGTCCGGTTCTGGGGGTGAACGCATCCCCCAGTTTCTGCTCGTGGAACAGGCGGGCATCCAGGGCGGCGGCGGCCAGGTTATGGGCGGCGACGAGGGCGTGGAAGTCCCCGGTCAGGTGCAGGTTCATCTCCTCCATGGGCACCACCTGGGCATGACCGCCACCGGCGGCCCCTCCCTTGACGCCGAACACGGGCCCGAGGCTCGGCTGGCGTATGGTGGCCACGCTGGACTGGCCGATGTGATTGAGGCCCATGGAGAGACCGAGGGTGGTCACCGTCTTGCCCTCCCCGAGGGGGGTGGGGGTGATGGCGCTCACCAGCACCAGCTTGCCTTGCCGTTTGGGGGGCTCTTTGAGCAGGGCCAGGCTGAGTTTGGCCTTGTGGTGACCCTGGGGGTTGACCAGATGTGGCGGGATGGCGAGACGCCGGGTCAGTTCGTCGATGTGCAGGCGGGGGGACTGGCGGGAGATCTCGATATCGCTTAGCATCAGCACCTCGTTGGCATGTCGGGTCAAAGATGCGGCGAAGTCTAGAGGAATCAACAAGGTTATCCAATGAGTAATAACATTTTATCCGGTAGTCGTGAGCGACATCTAACCCCCATACTGCTGGATCTCAACGCCCTCTATCATCCCCCCAAGCAGCCGCTCACCGCCCTTGGCATCGTCAGCGCCTTCATCCCGCTGTTCGGCTACGGCTGGCAGGCGATGACCCAGGATCCCGAGACGCACTTTCGCCACGAGCTCGGCAAGCGCATCAACAAGCACAAGACCGATGAGGCCAATCTCACCCTGACGCTGCAACTGGCGGGCATGCTGGACTGCCACTGCCTGCATATCAGCCTGCCTTATGTCCTGGGTGACGATCAGTTTGCCGCCTTGCAGCGCCGCCTGCCGCGCTGGCAGCTTCGTCTGAACGAGCAACTGCTGGTGGCCGAGCTGCCCCTGCCCGCGGACGAGCAACCGACGACGCCGGCCTGATCCCTGCTTACTCCACTCTGTCCCAGTAGTGGGGGGCGAGGTAGCGTTCCTGCACGAACTCGATGAAGCAGCGCACCTTGGCGGAGACGAAGCGGCGGTGAGGGTAGAGGGCATAGAGGCCTATCTGCCCCTTGTCCCACTCGGGCAGGAGTGACACCAGCTCCCCCGAGCGCAGCGCGTCCCCGACGATGAAGGTGGGCTGCCAGATGATCCCCATGTGATTGCAGGCGGCCCGGGTCAACACCACCCCGTTGTTGGCGCGAAGGGGCCCTTGCGGGCGCACGCTGGTCTGCACCCCATCCCGTTTGAACACCCAGTCCGGCTGGGTCAGGGTGTAGATGAGGCAGTCGTGCTGCTTGAGATCCTCGGGGGTCTTGGGGGTGCCGTGCTTGGCCAGATAGGCCGGGCTGGCACACACCTCCAGCTTCATCATGGCGAGCGGCTTGGCCACCAGGGAGGAGTCCGACAGGTTGCCGATGCGCAGCGCCAGATCGAACCCTTCTTCCACCAGTGCCACCCGCCGATCGCTGTACTCAATTTCCAGCTTCAGTTCGGGGAAGCGTTCATGGAAGAGCGGCAGGGTAGGGGAGAGGTGCAGGTAGCCAAAGTCCATGGGTACCGATAGCTTGAGGGTGCCCTGGGGCTGCTGGTTGTTGTGGGTGAGCTGGCTGTGGGTCTCTTCCAGCTCCGCCAGCAGGGCCAGCGAGCGCTGGTAGTAGAACTGGCCCGCTTCGGTCGGGTTGACCTGGCGGGTGGTGCGGGACAGCAGCCGGGTGGAGAGTGACTCCTCGAGCTGCTGCATCAGTTTGGAGGTCATGGCCACCGAGATGCCGAGCTGGTGGGCGGCCTTGGTAAAACTCTGACACTCCACCACCTTGATGAAGGTGCGCATGGCGGCTATCTGATCCATATTCCACTCTCGGTTGATAATTATTTTAATAAATCGGTGATTATCCATTCCTGTTCGGAGGTTAGCATGTCGGGTATCAATGTGAACCCCTAATTGAAGGAACGACTGGAATGAAAATGACCAAGGCCCTGCTGGCTTCCTGCCTGTTTATGACAGCTCCCCTGATGGCGGCCGATTACGATGTGGATGCGGCGCACACCACTGTCCAGTTCAAGGTGGGCCATCTGGGCTTCTCCGATCTGGTTGGCCGTTTCAACACCTTCAGCGGCACCTTCAGCATGGACGAGGCCAATCCGGCTGCGGCCAAGGCGAGCTTCGAGATCGATGCCGCCAGCGTGGACTCCAACCATGAAGCCCGTGACAAGCACCTGCGCAGCCCGGACTTCCTGGACGTGAAGCAGTACCCCAAGATGACCTTCGTCAGCTCCGGCTATGAAGGCACCAAGGACAAGGGCGTGCTCAAGGGCACCCTGACCCTGCACGGGGTCAGCAAAGAGGTGGCCTTCGATCTGGTCCATGTCGGTGAAGGCAAAGACCCTTGGGGCGGCTACCGCAGCGGCTTCAACGCCACCACCACCATCAAGCGCAGCGACTTTGGCGTGAACTACATGCTGCCCGGCATTCCTGACGAGATGGGCATCAACCTGTTCGTCGAAGGCGTGCGCAAGTAATGGGCGCAGCACTCCTGTTGCAAACCCTGGCGGCTCCCTTGGGGGCCGCTTTGCTATCCTGGCGCTGGCCACGGCTCGGCTACTTCTGGGGTGCCCTGGCCATCTGGCTGGTGGGTTGTCTGCTGGGTGGCGCCTACGGCTTGCCGGTCAAGGCGTGGCAATGGCTGCCCCTGACCTTGCTGGTGCCCGCCATCGCGGCTGAGGTTGCGGACAAGCGGGTCGCCCTGCTGCTGTTTGCGGCCCTGGGAGCCCTGGTGTGGTGGCAAGGGCTGGCGACGGTGATCGCCAGCGAGCCGCGCATCTGGCTGGCGCTGTTGCCTGCCATCGCCTGGTTTGGCTGGACGCAGCTGCGTGCCGACAGCCAGGAGGGGCTCGGCTTTGCGCTCGGCTTCGTCTGGCTGGCGCTGGTCATCGGTATCGATGGCAGCCTGCTTATCGCCCAGCTTGCGGGAGCCCTGGCGGCCTTCGCCGGTTTTCGTGCCCTGCTTGGGGTCTTCGCCGGCCTGAACAACGCCCCGGCGGTGCTGGCTCTGGCGCTTGCCTTCGTGCAGATGCTGGCCTGGCAATACGTGGAAGTGCCGCTGGTGGCTCTGTTGCCGGTCTGGCTGCTGCCGCTGCTGGAGTGGGCCCTGCGCGGCAAGCCCTGGCCAGTCCGTTGGGGTCTGCTGATCCTGGTGGCGGGAGTTGGCGCTGGGTTGAGTCTGTGGTGGGTCTGGCCCGAGGCATCACTTTATTGATTTTCGCATGAAAAACAGGCTATTACCCCTTAATTTGCATGAGAGCTCATAGTCTGCATAGATAATGATTGAGCCCCATAGTGGTTTCGGATAAAAAGGATTTTCAATTATCTGGACACACACAGAACCCGGCCTGGCCGGGTTCTGTTTGCCTGCATGCTTGCGGCACACTAAGGAGGCCACAGTTGCGCAGTCAAGGATCTGAGCATCTGTTTTTTCGCCATTTCATCGAGCAGCCGCGCCTCGAGGATCTCTGTATCCTGCTGGTGACGCACCTCTTGCCCGATCGCCCCCATTTCATTCAGGTGCTGGACCGGGTCGGGCGGGTCGGTGCCATCTTGCCCAAACCCAAGTCAGTGCATGGAGCAACCCTGAACTGGGCTCAGCAACACTACCCCGTCTTGCCCCTCAATCGCCACTGGACCTCGGATCCTGGCGAGGTGATCACCCAGATAGCCCCCCTGGTGCAGCCCCATGAGCGGCTCGTCATCCTGGATATCGGCGGCTACTTCGCCAGAACCCAGTCCAGCCTGGCCGAGCACTTCGGCGATCGTTTCATCGGGGTGGTGGAAATGACCGAAAACGGCCATCAGCGCTACGAGCAGGAGCCCCTGGCCGCCCCCGTGGTGTCGGTGGCCCGCAGTCCCTTGAAGCAGGCGGAGGATATCCAGATCGGCCTGAGCGTGGTCTATTCCGCCGAATCCCTGGCCCGTACCTTGAGGCGCACCTTCAACGTCTGCCAGGCCGCGTTGTTCGGTTATGGCAAGGTGGGGCGCAGCATCGCCCGCGAGTTGCGTTGCCGCAACCTGCACCTGGAGCTGGTGGAGACCGATGCCCTGCGCCAGGTGGAGGCGCTCTCCCACGGCTTCAAGCTGGTGAACAAGGCCGAGGCCCTCAGCCGGGCCGAGCTGGTGATCTGCTCCACCGGCAATGGCTCGCTGGACATCGAGGATCTGCTGGCCCTGCGCCCCGGCGCCATGCTGGCCTCGGTCACCTCGGCGGACGACGAATTCGCCTTCTGCCTCTCCCGGCTCTCCTGGCCGAGTGCCGAGGTGTGCCCTCATGTGCTGGCCCTGACCCGTCCGGATGGCAGCACCATCTTCCTGCTCAACCGGGGGGAGGCGGTCAACTTTGTCCATGGCGCCGTGATCGGCGAATATGTCTATCTGGTGTTGGCGGAGATCATCGAAGGGGTGCATCAGCTGGCGCGCCAGATGCCGCCGCCCGGCCTGTTCGAGCTGCCCCAGAGCACCATGAACACCATCGCCTGCCACTGGTTGGCAGATTTTCACGGAGTGACCCAATGACAGAACCCTCAAGCCCCCTCCTCAAGCCCCGCATCGAGATCCGCTACTGCACCCTCTGCCGCTGGATGCTGCGGGCCGCCTGGCTGGCCCAGGAGCTGCTCTCCACCTTCGACAGCGACCTCGGCGAGGTGGCACTGGTACCGGCCAGCAAGGGGGAATTCAAGATCCTGGTCAATGGCGTGCAGGTGTGGGACAGGGTGGTGGACGAGGGTTTCCCCGAGGCCAAGGAGATCAAGCAGCGAGTGCGGGACATCATCGCCCCCGAACGCGACCTCGGCCATGCGGATCGCAAACCGGCTACCGAGTGAACGGCGGTAAAAGGGTAAACAAAAGGGAGGCCATGCCTCCCTTTTTTATGTTGGCAGTCACTTCGGCTGCAGGGTTTATGATTTGTAGTGTTCTCAACTGCTGCCCGACGCTTGTTCGATATAGCGTGCCCGCTTGTGGGCCTTGATGCGGCTCACATCCACCCACACCAGGCCGTCGATGCAGTGGTTGAAGGCCGGGTCGGTGCCAAAATCCATGAACTGGACGCCTCCCGGCTCGCACAGCTCCGAGTACTGCTTGTAGAGGGTGGGGATGGCGCAGCCCAGGTTGTCGAGGCTGGCCTTGAGCACCTTGAGATCGGCGCCGTAATCTTGTCCCTCGAACAGGGGCGGGGTGGCCGGGTAGGGGCGCCTTGAGGGGGCAAGGGCTCCATCGGGGGCGAAGTGCTGGCGGTAGAAGCTCACCAGCAGATCCTTGGCCTGGGGCGGCAGGCTGCCGGAGAGCGACACGGGCCCGAACAGATAACGGTAATGGGGATAGCGTGCCAGGTAGGCGCCGATGCCGAACCAGAGGTAATCGAGCCCCCGTTTGCCCCAGTACGCAGGCTGGATGAAGCTGCGACCGAGTTCGATGGCCTGCTCCAGCCGGGGCAACAACCTATCCTCGAAACCGAACAGGCTGTGGCTGTAGAGGCCGTGGAGGCCCTTGCGCGCCAGTTGCTCGGCCACCGGGATGAAGCGGTAGGCGCCGATTATCTCGAGGCGGGCCGGATCCCAGAGGATGAGGTGGTAGTAGTCATCGTCGAAGGCGTCGAGATCGCGTCGCCGCCCCGACCCTTCCCCCACCGCCCGAAAGGCGATCTCCCGCAGCCGCCCGAGCTCGCGCAGGATCACCGAGTGGCTCAGTTCATGACGCCGGTAGAGCCGGATCTGCTGGCCGTCCGGGGTCTGCCCCAGCGCCTCGCACCCGTCGATGGCCGCTTTCAGCAGGCGCCGCTCCTCCGGCAAGGCGATGGGGGCCTCGGTCAGCAGGCGGCCGGACTTGCCGCTGCCGATGCGGTAGAGGTGGCTGCGCACCAGGCGCGCCGCCGTCTTGGCGGGCAGCTCGCCGAGGCTGGTGGGGGGGATCCGCTCTCCGATGGTGAGGGGGATGCGTTGCCCTTGCTGGCGAAACAGCTGCTTGACCAGCAAGAGTCCCGCCAGGTCCTTGTTGAGCCAGGAGGTGAGATAAAAGCCCGCGCCGTTGCGTCCGCCGAGGTGGATGGGCACCAGGGGGGTCAGGGTTCGTCTGGCGAGCTTGATGAAGCCCCCCTGCCAGGGGCCGTCTTTCACCCCCCTTGGGCCGAGGCGGGAGACCTCCCCGGCGGGGAAGATGATGAGGGCCCCCTCACGGGCCAGGTGCTCCCCCATGGCCAGGATGGCCTGCCGGTCGGTCTTGCCGCCGAGGTTGTCCACCGGCAGCAGCAGGGGGCGCAGGGGAGGCAGCTCGGCCAGCAGCCGGTTGGCCACTATCTTCACGTCCGGCCGGATTCGGCCAATGAGTCGCAGCAGGGCCAGCCCGTCCAGGGAACCGATGGGGTGGTTTGCCACCAGGATGACCCGGCCGCTGGCGGGGATGTTCTCGAGCTCCGCCTCGCTCACCCGGTAGTCAAAATCGAGCTGCGCCAGGGCCTGCTCGATGAAGTCGAGCCCACGCAGGTGGGGATAGTGCTCGGCAAAGCGCTGGAAGGCCTGCTCGTGCAGCAACCAGCCGAGTCCTCGCCTCAGCAAGGGGCGAAAAAGAGGCTGGCTGGTGAGTTGGGGCAGGTGCTGTTGCAGCAGGGTATCGACGTTGAACATGGGGTGGCTCCGCTGATCCTTTGCCCCAGCGTGCGCCCCTTCTGTGCCTGCCTCGTGGCAGTGAGATGACAGTTTGATGGCAGGGCGACGGGCTCGCCCTGCGCGTCAGGCCGGCAGGATCAACCGCGCCAGGCGGCGGTGAGGCGGACCAGTTCCACCAGGGTGGTGACCGCTTTCTCCATGGATTGCAGCGGGATGAACTCGTGCTTGCCATGGAAGTTGTGACCCCCGGTGAAGAGGTTCGGGCAGGGCAGCCCCATGAAGGAGAGGCGGGCACCGTCGGTGCCGCCGCGAATGGGCTTGATCTTGGGTGCCACGTCGGCGGCCTCCATGGCGGCCTTGGCGAGCGCCACTATGTGCATGTGCGGCTCAATCTGGCTGCGCATGTTGCGATAGCTGTCGGTGATGGTGAGCTCGATGCGCGCCTTGGGGTTGTCCAGTTGCAAGGAGGCGACCCGCTCCTTGAGCTGTGCCTTGCGGGCGGCGAAGCTGTCGTCGTCAAAATCGCGAATGATGTAGTGCAGGCGGCTCTCTTCCACTGTGCCGCTCATCTGGGCCAGATGGAAGAAACCCTCGTAGCCTTCCGTGCATTCCGGGGTCTGGGCGGCGGGCATGTCGGCGTGGAAACGGGCGGCCAGGGTCTGGCTGTTGATCATGCCCCCCTTGGCGGTGCCCGGGTGCACGTTGTTGCCGATAAAACGCACCGTGGCGCTGGCGGCGTTGAAATTCTCGTATTCCAGCTCGCCGAGCTCTCCCCCATCCACTGTGTAGGCCCAGCGCGCCGGGAAGCGATCGAGCGGGAACAAGTCGGCCCCCCGGCCTATCTCCTCGTCCGGGGTGAAACCGAGCCAGAGATCGCCGCGGGGGATCTCGGGGTGATTCTGCAGGTGTTCGACGGCGGTGAGGATCTCGGCGATCCCCGCCTTGTCGTCGGCGCCGAGCAGGGTCGTGCCGTCCGTGGTGATGAGATCCTGGCCGAGGTAGTTCTTCAGGAAGCGATATTGGTGGATGGCCAGCACCTCGTCCCCCTTGCCGAGGCAGATATCTCCCCCCTGATAGTTCTCGACGATCTGGGGCACCACGAACTCGGCCTCGTAGTCGGCGGTGTCCATGTGGGCAATCAGTCCGATCGCCGGCGCTGCTGGCTGGTTGCCCGGCAGGCAGGCGGTGAGATAGCCGTTGTCATCCAGGATCACCTGACTCAAGCCGAGCTGCTGCAGCTCTTCTTGCAGGGCGCGGGCGAAGATACGCTGCCCCTCGCTGCTTGGGCAGACGGGATTGGTCGCATCGGAGCGGGTATGGAAAGTCAGATAGCGGAGAAAACGCTCAAGCAGGGTATCCATTGGCAGGCCTCAGACTGATGATGAGGGGACATTGTGGCCAAAGCTGCCCCGCCACTTTTTGCGTCAGCGCAGTTTTTGGCGTATTTGTCGAACGGGATACCGAAATCTCCCCATAGAGGGTAGAGCGCGGGCAAACACTCAGGTTTGCATAAAAATTCCGATTTAAAAACTGAATAAGCAGCCTCGGCATGGCCGGATATGACCGCATCCCAGCACTGGCAAGGCATCGGGAAAAACGGACAAATCACAGGTTATTTTCAGGGCCGACGGGGAAGGGGGTCATGATGCGCTATCCCAGAGCCCGCTTGGTTGACAGCGAGATCAGGCGATGCGGATCAAACGGATTTTTTTAGGCGATTTTTTATTGTCACCGGTCGCGGTAAATGTGTACACTCCGCGCCGATCCGAGGGTAACCCTGCGCAGGCGTGGCCGCCAGCACCCGGAGGATCACGCGCCTATAGGGCGAGGCACGCAGAAACGACAGACACTGCTAGGGCATGGTTTCTTTAATACCGGTTAGGCTCCGGTATCAGGGAGAACAACGGACTCTCATCATTTCGCCGACCGAGTGGGCCACTGGCTCATCATCTTCCCTTGTCATGGGCGGTCGTCGGTGTTGAGCTGGCTGTGGTGGTTGTCGTCTAACAACACGGTTGCGTGCAGATGCCTTCCCTCTCTTCCTGGACACCTCCCTCGTCGTCGTGACGGCTGCCGAATGATGAACAAGCGGCGTGGCTGATGCCCCTTGTCATCAAAGTACCGCGGTATCGCGCTAGCGTGACACCGTATACCGTTGAGCTTGATGTAAAGCCACCAGCCCCACATCAAGACTCGTTACTTCCCCAAGATCCACCAGGCAGCCCTGGCTTGCCGCGATGTGCAGATGGTCTGGATGTGATGGCAGGACCCCTTTGGTCAAGATGGCGAAGATCGCCATTGACGGCGGGCGCCCTGACCGGTTCCAGCAGGCAGCTTAGGTTTGCCGCGATTTGCAATAGATGGTCTGGATGTGATTGAGGGTAACGAAGGCGGCCACCGGCCGCTCATTTGCGAGGCATAGCCCATGACTAACTGGTCCAGCAAGGACTCCTTGAAGGTCTACAACGTTCCCTACTGGGGAGCGGGTTTTTTCAATATCAATGACGCCGGTCATGTGACCGTCTCTCCCGACAAGTCTCGTCCCGAGGCGCAGATCGTGCTGTCCGATGCCATCGAACAGCTGCGCCAGTCCGGGCTGACCACCCCGGTACTGCTGCGCTTCCCCGACATCCTCAAGAGCCGGGTCGATGCGCTGTTCAACGCCTTCGGTCAGGCCATCGAGAAGTCCGCCTATGAAGGGGACTACCTGTGCGTTTACCCCATCAAGGTGAACCAGCAGCGCCGCGTCATCGAGACCATCAGTCAGTCCTACAGCGACAAGCCGAGGCTTGGGCTGGAAGCGGGCTCCAAGCCGGAGCTGTTGGCCGTGCTGTCCCATCACCATGAGCAAGGCTCGGTGATCGTCTGCAACGGCTACAAGGACCGTGAATACATCCGCCACGCCCTTCTGGGCAACCTGATGGGCCACAAGGTCTACATCGTGGTGGAAAAACCCTCCGAGCTGGAAATGGTGCTGGATGAGTCAGCTCGTCTCAACATCAAGCCCAACATCGGGGTGCGCGCCAAGCTGGCTTCCACCGGCTCCGGCATGTGGGAATCGAGCGGCGGCTCCATGTCCAAGTTCGGTCTCTCCGCCTCCCAGATCCTGGCGCTGGTTGAGCGTCTGCGCGGCCTTGGCAAGCTGGACTGCCTGCAACTGCTGCATTTCCATCTGGGTTCCCAGATCGCCAACATCCGCGACATTCAGGGCGGTATCCGCGAGTGTGGCCGTTTCTACGCCGAACTGCGTCGCCTGGGCGTGCCCATCGACGTGGTCGATGTGGGCGGTGGCCTGGGGGTGGACTACGAGGGCACCCGCTCCCAGAGTCACTGCTCCGCGAACTACAGCCTGTCCGAGTACGCCAACAACGTGGTCTGGGGCATCGGCGATGTGTGCCGTGAGTTCGACCTGCCGCACCCGACCATCATCAGCGAGTCCGGCCGCGCCCTGACCGCTCACCACGCCGTGCTGGTCACCGATATCATCGGGGCCGAAGGGGTGGAGGTGAACGACATCAGCGAACCGGGCGACGACGCCCCCACCATTCTGCAGAACATGTGGAAGGGATGGCTGGATCTGCGCACCGAGGATCCCTCCCTGCTCGAGATCTACCACGACTCCGTGGCTGACCTTGGGGACGTGAACGCCCAGTACACCATGGGTCTTCTGAACCTCGAACAGCGTGCCTGGGCCGAGATGCTGCACCAGAACACCTGTCTGGCGCTCAAAGAGCTGCTCAACCCGGTCAACCGCAACCACCGCGCCCTGGCGGACGAGCTGAACGAGAAGCTGGCGGACAAGTGCTTCGCGAACTTCTCCCTGTTCCAGTCCCTGCCCGATGCCTGGGGCATTGGTCAGGTGTTCCCGGTGATGCCCCTTGCCGGCCTCGAGCGTCCGCTCAGCCGTCGCGGCATCCTGATGGACATCACCTGTGACTCCGACGGTCAGGTGGAGCACTACGTCGATGGCCTCGGTGTCGAGAAGACGCTGCCGATGCCGGAGTACGGCGCCAACGAAGTGTGCCACGTCGGCTTCTTCCTGGTGGGGGCCTATCAGGAGATCCTCGGCGATCTGCACAACCTGTTTGGCGATACCCACTGCGCGGAAGTGTGGCTGGACGAAGAGGGCAAGATGGACATCCGCAACGTGGTGCGCGGCGACACCGTCGACCAGCTGCTGCGTTACGTCAACATCGACCCCTCCGTCATCCGTGAGAACTACCAGCGGATCGCCTCCCACCCGGCGCTGGACGATGCGACCCGCAAGGCCCTGCTCGACGAGCTGGAGCTGGGTTTGCAAGGCTACGCCTATCTGGAAGAGGAATAAGCATCGCGCTTGTTCACCCGGGCAGTACAAGACGGGAATAAAAAACGGCGCCTTCGGGCGCCGTTGTTGTATTGGTCCGATACCTGAAATTCCGAGCCTCAGCGGGGCTGCTTGCGCCCGAAGAGAGACTTGGCCAGCACCAGCAGGAGATGGAAAAAGGCATAGATACCGTTGGCGTGGGCATACTCCTGTGCCACATAAGTGAAGCCGGATCGGTACTTCTCGATGGCCTCGGCCGGGGTATTGGCGTAGATGAAGTCATCCTCCACCTCGAATCCCTGGGCCAGCAGGGCATGCTTTTCCTGGATGAAGGTGGGGGAGTCCGCGTCCAGATAGGTGTAGGTCTGCCGTTGGGATGCCGGCAGGGTCAGGAACTGATACTTGGCCATGTTGCCTCGCCTGAGATTGAGACGTAGAAGAGTGATGCAGGTTGGACCTGGTGCCGTGAGCCGCCTGCAGCAACACAGCGTGGGACTCACTGCGAGGAGTCTATCCCGTCAGAGGGTTGCTCCCATCTCCCCATATGAGTGGCCACGCGCCGCGCTCCTGCCACGGTTTTTCGTAACATCGTCCCCCCGGGCTGATATCTGGTATCCTGCCTTCTTTCTATCTCGTTGAGCCCATTGGAGAAATTATGTCTCGCATCATCTATCTGCTGCGCCACGGCCAGACCCGCTACAACGCCGAGCAACGTTTGCAGGGGCGCTGCAACTCGGATCTGACCGTCAAGGGAGAGGCCCAGGCCATCGCCATGGGGGATCGCCTGCGCGAGATTCTGGATGAGCCTGAGCAATGGACGCTCTACGCCAGCCCCCTTGGCCGTGCCCGTCAGACGGCAGAATTCGTCTGCCAGCAGTTGGGGCTGGACAGCGAGCGCATCGTCTGGGACGAGCGGCTGGTGGAGCTCGGCATGGGGGAGTGGGAGAGTTGCCGGGTGCCGGATCTGCTTGAAGATCACCCCACACTGGATATCAGCCAGCCGGACTGGTATCTGCAGGCCCCGGCGGGGGAGAGTGCCGGGAGCATTCAACACCGGGCCCAGAGCTGGTTGATGGACTCAGCCATCGCCGAGCGTGCCATCGTGGTCTCCCACGGCCTGCTCGGCGCCATGCTGCGCGGTGCTTACGCCGATCTCGACTACGCCACCACCTGGTCACAAGAGCTGCCCCAGGATGCATTCTTCAAGCTAAGCGGTGGCCGCATCGAGCGGATCCCGTGCTAAGGCGACGCGCGCTTGCTCATCAATAGGGCAGGGGCCTCTCCCCCAACATGGGCGCTTGCCGGGTCATGCCCGGCAGGAGCGGGACCCACCCGGTTTGGCTGGCTTATCGAAATAGGTGCAGGGCGGCATATTGCAGCAGCATGATGGTCTTGCCATCCCGGATCTTCCCCGTCTCTATCATGGCGAGCGCCGCATCGATATCCACTTCCAGCACGGCGATGTCTTCCCCCTCCGCCTCGTTGCCACCTCCCCGGGAGATCTGATCGCTCTCCCTGTACTCTCCCACGAAGAAGTGCAGCCGCTCTGTCACCGAGCCCGGACTCATAAAGGCATCGAAGATCTGGCGTACCTCCCGTACACGGATGCCGGTCTCCTCTTCGGCCTCGGCACGAATCCGGGTCTCGGGATCGGCCGCATCGAGCAGTCCGGCGGGCGCTTCAATGAGCAAGTCGTCGTGACCATTGACGAAGGCGGGGTAGCGGAACTGGCTGATGAGGATGACGGTGCGCCGCTTGGGCTCATAGAGCAGTATGGTCGCCCCGTTCCCCCTGTCGTAGGTCTCACGGGATTGGCGCTGCCAGCGGCCGTCACTTCGCAGGAAGGAGAAGGTGGTCTTCTTGAGCAGATACCAGTCGTCGGAGAGCACATCGACACTCTCCACCCGCACACGCGTTGCAACACTCATGGATCGTCCTTTATCGGCCAGGGGCCAGCCCAGTGCTGGCCATGGCTACAGTTTTTCATGTAATATCGTGCATTATCAATTGATTTCGTTCATACCGAGGAAAGCATGCTGACATCAGAGCGCAAGGCATTGATCTTGAATGTATTGAAGCGTGATGGACGCGTCATTGCCAAGGCGCTCAGCCAGCAGTTTGATGTCTCTGACGACACCATACGGCGGGATTTGCGGGAACTTGCCGGTGAAGGACTGTTGCTGCGCGTTCATGGGGGGGCCATGCCCGCCTCCTCTGCCATCGTCGATTTCGGGGCCCGTGAACAGCTGGGGTCCGCCGTCAAGGCGAGGCTGGGGAAGGTGGGGGCCGGGCTGGTCCAGCCCGGTCAGATTGTGTTTATCGACGGGGGGACGACCAATGTGCAGTTGGCGCAACAGCTGCCCCATTCATTGAACGCCACCATAGTGACCCATAGCCCCAGCATCGCGGTGGCGCTGGCTCACCATCCCCACATCGAGGTGGAGCTGATTGGCGGGCGTCTGTTCAAACACTCCCTGGTGGCCGTGGGCGCCCTGAGCGCGGCGGCCATCTCGGAGGTGCGCGCAGATCTGTGTTTCATGGGGGCGACCGGCATCCATCCACAGCTTGGGATCACCACGGGGGACAGGGAAGAGGCGACTATCAAGCGTTTGATGGCCGAGCAGTCGGCGGAGGTCATCATGCTGGCCGGGCACGAGAAGCTGGGGGCCGTGTCACCCTATCGGATCATGGCGCTTGCCAATTTGGGGACCCTGATCACCGAGGGGACGCTCGGGGCAGAGCCCCGGGGCTGGCTCGATGAGGCGGGCGTGACCCTGATGGAGGCCTGAGCAGGGCGTATCAAGTGCCCTGCTCACCCCATGACAGCGATGCCACTGCGGCGTTTGTCCGGTTGCCGTTAATGGGCGGCAACTGGGCTGGGGGCCTGGCGCAGGGGAAGGCAGTGGGCCAGCAACTGCTTGGTTGGCATGGGCTTGCCGAGCAGATAGCCTTGCAGGGTATCGCAGCCGAGGTCAGTCAACAGGGCGCGCTGGCGCTCCGTCTCTACCCCTTCTGCCACGATGCGCATCCCCAGCGCCTGGCCCAGGGCGATGATGGCGCTGATGATGGTGGCATCTTCACTGGTCTGCTCCAGGGTGGCGACGAAGCCCTTGTCTATCTTGAGCTCGCAGGCCGGGAAGCGCTTGAGGTAGAGCAGACTGGAGTAGCCGGTGCCGAAGTCATCGATGGAGATACCAATGCCCAGCTGAGCCAGACGGTTGAGGATGACAAGGCTCTCCTCGGCATTCTCCATGGCGGTGGACTCGGTGATCTCCAACGTCAGGTGGCGAGCCTCCAGTCGATGGCGGTGCAGGCAGGCCTCTACCTCCTCCAGCAGGCCAGGGCTGGCGAGCTGAATGGTGGAGAGATTGACCGCCACGCTCCAGTCATGATGGCCCGCATCGCGCCATTGGCTCATCTGGCGGCAGGCTTCGTCGAGCACCCAGTTGCCGATGGCGATGATGAGCCGACTCTTCTCCGCCAGCGGCAGGAAGCTGGCGGGGGAGATGGGGCCATGATGGGGATGGTGCCAGCGCAGCAGCGCCTCGGCCCCGATCACCTTGCCCTCGCGCGCGTCATATTTGGGCTGGTAGAGCAGGGAGAACTCCCCTCGCGCCAGCGCATGGCACAGCTCCTGTTGCAGTAAAAACTGCTGGTGGGCGTTGGCGTTCATGGCGCTGTCGAAGTAGTAGTAGTCGTTGCGCCCCCGCTTCTTGGCATGGTACATGGCGGCGTCGGCGTTGAGGGTCAGCTCATGCAGGCTGGTGCCATCCTGGGGATAGACGGCGATGCCGATGCTGGCGGTGACGCGCAGGCTGTGATGCTCCCACGCATAGGGTTCGGCCAGGCTCGCCAATAACCGCTCGGCAAACTCGGTGCTCTGCGCCAGATCCCCCGGTGCCAGGGTCAGCACAAACTCATCACCGCCGAAGCGGGAGGCGTTATCGTTGGCGCCGAGCAAGGCTTTTATCCGCTGCGCGACCTGCGCCAGTAGTTGATCCCCGATGTGGTGACCATGGGCATCGTTGATGATCTTGAAGCCATCCAGATCGAGAAACAGCAGTGCAAAACTGCGCTGGCTGTGGCGGCACTCCTGAATGCGCTGCTCCAGCCGATCGGCAAACAGCAGGCGGTTGGGGAGCTGGGTCAGACTGTCGTGCAGTGCCAGCTTGAGCAACTCGTCGTGGGCCTGGTGCAGGGAGGCCGAGAGCCGCGCCGCGTGGGCATCCAGCATGGAGAGCACCAGGGCGATGGCAAACACTGCCAGAGTGACGATGATGACCACGGTGGCCAGCCACTGGGTGTTGAGCCCGGTGTAAAGGGCGCCGCACAGGCTGTGCTCTGGAAACTCGGCGGCCGCCATGCCGGTGTAGTGCATGCCGATGATGGCGGATCCCATCACCAGCGAGGCCAGGGCCTTGCGAAAGAAGGCGCGCTGATGGCTGTCGCGCAGGCGGAAGGCTATCCAGAGCGCGGCGCCAGAGGCGAGCACGGCGATGAGGATGGAGAGGATGACGAGGCCCGAGTGGTAATGGATACCGGGCATGATCTTCATGGCTGCCATGCCGATGTAGTGCATGCTGGCGATGCCCGCCCCCATCAAGAGGGCACCGATGGCGATGTGGCGCCAGGGCAACTGGGGCCTGCTCACCAGCCAGAGCGCAAAGGCCGACGAGACGATGGCGGCCACCAAAGAGAGCCCCGTCAGCGTCAGATCGTAACCCAGGGCGATGGGCAGCTCGAAGGCGAGCATGCCGATGAAATGCATGGACCAGATACCGAGCCCCATGGCGAAGGCACCACCGGCCAGCCAGAGCACGGCGGCGCGCCCCTTGCTTTGGCTCACTCGACTCGTCATGTTCAAGGCGGTGTAAGAGGCGAGCACGGCCACCAGAATGGAGAAGAAGACCAGATCCTGGCTGTAAGAGCTGTCGAGCATGGTGTGGGTCGCGGTCACGTTCACTCACTCTGGGATACATCAGGGCCTGAGCCTAGGCCGGGCCTGGGAAATCGAGTGGCAGATTGTATATCAGGCGTCCCTCTTGTGGGCCAGAGATATGTACCAAAAAGGCCCCGGTTCAGAGCGAAAAACTTGCCTTTGCCCTACATTGGTAGCCATCTTGTGCCTAGTGAACCAGCAAGGCACAATTATCTCCTTCCAAAACCGCAGGATTGCGGATCTGATATGGCGTGTAGGAGCAGTGGTAGAGGTGTTGGTGAACTCCCGCATTGTTGTCGCCCTCACGATAGCTGCAGCATATGAGGGGATAGGCCTCGCCATGGACTCCCGTCTGGCCGACTTCCTGACTGATTCCGTGAGTTGGACGCGCTATGTCAGCCCCTCAGCCGGGCACAGCAGACGGCGGAGCGGGTATGCCAGCAGTTTGGATTGGGTAAGAAACGCATCATCTGGGACGGACGGTTGGTGGACCTGGCCATTGTCGAGAGTACCATCGTAGTTTCCTTAAACTTCTTTGGCGCCATGTTGCGCGGCTCTCGGCTACACCACCACGAAAACGACTCGCCCTTGGTGGGTCCTGCTGCGATTGGTCGTTCAGCCAACCGCCAATTTGGCGGCATCTTTCCACATAAAGGGCGGCATCGGGGTTATTAGACGCCATTTAATGTTCATCGGCTGGCTACCGCTATGAGTGACATACTCCACCTCACCAAAATTCACAAAGCCAAGAGTGCGGCCGAATTCATCTTTGCTCTGCTCACGAACGAACAAAAACAAGCGCTTACCTTCTGCTCTGTGCTGAATGTAACTCAGGCCCTTACCCCGCTCAGGGCGGGCGCTGTTTTGGCTCTGCCAATGGAACAGCGACTCGTTGATGGCGTAGTCGTGATAGCGGGTGGTGGGGGAGAAGTGCTGCTCTGTTTTATTCAGGGTTACGAACAGCAATTCGATATTTTGCTCTGCAATGACATATACCCCTTCGCGAGCAGTCGGTTGTTGCGCGAAGGTAGTCGCGCCAAAGCCAACCAGCACCTGCTCTCTGGCATATCGAGCATGCAGTCGCAGTGGAGTGCCGGGAAGATCAGGCATGGTCTGTTGTTCGTGCTGCACCCGGTTGATCAGCATGGGCAACAGATCTGCCAGCTCGGCCCTTAACGCTGGCTGATTGAGTTGTTTCAGGCTGTGTGCCAAGGAGCTAAAGCCTGCATTGGGGCCGCTCTGTTGCCAGAAGTCGTAATGGCACATCAAGGCCATACGCCCATCGTGCTCTGCCGTTAAGGTAAAGGCGTCTGCCACCAAGGTTTGTAAGAATTTCAAGTAATGGAGTGCATCGCAGCCCAATAGCCGGGTTTTGATGGCCCGGGTGTAGAGGGTAGAAAACCTCTCATCGCTCATTTCTGAAATGGTGTGGTTGTGGGCCTGCTTGACCAAGGAGCTCCAATTGCCGCGCTTGTAGATCTCTTCAAGGTTGATATGAGGGTAAAACTTCAAAAAGTTCGCCAGCGTCAGCGGTAAATCACAATCCTGTGTGAAACGGCGGATCAGGCCCATGAGTCGCGAGGTATTGAGGGTCGCCTTCTTGATATTGTTCAGAATTAACTCTTGGGTTTGCTTTGAGAGCTCGATGCGGCAACCCAAGGGGGCGTGAGGGAAGCCCTGCTTGATTTCGTGGCTGATCGCCTTATTGGTTTTGCCCACCAGTGCCCGGAATTTATGGGCAAAATCATACTCCGCACGAGCATTGCCAACAAAATCCAATACGGTGCAGCACTCTTTATCGCTCGCCAGCCGCAAGCCCCGTCCTAATTGTTGCAAGAAGATGGTGAGGCTTTCCGTTGGTCGTAAAAACAGTAAGGTATCGACTTCCGGGATATCGACACCTTCATTGAAAATGTCCACCACGCAAAGAATATTGATAACCCCGGTACGCAAATTTTGTTGTTTGCTATGTCGTTCGTCTCGGTTATCGCTAGTGAGGATGTCAGCCTTGATGCCTTTCAGTAAAAATGCTGTGCGCATAAAATCGGCATGTTCACGGCTCACACAAAATGCCAGCGCTTTGATCCTAGTAATATCGGTGACGATCTCATCGAGGCTCTGGATTATTTTCTGCACCCGCTGCTGATTGTGGGCGTAGATATTTGTGAGCTCACTAATGTCATAACGACCATTTTTCCAAGTGACTTGGCGTAAATCAGTATCATCGTCGATACCAAAATATTGAAATGGGCAGAGATGGCGACGATTGATGGCCTCTGGCAAACGGATTTCAGCTGCGATCACACCAGAAAAGTCCGCGAGAATATCACCGCCATCATGGCGCTCTGGCGTAGCGGTCAATCCCAACAGAATGTGAGGTTTAAAGGCGGCGAGCAAACCACGATAACTGGCCGCCGCAATATGGTGAACCTCATCGATAACGATGTAATCGAAATAGTCTGGGCTAAGACGCAAACTCGCCAGCTGGTTTTTCAAGGATTGCACCGAGGCAAACAGTTGATGGTAGTGGGTTGGCACGGTCCCCCCGACCATGAGTTCCCCAAAATGAGACTGCTTGAGCACACCGCGGTAAGAGGCTAATGCTTGGCGTAAGATCTCCTCTTTGTGGGCGACAAACAGAAACTTGGCGTCGGGCTTGGTTTTCAGAAAACGCGCAAAATCAAAGGCGGAGATCAGGGTTTTTCCCGTACCAGTGGCCGCCACCACCAAGTTACGAAAGCGCTGGTGCAAAGAGCGCTCCATCGCCAATTGCTCAAGGATCTCCTGCTGATGGGGAAACGGTGTGATATCAAAGAAATAGGCAGGACTATTGTTGTCACCATCACCACGGGCCTCTTGTAGCGCATGCTGTAATTTTGTGCGGCTTTCGAGCTTGCCATCAAACAGCTCAAAATCATCGGACTCCCAATAGGTTTCAAAGGTACTCAGGGATTTCTCGATAATATGAGGTATCTCTTGCGAAGTAATTTTAAGGTTCCACTCCAAACCGCTGGTGAGGGCCGAATGGGATAAGTTGGATGAACCTATATAGCCGGTATGAAAGCCCGTATTTCGGCAAAAAAGATAGCTCTTGGCATGCAGCCGTTCACGTTGGGTGTTATAGCTGAGTTTCACTTCGGTATTGGGCAAGCTGGCTAAAAATTCAACCGCTTTAGCGTCAGTTGCCCCCATATAAGAGGTGGTGATGACCTTTAATGGGCGGCCGCTGCGAGTGAATTCTTCCAGCTCATGGCGAAAAATACGAATGCCTGCCCATTTGATAAATGAGACCAGCCAGCAGATGCTATCTGCCGATAATATTTCACGCTTAAGTTCTGACTCCATCGACAAGCCCGCATTGCTGCCGCAGAACAGCTCACTTTGCGTTAGACCTGTCAGAGGAAAAATATCTTCGACATATTGCTTTAAATTGGCGGAGATGGGGTTATCCAACTGGTAGAGCGCAGTTAGAATTTTTCCCTGGCTGTCGATGAGGTTCTCGCCAATAAAATCTGGGTCTTGTGTGCGATCTTTTAGCCAAAGCAATAACTGGTTAGCCAGTTCAATCTGCCGTTGTAGCTGATCCTCTCCAGTAACGGAACCCACTGCATACTCCAAAACCCGGCTCAGAAATCGTGATAACCAGACTGCCGCTTCGGCAGATTCAAGCTGGCGTTCCCCTACGTAAAAGTGCTCACGGTCGAGTCGAGATGTCAGCAGTTGAGTAATGAGTTGTTCATAAATACCACATTGTTGCATCGCACACTGGCCTTGAACTTTGTACATGAGGGGGTGAGAAGAGTATCATTTTTTCCAACCAAATCAGTAATCTGTTGTTGCATGATTCTCGTTTGAGAATCTACCCGATTTTTCGTGATACAGTTCGGCAGTGGCAACCACAAGGAGGTGGTTATGGATCCGGTTTCTTATCTTTTCTCGGCTTATCTCAATCTGGTGCAGCAGCAGGTGACGGATATTTATGGCACAGAGCTAAAAACGCTGGTAGTGCCTTATGAGGGAGAGCAGATCCCCTTCTCTTTCCAACTCTGGCAGATCAAACAGAACAGCGTTTGCCGCCCCTACGAGCAAGATGTGCGGCGCTTCAGTCAGTGCACGGTTAAGGCGCGGGCATTGTTTGGCAAATTGTGCGATGACCTGACACGACAAGACGATAGCAACTGGCAGCTTCCTAAGTACCGCACCATGTACTGTTCGGCGGCTGTCAACTACCGCCCCGTGATTGCGGAAATCACCGACGCTAAGCAAGACCCGGTAACGCTTGCGGAGCGAGCCTGTAATCAGGCCATTCTGGCTGCCATGGGCAGTGAAGACGAAACCCTGCTGGCCCAGCGAGACAAATCATGTGCCGCAGTACGCTGAGGCAATTTTCGAGTGAAAATGAATGGTTAGAAACCTCGCTGTGCCCCATACCACAACTTCCGTTGGGACAGGCGTTTGATGAGGCAGCAATCATCATCACAAGGAGGTGTCATGATCAGCCATATTGACCATCTGGTGTTGACGGTGAGCGACATAGATCGTTCGGTCGCGTTTTACAGTTCAGTGCTGGAAATGGAGGCAGTCACCTTCGGGGCCGGGCGGCGGGCGCTGCGCTTTGGCAATCAGAAGATCAATCTGCAACTGCTGGGTGAGGAGCCGCGCAACCGGGCCCAGGTGGGGGCGGGGGATATCTGCCTTATCACCCATTGGACGCTTGCGCAGGTGATGCATCAGCTCGAAAATCACGGAATCGAGATAGTGGAGGGGCCCGTGACCAAGAGCGGTGCCTGCGGGCCCATCGAATCCGTCTATTTTCTGGATCCGGATCAGCATCTTATCGAGATAAGTCGTTATCTATAAGACGAGTTATGCTGCGTTGTTGGTATTTTTAATATTAAATGCTGTTAATGTTTATAAATTCAGAGTCTTTGACTGCCTTGGCCCTGAGTGGAGGAAATGTCGACCGCAGATTCAGTCTGTCGAGGCCGGCCTTGGTCGGCGCCTCGCCCTGATCACCCCGGCAATGCCGATGCAGGCGCCCGCCAGCAGCAACAGATAGCCCAAGGGGAGCAAGGCGAAAGGCTCATGCAAGCATCCCGCTTCATCCAGGCTGGATCCCATCAGGCTGAATGCCATAAAGCTGGCGACCCCCAGCCCCATCAGAAAAACACCGAATTTGACCATACTATTGCCCTCGCTGCTGCTTAAAGAGCGGGCACTCTGTCACGGCCGGGTGAAGGGAGTGTGAAGCGAGATGCGAAAGGCGAAAGGCGAAAGGCGAAAGGCGAAAGGCGAAAGGCGCAGACATCACGCTGTTGAAAACGCATGTGAAAAGGGCAGCCATGGCTGCCCTTCGTGATCGGTTCGGCGGGTTGCTCCCCGCTATCGCGCCGGGATCAGCAGACCCCTTGCGCCAGCATGGCGTCGGCGACCTTGACGAAACCGGCGATGTTGGCGCCGCTCTCGTAGTTCACATGGTGATCCCCATCCTGGCCGTAGCGCACACAGGTGGTGTGGATGCTGTTCATGATCCCCTTGAGGCGAGCGTCCACCTCCTCCCGGGTCCAGGAGAGGCGCTGGGCGTTCTGGCTCATCTCGAGGCCAGAGGTGGCCACCCCGCCGGCGTTGGCGGCCTTGCCCGGAGCGAACAGGACTTTGGCGGCATGGAACGCCTGGATGGCGGCGGCGCTGGAGGGCATGTTGGCCCCCTCGGCTACCAGCTGCACGCCGCTCGCGATCAGGGCTGCGGCGTCCGATTCATCCAATTCGTTTTGGGTGGCGCAGGGCAGGGCGACCTGGGTCGGCAGGTGCCAGGGGGTACGGCCGGTGAAGAACTCGAGCCCGAGCTCATGGGCATAATCCGCCACCCGCTTGCGCTGCTCGTTCTTGAGTTCCATCAATCGGGCCAGCTTCTCGGGGGTGAAGCCGTCCGGATCGTAGACGGTGCCGCCGGAGTCGGAGGCGGTCACGACCTTGGCGCCGAGGGCCATCGCCTTCTCGATGGCGTATTGCGCCACGTTGCCCGAACCCGACACCGATACCGTCATGCCCGCCAGCGACTGGCCGCGGTGGGCCAGCATGGCCTCCACGAAGTAGAGCAGGCCGTAGCCGGTGGCTTCCGGGCGAATGAGGCTGCCGCCAAAGGAGAGCCCCTTGCCGGTAAAGACACACTCGGCGCTGTTGGTGAGCTTCTTCATCATGCCCGCCATGTAGCTCACCTCGCGCCCGCCGACGCCGATGTCACCGGCCGGCACGTCGGTGTTGGCCCCCAGGTGGCGATAGAGCTCCAGCATCAGCGCCTGGCAGAAGCGCATCACTTCCCCCTCGCTCTTGCCCTTGGGATCGAAATCGCAGCCCCCCTTGCCGCCCCCCATGGGCAAGGTGGTGAGGGCGTTCTTGAAGGTCTGCTCGAAGGCGAGGAATTTCAGTACGGAGAGATCCACCGAGGGGTGGAAGCGCATGCCGCCCTTGAAGGGGCCGATGGCGGAGCTGTGCTGGATGCGATAGCCGCGGTTCACCTGCACCTGGCCTTGGTCATCGACCCAGCTCACCCGAAACTGCACCAGCCGCTCCGGCTCCACCAGGCGCTCCAGCAAACCGTGTTGCAGGTAGCGGGGGTGGCGTTCGATAAAGGGCCAGATGGAGGCGACCACCTCGCTCACCGCCTGGATGAACTCAGGTTGATGGGGGTTGCGCTTGGCCACCTGGGCCAGAAAGTCGGCCTGGGAGAGGGAATGACTCATCTATAACTCCTGTCGTGAATGATGCAATTGGCGTCTTGCCAGAGACGATCATGCCCCGCAGCCAACTCTGCGTTCGATGGCGGGAATGAGCGGTGATCGCAGGGATTGCGATCCTCGCCGAATGGGGCAGTGCTCATGGCGTCTCCCCTTGGCTTCGGCAAGATAATTCGTGCGGACGAAAATCTTTTTATGCATTTTAGATTAATAAATAGCAAGCGATTCCTGTCGGCTTTTCGCGGCGTCGTCAGGGTGGCAAGCGGGGAACAAAGAAGAGCCCCTTGGCCGCCATGGGATACAACAAAAGGTTAACAATGCGTTAAAAGTGAATGAGTAACATGGCGGGCATCGAGGGGGCCGAGTTCGCCAGGCCGGGATCTGTCTCTGGGCGCCATGAGCCAGATGCAAGTATCCGGCGAACGACGGCGGGCAATATGCTACTGTAGCGGCGTTTTTTTGATGATTGTGCAGGCTTTGACCTTTTTGAAGATGCTTTTTGCAGATGGAATGGTATGCAGACTAACTCGATGATGACCTGGCTGACCCAGCCGACAAGCTCCCTCAACCCCATGATCTGGCAGGTGACCCATGCTGGCCGATGAATCCATGCGCCTGAACAAATACATCAGCGAGAGCGGTATCTGCTCGCGCCGCGAGGCGGATCGCTTCATCGAGCAGGGCAACGTCTTCATCAACGGCAAACGCGCCGGCATAGGGGATCAGGTGTTTGCCGGGGATCTGGTCAAGGTCAACGGTCAGGTGATCGAGGCGCGGGAAGCGGACAGCCTGGTGTTCATCGTGCTGAACAAGCCGGTGGGCATCGTTTCCACCACGGAGGCGGGGGAGAAGGACAACATCGTCGACTTCGTCAACCACAGCACCCGCATCTTCCCCATCGGCCGGCTCGACAAGGATTCCCAGGGGCTCATCTTCCTCACCAACCACGGGGATCTGGTGAACAAGATCCTGCGGGCGGGCAACGATCACGAGAAAGAGTACCTGGTGACCGTCGACAAGCCGGTGACCGATGAATTCATCCGCGGCATGGGGGCCGGGGTGCCGATCCTCGGCGCCGTCACCAAGAAGTGCAAGGTGAAGAAGGAAGCCCCCTTCGTGTTTCGCATCACCCTGGTGCAGGGGCTGAACCGCCAGATCCGCCGCATGTGCGAACACTTCGGCTTCGAGGTGACCAAGCTCGAGCGCATCCGCATCATGAACGTCAGCCTCAAGGGGTTGCCGGTGGGGGAGTGGCGCGATCTGACCGACGACGAGCTGATCGAGCTGTTCAAGCTCATCGAAGACTCCTCCTCCGAGGTGAAACCCGCCAAGGGGGCGGCGCCTGCCAGCAAGCCGGTGGCCAAAGCTGCAAGCGGCGCGGCTGGCAAGACGGCGCAGGGCAAGAAGCCCCGCCGGAGCGACGATCACGAGATTGGCGGGCGTCCCAATGTGCCGGGACCCGAGGCGTTCGAGAGCAAAGGCCCCGCCAAGGGCGCGGCTGGCAAAGGCGGTGCTGGCAAACAGGCCGGGGGTAAGGGCGCACCGGCCAAGGGTGGCAAACCCGCCACGGCGGGCAAACCGCGCACGAACCAGGGTGGACGGCAGAAGAAGGGGCGCTAAGAACCGGTTCATGAGCTTGCTGCGAGACCGTGATCAAGGCTCATGTGCTGCTAGGAATCCTCATTTATGTCTATAAACTCCGGTTCCTGCGCTGCTCTGCACCTTGCTGACAGCCTCTCGTGACAGCTCGTGAACAGGTTCTAGGCGCCCCGTCACTCGCTTTTCAATCTTCCCAATACACCGGCCCTAGGCCGGTGTATTGCTTTGGGCGGCCAGGGGCGTGGCCGTCTCGCCAGTCACGGGCAGGCGCATCACGCTCGGGTAGTGCAAGGGGTTGAGCCGCAGCACCAGCAGGCTCATCAGCGCCAACCCGCCGAGTTGCCACTGCCAGGCGCTGGCAAAATCCCCGCTTATATGATGCAGGCACGCCGCCACCCAGGGGCCGGTCGCCGCCAGCATGAAGCCAAATCCCTGCATCAGGGCGCTCAGGCTGCCGGCCCGGCGCGGATCCGGCAAATGATCGAGCGCTATCACCATGATGAGGGAGAAGTTGCCGCCAAGTCCTGCGCCACACAGCAGGCACCAGAGGATGGGAGCCGTTTGCGGGGCCAGCCAGAGGCCGCCAAAGCCCAGCACCTGCAGCGTGATGGCGAGCCCCATCCAGGGGCGTCTGTCCTCCCGGCGTGCCGCCAGCAGCGGTAGCCCCAGACCGCTCAGGGTCTGGGCCAGGGCCAGCCAGGCCACCAGCTCACCCGAGGATTGTGCGCTCCAGCCCTGGGCCATGTAAGCGGGCGCGAGCCAGGCCACGACGATGCCGTAGCCGCTGTTGATGATGCCAAAGCAGGTGATCAGCAACCAGCTGCGGGGCAGGGCGACGAGACGCTGCTCTGTCCGCAACGGAGGCTTCGGCGCCGGGCGCGGCAGCCGCACCCGCCAGAGGAGCCAAGCGAGCGCGAGCAGCACCGGCAGGCTCCAGAGCGCCAACACCCGTGACCAGTCGATGAGGCCCGCGAGCCGTGGGCTCAGCATGGCGCCGAGCGCGCCGCCCCCCATCATGCAGGCGGAGAAGATCCCCATCACCAGTGGCACCCGCTGGGCAAATGCCCCCTTGATGAGGCCGGGCAGCACCCCCTGCACCAGGGCCGAGCCCAGGCCGCAGAGGGCGGCGCTGGCGATAAGCAGGACGCCGCTCGTCAAGTCAAAGCGCAGGGCGCTGCCGAGCGTGAGCAGCAGCAAGGCGGCACCGAGCAAGACGCCGGCGCTGGTGCGCCCGAGCAGCGCCGGGGTGCAGAGCACGCCGACACCGATGAGCAGCAGGGGCAGCAGGGTAACCCAGGCGAGGCTATCCATGCCCATGGCGAGGCGCCCGTCTATCTGCCCCGCCAGCGGGCCGATGGCGGTGAGAAAGGGCCGCAGGTTGAGGGCGATGAGCACCACCAGTACCAGCAGGGCCGGGTTGCCGCCCTTACTCATGCTGACTGCCGTAGAGCGCAGAGGCCGGGATGGGGCTTTTGAGCTTGATGAGCGGCAGGGGCGGCGGGGAGAGAGGGAGCCGCAGCCGGTCGTAGCTGGCGCTGCTGTCAAAACCGAAGGGGGCCGCGTCGGCATTGTCGAAGGCGTAGTAGACCGCTTGAATGCCGTTCATCACCAGGGCGCACAGGCACATGGGGCAGGGGTGGCCGCTGGCGTAGACCACGGCGCCCTTGAGCGACCCCTGCTGGCTCGCTTCTCGCAGCGCCTCCATCTCCGCATGGCGGGTGGGATCCCCGGCTTCCAGCATGCGGTTCACCGCGCTCGCCACCAGTTTTCCCTCTTTCACCAGCAGGGCGGCGAAGGGGCGGCCCCCTTGCTGGCGGTGGGTCAGCGCCAGGTGCAGGGTCTGCTCGAGCCACTCCTGATGGTTGGGGTCGCTGAGGGCGGTGAGGGAGTTGACGAGGCCGGTACCGGACTGGGCGTGGGGCGACATGGGGTTGTCCTGGGCAAAAAGTGGGGGTGGAGGGAGCCTAGCGACTCGCCGGGTCATTTGGAAATTAAATGATAGAATGACAATCAGTGATTTTATAAATGGTAAACGGCCATGCTGGATCCCCAATTACTGCGCAGTTTCGTCGCCATCATCGAGACCGGCAGCTTTACCCGGGCCGGGGATCGGGTCCATCTGACCCAGTCCACCATCAGCCAGCAGATGCGGCGCCTTGAGGAACAACTCGGCTGCCCGCTCCTTGATCGCACGGGCCGCACCGTGACCACCACGGTGGCCGGGGAGAAGCTGCTTGGACTGGCGCGGCGCATTCTGGCGCTGCTGGAGGAGGCCCGGGAGCGGGTGAGCGAGGCGAGCCAGCCCCTGAGGCTCGGGGTGCCGGAGGATTTTGCCGCCGGTGCCATGGCCCCGGTGCTGGGGGCCTTCGCCCGGGACTACCCTGCCGTGCGACTGGAGGTGGCAAGCGGGCTGAGTCACGAGATCTGGCAGCGTTTCGAGGGGGGCGAACTGGATCTGGCGCTCATCAAACAGACGCGGGGGCAGGGGGATCCTGTCGCCCGCTGGCGCGAGCCGCTCGCCTGGGTCGACAGTCGCGACTGGCCGGCGGCAACGCGGGATCCCGTGCCTTTGGTGGTGTTCCCAAGCGAGGGGCTCTATCGGCGGCAGATGACGGATGCGCTGGATGAGCGAGGGCTGCGCTGGCGCATCGCCTATGTCAGCGCCAGCCTCGCCAGCTTGCAGGGGGCGGTGAGCGCCGGCATCGGGGTGAGCCTGTTGCCGAGCCGGTTGGTGCAAGACGATCAGGTCGAACTCACCGACTGGCCCCCCATGCGGGCAGTGGAGCTGGCCCTGCATCGGGGGGAAGAGGGCGGGGAAGCCCTTCGTCGCCTGAGCGAGGCCCTCATCACCCTGTGTGACGAGGTGATGGGGCCGCGCTGATCCCGAGTGCCGGGATCAGGCGATGGCTTGCCTTGGCAGCACGGCGAGCCAGACTTCCACCTCGCCGCTGCCGGTTTGGGCGTCAAACTCGGGGCCGTAGCGCTCGAAATCCGGCTTGTGGGCAGACTCATAGCTGGATTGTGCGAGCCAGGCCAGTGCGGCTTGCCAGGTCTGGGGCAAGGTATCCACATGGCCTTGGTGCAGGAAGACGGCATAGGTCTGGGCAGTGATGCGCATCCGGCCAAGAGTGGGGGGCAGCACCTCCAGGGCGTTCACCTCCACCGCACACAGGTATTCGCAGCCGTGCTCGTCGGCGCCGCAGATGACCCCGTAGGCGTGTTCCCCGAGCTGGCCCGGCAAGGGGCCCAGCGCGCCGAAGTCGTGCCACTGGCCGCCGAAATCCCCCTGTGAAAACAGGTGATGGCGGCGTATTCCCCCCAGCAGCATGGGGCGACCTTGCTCGAATCGGATGGGGGCTGTCATGACGTTTCCTCTCTGCCGGTTGAATACATCAGGCTGGCCAGTGCTTGGCTGCCTGTGGTCTGCTTAGCCAGCACTTTCCCCGCTGTCGGGGTCGGTGCTGGCGGCCTGGGTGTGCGCCGCCTGCTGGATCTTGCGCTCATAGTCTCGTTGCACGATGGCGAGCGCCGCCAGGGCCAGAGCCGGATCGATGTCGTTGGTCTCCAGCAGTTCGATAAGATCCACCGCGAGCTTGATCTCGGGGGGGGCGTTCTCCAGTGACATTCTCTTCTCCGCATCAGTGTCGTGTCGGGGGCCAGTATACAGGGCCGCGCCCGGGTTGGTGCAGGGGTACGCCACTACAGGTGCTGGCGCATCTCCTTGTCTATCTCCTCGCGCAGGGCCATCAGCTTGAGCGCGTATTGTTGCAACTGCAGATCCCCCTCGCTCACCGGTTGCCACTGGGGCACCTTGTCCGGTTTGCCGTGCTCGTCCATGGCGACGAAGATGATGATGCAGTGGGTGGTCTTGTGGCGCTCCCGGCTGGTGGGGTGGCGGCTGTAGACATCCACCGCCAGGTGCATGCTGGTGGTGCCGGTGTGGATCACCTGGGCGTGCACCTCCACCAACTGGCCTATCTGGATGGGGCGCAGGAAGCGGATGCCCCCCACGTAGACGGTGACGGCATAGCCGCCACACCAGCCGGCGGCGCAGGCGTAACCCGCCTGATCGATCCACTTCATCACCATGCCGCCGTGCACCTTGCCGCCGAAGTTCACGTCGGCGGGCTCGGCCAGAAACTGCAGGGTCAGCTCGCGGGGTGGGGTCATGTTCTCTCCTTGCTGCCGGCTCATGGCCGGGTACTCTTGCGATAAGCCTCGGCCTGCTGGCAGGGAGGCAGGGATGACACATAAGGGCGCTCGTTGCCGGTGCGCTGGCCGACGCTGGCGTATTGTTGCTGGCAACGGGTCGCCTTGCCTCCCGCCCTGACGCAGGCATCGATGCGCTGCTGTCTGTCTTGTCCCGTCTGCAACTGGCGGGCGTTGAGGCAGGCTCTGTCCAATCCGTCCTGATGGGTCTGCCTGTCCGGGGTGGCGGCCAGCAGGCCACCGGCGAGGGTGCAGGTGAGCAGCAGTATGACAAGCTTCATCATGATCTGTCTCCTTGCGGGGGGCGCCCCGCGATGACCAGCGCTATCCCCCCGAGGATACCCAGGGAGGAGAGCAACAGCCGCCATGATCCCGACTCATCGAGCAGGATGAGCCCGGCCAGGAGGGCGAGCGGGGGCACCAGCAGCTGGATGCTGGCGGCCAGGGTGCGCCCGAGCTGGGGCAGCACCTGATACCAGAGGGCATAGCCGAGACCGGAGGCGAGCCCCCCTGATGCCAGGGCGTAGCCGATGGCGGTCGGGCTGGCATTGAGCTGCCCCAGCCACAGATAGAGCAGGGCCGCAGGCAGGCTGGCCATCAGGAAGTGGCCCGCGTTGGCGGCGACGGGATCGCTAAAACGCGGCGCGCGCAGGGTATAGCAGGCCCAGGCGATGCCGGCGGCGACCATCAGCACGGCCCCCAGGGGATCCGGCGCGCTGATGCCGGGCAGCAGCAGCAAAATAAGCCCCGCCATGGCAAGCAGCAGGCCGGCCCACTGGAAAGGGGGAAGCCGCTCGCCACGCAGCAGCGGCGGAGCCAGCATGCTGAGCTGGACGGCGGCGAACAGCAGCAGGGCGCCGGTGCCTGTGGTCAGGGTCAGGTAGGCGAAGGAGAAGGCGGCGCCGTAGATGACGAGGCAGAGGGCGCCAGCCCAGTCTCCTTGGCGCGCTGGCGTGGGACGGCGCGCCGAGCAGAGCAGGAACAGCACCAGGGCGCCGCTGGTCAGGCGCAGCAGGGTGAACAGGGCCGGATCCATGCGCTCTTCAAACAGTGCCAGGCGGCAGAGCACCGAGTTGGCGGCAAATGCCACCAGGGTCAGCAGAGTGAGCAGCAACAGGCGGGGTAGCGGCATTTATTCACCTTGAGTTCAGTGGCGGCGAACCAGCATAAAGCAAAATGCAATGAGGAGGGCCTATGAAACAAATACTCGATCAACTGCTCGGCAGCGGCAAGAGCTGGCTCAACGATGGCGGCGACAGCCGCAAGGCCCAGATGAAGGGCATGGCGCAGGGCGGCCTGGCGGCCGGTGCCATGGCTTTGCTGCTCGGCAACAAGAAGATACGCAAATATGGTGGCAAGGTGGCGGCGGTGGGCGGTGCGGCGGCCCTCGGTGGTCTCGCCTACAAGCTCTACCAGGACTGGCAATCCCAGCAGGGCGGGGCGGCGCAACCAGCCCAGCCTCTGGATTCCCTGCAGGGACAGGCGCTTGACGCCCGTGCCACCCTGCTGGTGCGTGCCATGGTGGCGGCGGCCCGGGCCGATGGTCACATCGACGACGCCGAGCGCCAGAAGATCCAGCAGTACCTGACCGAACAGGGGCAGAGCGATGCGGCCCGCTGGATTGACGCCGAGCTGGCCCGCCCGCTGGATCCCCAGGCCCTGGCCCGGGAGGTCACCGACATGGAGCAGGCCACCGAGGTCTACCTCGCCTCCCTGCTCACCGTCGAGGTGGATCACTTCATGGAGCGCGGTTATCTGGACGAGCTGGCCCGTGCCCTCAGGCTCGATGACAACCTCAAAGGCAGCATAGAGAAGCAGGTGGCCCAGCTGGGGTCGCCGAGCTGATCCGCACGTTCGTACTCGATGAAAAGGCCCCGTCATGGGGCCTGTTTGTGTTCGGCCGCGTCCGCCTCAAGGGCTCAACGCAACAAGGGTTTGTCTAACTGCTGCCGGATAAGCTCCGCCAACTGGCCGAGGGCGGCCTCCAGCTCTGGGCTCCAGGGATGGGAGCTGTTTAGGCGCAGGCAGTGGTTGTGCTGACCCTGGCTGGAAAAGAGCGCCCCGGGCGCCAGGGAAAAGCCGCAGGCGAGCGCTCTGGCGTGCAGGGCCCGGCTGTCGAGACGCTCGTCAAATTCCAGCCAGAGGAAGTAGCCGCCATCGGGGGAGGAAATGCGCACATCCAGGGGCAGGAGGCGCAGCAGAGCGGCCCGCATCTGCTGCTGGCGCTGGGCCAGGGTGTGGCGCAGGCGCCGAAAATGGGCATCCACCCCGCCCTGGCGCAGCATGTCGGCAAGCGCCAGCTGGCTCGGCACATTGGTCGACAGGGTCGACATCAGCTGCAGCCGCTGGATGCGCTCGGCATGGGGGCCCGCCACCACCCAGCCGACCCGAAAGCCCGGCGCCAGGCATTTGGAAAACGAGCTGCACAGCAGGCTGTCCCCCCGAGCGTCCCAATGCTTGAGCGGGCGCGGCCGCTCGCGGCCAAAATAGATCTCCGCATAGACGTCGTCCTCCACCAGAGGTACCCGGTGGGCGTTGAGCAACTGCATCAACGCCTCCTTGTGGCCATCCGGCATGGTGTGACCCAGCGGATGCTGGACGTTGCCCATCAGCCAGCACGCCTTGATGGGACGCTGGGCCAGGGCCTGTGCCAGCAAGGCGAGATCGATGCCGACCCCGGGGATCACGGGGATCTCCACCGCCTTGAGCTGCAAACGCTCTATGGCCTGCAGGGCGCCGTAGAAGGTGGGAGACTCCACCACCACCCAGTCTCCCGGCTCGGTCAGCACCTGCAGGCTGAGGGAGAGCGCCTCCATGGCTCCCGTGGTGATGATGATCTCTTGGGGGTCGACCAGCAGGCCATCGTCCGCGTAGCGGCGGGCGATGGCCCGGCGCAACGTCTCGTTGCCGGGGGGCAAATCCGCCACCGTGCTGAAGGGATCGAGCCGGCGCATGCAGCTGCCCAGCGCCCGGCCGAGCTGGGGATGGGGGAAGAGGACGGGATCCGCCACCGCCATGCCGAGCGGCACCAGATCCCGGGACTTGCTCGCCTGCAGCACCTCGAACACCAGATCGTTGATGTCCACCGAGCCGCTGTAGTGCGCCTGCTGGGGGACGCTGATGCGCTGGGGGGAGGCGGCGGCCTTGACGTAGTAACCGGACTGGGGCCGCGCCAGCACCAGGCCGCGGCTCTCCAGCAACTGATAGGCCTGCAGCACAGTCATGGGGCTAAGGTGGTGGGTCTTGCAGCTCTGGCGGATGGAGGGGATACGCTCCCCCGGCCGCCAGACGCCGCTCTCTATCTGCTGCTGCAGTTGATCTGCCAGTTGGCCGTAGCGGGACATGATGGATTTAAACTGTTATAGGTGTATTTCACTATAACTGCATCTGTTATAGGTGTCATGGCACGTGTTGTACTTAACGGGCGAAAACCTGTCTGTTAAATGCAACATAGAGAGTCATGCATGATAAGCCTGGATGATGTGGTCAGCCTCTCCCGAATACAGTTCGGCGCGACGGCGATGTTCCACTTTCTGTTTGTACCCCTCACCCTGGGGCTGTCCTGGATCCTGGTGATTGCCGAGTCGGCCTACGTGATGACCGGCAAGGTGATCTACAAGGACATCACCCGCTTCTGGGGCAAGTTGTTCGGTATCAACTTCGTGATGGGGGTGACTACCGGGATCACGTTGGAGTTCCAGTTCGGGACCAACTGGGCCTACTACTCCCACTACGTCGGCGACATCTTCGGCACTCCGCTCGCGGTGGAGGGACTGATGGCCTTCTTCCTCGAATCCACCCTGGTGGGACTCTTCTTCTTCGGCTGGGACAAACTCTCCCGCGGTCAGCACCTGATGGTGACCATGCTGGTGGCGCTCGGCTCCAACCTCTCAGCGCTCTGGATCCTCATCGCCAACGGCTGGATGCAGAACCCGGTCGGCGCCGAGTTCAACCCCATGACGATGCGCATGGAGCTGGTGGACGTGGCCGCTGTCATCTTCAACCCGGTGGCCCAGGTCAAGTTCGTGCACACGGTGGCGGCGGGCTATGTGGCTGCTTCCCTGTTCGTGATGGGGGTGAGCAGCTGGTATCTGCTGCGCCGCATGGAGGTGCGCTTCGCCCTGCGCTCCTTCGCCATCGCCTCGGGTTTCGGTCTGGCCGCCATCCTCTCGGTCATAGTACTGGGTGACGAGTCTGGCTATCGCACCGGCGAGGTACAGAAGGTGAAACTCGCCGCCATCGAGGCGGAGTGGCACACCGAGCCTGCCCCGGCCTCCTTCACCCTGTTCGGTCTGCCGGATCAGAGCGCCGAGACCACCCACGCCGCGGTCAAGATCCCTTATCTGATGGGCATTATCGCCACCCGCTCCCTCGATGAGCAGGTGACGGGCCTGAAAGATCTCAAGGCCGAGCACGAGGTGCGCATCCGCAGTGGCATGCTGGCCCACGATGCCCTGGAAGCCCTGCGGGCGGATGGCGGCAATGCCAAGGCCTGGGCCACCTTCGAGCGCCACCGCGCCGATCTCGGCTACGGCCTGCTGCTGACCCCCTACGCCAAGGAGATTGGCAAGGCGGACGAGGTGGCCATTGCCAAGGCGGTGGACGACTCCATCCCCCAGGTGGCGCCACTGTTCTGGAGCTTCCGACTGATGGTAGGCATAGGCGTGGTGTTGCTGCTGCTCTTTACCGCCGCCTTCCTGCAGCTGTGCCGGGGCCGGCTGGTGCAATCGACCCAACTGCTCAAGGCCCTGTTCTGGAGCATACCGCTGCCCTGGATTGCCATCGAGGCGGGCTGGTTCGTGGCCGAGTTCGGTCGCCAACCCTGGACCATCAGCGACGTGCTGCCGGTGTCGGCATCCGTCTCCTTGCTGCGCCCGGGCCCACTCTGGTTCAGCCTCATCTCAATCTTCCTCATCTACAGCACGCTGCTGGTGGTGGAGCTGTTCTTGTTGCGTCACGTGATCCGCAAAGGGCCCGCCAGCCTGCAGACGGGTCGTTATCAAGGTGAAGTGTTGAAAAACGGGAGTCCCGTCTGATGGATTACGAAACCCTGAAACTCGTCTGGTGGGGGTTGGTGCTCTTCCTGCTCATCGGCTTCGTGGTGATGGATGGCTTCGATCTCGGGGTCGGCATGCTGTTGCCCGTGGTGGCCAAGAACGATGAGGAGCGGCGGGTGCTGCTCAACAGCGTGGGCCCCGTGTGGGAGGGCAACCAGGTGTGGCTCATCGCCGGTGCCGGCACCCTGTTCGCCGCCTGGCCCCTGGTCTATGCCGCCTCCTTCTCGGCGCTCTATGTGCCCTTCATGTTCCTGCTGTTCGGCCTCTTCCTGCGCCCGGTCGGTTTTGACTATCGCAGCAAGCTGCCGGACCCCGTGTGGCGCCGCTGGTGGGACAGGGCCCTGGTGATGGGGGCCCTGCTGCCGACCCTGGTGTTTGGCGCGACCCTGGGCTTCTTGCTGCAAGGCTTGCCGTTTCGCTTCGATTCGGCCCTTCGCATCCACTATGGCGCCTTCGATTTCAACTGGCCCCTGCTCTTCACCTGCATGGGCACGGCGCTGGCCCTGCTGATGCTCCATGGCTGCAGCTTCCTGCAGTGCAAGACTCAAGGGGTGATAGCGGCGCGCTGCGCTCGCCAGAGCCGCTGGCTCGGCCCTCTGGCAAGCGCTCTGTTTGCCTTGGGCGGCTTCTGGCTCAGCCAGATGCGCGGCTACCAGATAGCCGAGATTGGGGATCTCAACAGCTCCCTGACCCCCCTGATGAAACAGGTAACGACGGCGCCGGATGGCTGGTTTGGCAACTTCATTGCGCACCCCGTGCTTTGGGCTGTGCCGGCCCTTGGCCTCTTGCTGCCGCTCTTGAGCTCGCTGGCAAGCGCCCTTGGTCGGGCGCGGCTCGCCATCTTGGCCAGCGGCGGTGCCTGCACCGCCATGATGCTGACCATCGCCATCGCCCTGTTCCCCTTCGTGCTGCCCTCGTCCCTGGATCCGTCGAGCAGCCTGACCCTGTGGGACGGCACCTCCAGTGAGCGCACCCTCTTCATCATGCTGGGGATAGTCGCCGTGCTGATGCCCATCAACATCGGCTACACCCTCTGGGTTTACTGGGTGGCGCGGGGCAAGATGAGCACCGAGCAGGTGCGCGAACACGGCCATAGCCTCTACTAACAAGAGAATTGAGGAGTCATCGATATGTGGTATTTCACCTGGATACTGGGGCTGGGGTTTGCGCTGCTGTGCGGCCTGGTCAATCTGCTCTGGCTCGAGGCGCGCTGGGCCGCGGATGAGGATCTCAAGGAGTCTTGAGCCGCGCCATCTTGCCAATGAAAAAGGCCGACACTGGGTGTCGGCCTTTTTGTTGCCCGGGGCTTAGGCGATCGCCGGGCGCGCGGCGCGCCGTGCACTGGCCTCGCTGACATGGGTGAGACCATAGGCCAGCAGCACGATGAGGGCCCCAATCCAGGGGGTGTGCATCAACCCAAGGTGCTCCACCACGAAACCACCCACCACAGAACCCAGGGCGATGCCGACGTTGAAGGCGGCGATGTTGAGGCCGGAGGCCACGTCCACGGCGCCCGGGGTGTGGATTTCGGCCTGTTTCACCACCAGCACCTGCAGCCCAGGCACGTTGCCGAAGGCAAAGGCGCCCCACACCAGCACGGTGAGCACGGCGAGCACAGGGTGGGTTGCGGTGAAGGTGAGGGTGAGCAGCACCAGGGCGAGGCCTGCAAACAGCAGCTTCAGGGCGGGCAGCGGGCCCATCTTGTCGGCGAGCTTGCCGCCCCAGATGTTGCCGACCGCCACCGATACCCCGTACACCAGCAGGATGAGACTCACCGCGTTGGCACCAAAACCGCTCACCTGCTGCAGGATGGGGGCGAGGAAGGTAAAGGCCGTGAAGGCGCCACCGTAACCCAGCGCCGTCTTGGCGTAGACCAGCAGCAGCGGCTTCTTGGTCAGCACGACGAGCTGCTCGCGGATGCTGGAGGCCGCTCCCTTGGGCAGGTTATTCGGGATGAGCAGCAGGCTGCCCACCATGGCGACGATCCCGAGCAGGCTCACCACCAGGAAGGTCTCGCGCCAGCCGAACTGCTGACCAATCCAGGTACCGAGGGGCACGCCGGTCACCAGTGCCACGGTCAGGCCGCTGAACATGATGGCGATGGCACTCGCCGCTTTTTCTTTGGCCACCAGACCGGTGGCGATGGTGCTGCCCACCGAGAAGAAGACCCCGTGGGCCAGCCCGGTGAGGATGCGTGCGATGATCAGGCTCTCGTAACCGGGGGCCTGCCAGGCCAGCAGGTTGCCGGCGGTGAAGAGCGCCATCAGCCCCACCAGCAGCCATTTGCGTGGCAGCTTGCCGGTGAGTGCGGTCAGCACGGGAGCGCCGATGGCGACGCCGAGGGCATAGAGGCTGACCAGGAGGCCCGCCGAGGGCAGGGATACCTGCAACTGCTCGGCGATGGTGGGAATGAGCCCCACGATGACAAATTCGGTGGTGCCGATCGCAAAGGCACTCAGGGTGAGGGCAAACAACGCCAGTGGCATACAAACTCCTTGAAATGGACTCCCGACGGGAGAATGGCGGCAGTATGCCCCCGGAGTTTGTTGGCAAAAATGACGATGACATCAAATTACTTTTGCCAAATGAGCAGCAATACATCGAGGGCGGCGGGGATTATCGGGTTAGACGTGATGTGGGACGTACACCAAACCAAAAAAAGCGGGAGGCACAGTGCCTCCCGCTTTCACAACATCATGGTGCAGTTGAATATGCTGACAGATCAGTCCCAGGCCGGTGCAAAGTCCGGATTGGCGCAGCGCTCGCCCCGCTCCAGGGTGGCGATTTGCGCCATCTCATCGCGGGTGAGTGTCACCTCGAGGGCGGCCAGGTTGGCGGCCTGATTCTCCCGCTTGGTGGAGCTTGGGATCACCGTCATGCCCTGGGCCAGCAGCCAGGCCAGGGACACCTGGGCGGCCGAGACCCCGTGGCGTTTGCCTATTTCCAGCAGGAGCGGCTCGGTGAGCACCTTGCCATAGGCGAGCGGCATATAGGCGGTGAGGGCGATGCCCTGCTCCTGGCAGAACGCCACCACCTTGCGGTTTTGCAGCAAGGGGTGAATTTCCACCTGCTGGTGAGTGATGGCGCCCGGCCCCAGGATGGCGACGGCCTCTTTAAGTTGAGCCACGGTGAAGTTGGAAACCCCTATCTCCCGGGTCAGCCCCTGGGCTTTCGCCTCGGCCAGCTGCTCCAGATAGACCGCCATCGGCACCTCATCCTTGGGAGAGGGCCAGTGAATAAGGGCCAGATCCAGGTAGTCGGTGCGCAGTTTTTCGAGGCTGGTTTTGAGGCTCGGGATCACCTTGCCCGGGCCGAACTCGCTGGTCCACACCTTGGTGGTGAGATAGATATCCTGGCGAGGCACGTTCGTGCTTGCCAGCACCTGACCCACCTCGGCCTCGTTGCCGTAGATCTGGGCGGTGTCGATATGGCGATAGCCCAGCTCGAGGCCGGTGTTCAGGGTGGCGATCAGGGGCTCGCCCTTGAGGCGGAAGGTCCCCAAACCCATTGCGGGCATTTTCATCATCAATTTCCTCATGGTCTCTATTTTTTACGCTCTTGTTTATGGGGTTGCTCATCACTCGGGTCGCCATCATCGGCTGACCCTCTTGATGGGCAGTAAAGCGGTGCTGGCGGTCAGGTCAAGTGATAGCGGCGAACCTGGCTCGTGGCAAGCCAGTCCCGGGTCCGGGCCCGGAAGGCGATAAAGTGGGGCGCTTGTTGGTGGGCGACAAGCGCATCTTCGCTCGCCCACTCCTCGTGCAGCATCCAGCGGTGGGGCGCATCCAGGCTCTGATGCAACTGGTAGCGAAGGCACCCCGGCTCTTGCAGACTGGCCGCGATGAGCGGGGCCAGGGCGGATGGCAGCTCGGCGCCAAACTCGGGTCTGGCCTCCAGCTCGGCAATCACTGTGATGGGGACGGGCATCTGACTCTCCTCGGGACAACGAGGGTCAGTATGCCTGCGGCGGCGGGTGTGAAAGAGGGGACAGGTCGCAAAACACTATTGAGGCCAGAGCAGCAATCGGGGCAGCAAGGAAGGGATTGGCAGGCAATCCCTCAAGGGAAGAAGTGGAATAGGCCGTGCGGGATCAGGTGCTGGCTGCCTCAGACCAGACAGCAAACTCATTGCCGCTCGGTTCGACGAAATGGAAGCGGCGACCGCCGGGGAAGTCGAACAGGGGGCGGTTGATGATGCCGCCCCACTGGCTCACCTTGGCCTGGGTCGCGGCAATATCGGCGCTGTAGAAGATCAGCAGGGCGCCTCCCTGGTGGCTGTGGCTGCACAGGTCCGCCCGGTAGAAACCGCCATCCAGCCCTTCTCCCGCAAAGGCGCAGTAGTCGGGGCCGTAATCGACGAACTGCCAGCCAAAGGCTCCCTCGAAGAAGGCCTTGGTGGCGGCGAGATCCCTGGCGGCAAACTCCACATAGTTCAGTTTTTCATGAGCTCTGGTCATGGCTGCGTCCCTCTGCTGCAAATGTTCTGTAATGGCGGACTCGCGACTATCTGGGTTGCCAGCGCTGCTGGGTCCGTGGGGTGGAGCCGGGCAGTGCCTCCCAGGGGGTCAGCTTGAGCTGCCTACGGCGTACCCAGAAGACGATGGCCATCAGCAGCCCGACACCGATGGCAAAAAAACAGGTCTGGCGCAGGGCATACCCCAGGCTCACCTCATGCTCCCAGCCGAAGAACCACATCAGCAGACCCCAGATGATGCCTGTCGGCAGCCCCATGGTGAGCAGGTTGACCATAAAGTGCTCATAGTAGGGCGGTCTGATATTGATCCCCGCCTTGCGCAACAGCCAGATGAGTGGCGGGTTGTAGTTGAGTTCCTTAATGCCCTTGCTGGCCAGCTCTTTGTGGGCGGCGAACAGGCGGTGTTCAAATGACATCTGCTTCCCTTTCATGACAGCAAAGCGGAACTGGCGACAAGACGTCGGCTCCGAATATCCCTATGTGGGCGTCGATAGTAACCTTGTTGTGGGCTGGAGAGTTAGCGCCAGATCCCATCCTGGGGGTGAGGGATTGACAGAGCCTGAGGGAGGGGCGGTGGTGCAAAGGGGGCACGCCAGGGCTCGATGGCCCCGGCGTACGAATGATCTGATTCAGCGCCGACTCACAGGGCCCGGCCATCGTAGTGCTGCACCGGCAGGGCGTCGGGATCCACTCCCTCCAGGCAGCGGACATTGACGGCGACGATGTGATTGCCCTTGGGATCCACGCCGTCGCAGTAGGGGTGGATGCCGCACACCGGGCAGAAGCGGTGTTTGACCACGTGCTTGTGGAAGGTGTAGGTGCTGGCCGCCTCGTCCGGGGTCAGCAACGTCAGCTTGGCGCGCGGCAGCATCCACAGCAGGGCTCCCTTGCGCTGACAGATGGAGCAGTTGCAGGCCATGGCCTGGGTCAGCTCCCCCTCCACTTCAAATGCCACCTTGCCGCAGTGGCAGCTTCCCTTGTACTTCATGACTGACTCCTTGGTTGATGGAGCGCCGAGCCGGCGTCTGCGTGATCCAGGGCATGCCTGTGACGGGGCGATAAGCGACCCGCCTCAGTATAGTCAGGCCCCATTGCGGGGGCCGGGAGCGACAAGGGGCCTGTCTGCAGGGAAGGGTTGCGGCGCCAGTAAAGGGGCTGAGCGCCCTCATCCGTCTTGCCAACTAACCGGTATTACGCCTATAAAGACCCATCTTTCTTGCCGGGATAACAACAATGAAGACCCATTCCGATGAACTGACCCTGTTCGTGGCCGTGGTGGAGGCGGGCAGCTTTCGCCAGGCGGCGGAGAACCTGGGGATGGACAATTCCGTGGTGAGCCGCGGCATCAAGCGCCTCGAAGAGAAGCTCGCCACCGTCCTGCTCAATCGCACCACGAGGCGGGTCAGCCTGACGGAGGAGGGGAGCTGGTTCTATCAGCGGGCGGTGCGGATCCTGACCGAGATGAGCGAGGCGGAGGGGCATCTGCTGATGCGCCGGGAGCAGCCGGAAGGGGTGCTGCGGGTCGATGCCGCCACCCCCTTCATCCTGCACCGGCTGGTGCCCCTCATCGGCGAGTTCCGTCGCCGCTACCCCGGCATCGAGCTGCAACTGCACAGCTCCGAGGGTTTCATCAATCTGATGGAGCGGCGGGTGGACATGGCCATCCGCATCGGTGAGCTGACGGACTCCTCCCTGCGGGCCCTGCCGCTCGGTCGCTCCCGGCTGCGGTTGCTGGCGTCCCCGGCCTATCTGGCGGCGCGGGGCACGCCGCGCCAGCCGGCGGATCTGCTGGCTGGCCACGAGCTGCTCGGCTTTTTGCACCCCGATCACCTCAACCACTGGCCGCTGCTGAGCAGCGAACAAGGAGACAGATTCGCCATCACCCCGACGCTTAGGGCCAGCAGCGGCGAGACCTTGCGTCAGCTGGCGCTGGCGGATCAGGGGATCGTCTGTTTGTCGGACTTCATGACAGGGCCGGACAGGGCGAGCGGCGCCCTGGTGGAGGTGCTGGCTCGCAGCAACAGCGGCGCGTCCCGCCCCATCCATGCGGTGTTTTACTCCGATGCCCAGCGGGATATCCGGCTGCGGGTCTGGCTCGACTTCCTGAAGGAGCGACTCGGCGCCAATGAGCTGTGACGGGCCGGTTTTGACAGCGTATTTGCGCTGTTTTTATGGCTTTTAAAGCATAAACAAGAGGCCGACATCGCTGTCGGCCTCTTTTTCATCTTACGAAAGGACAGGTCGCCCTATCAATCCTCTTCCGCCCAGCGGCGGGAGCGCTCCACAGCCTTCTTCCAGCCGTTGTAGCGCTTGGCGCGATCGTCTCTGTCCATCTGTGGGATGAACTCACGGTCCACGCTGAACTTGTCTTCCAGCTCTTCCGAGCTCTTCCAGAAGCCGACCGCGAGGCCCGCGAGGAAGGCCGCGCCCATGGCGGTGGTCTCGATGCGGGTCGGACGCACCACTGGGGTGTGCATCATGTCGGCCTGGAACTGCATCAGGAAGTCGTTGGCGACGGCGCCGCCATCCACTTTCAGGGATGCCAGTTTGATGCCGGAGTCCTGCTGCATGGCATCCAGCACGTCACGGCTCTGGTAGGCGATGGATTCGAGCGCCGCGCGGATGATGTGGTTGCGGTTCGCACCCCGGGTCAGGCCGACCATGGTGCCGCGAGCGTAGGGATCCCAGTAGGGGGCGCCCAGGCCCACGAAGGCCGGTACCAGGTAGACGCCGTTGGTGTCACCCACCTTGGAGGCGAAGTAGTCGGTGTCGCGGGCATCGTGGATGATCTTGAGTTCATCACGCAGCCACTGGATGGTGGCGCCGCCCATGAACACGGCACCCTCGAGGGCATAATTCACTTCCCCTTTCGGGCCGATGGCGACAGTGGTCAGCAGGCCGTTGCTGGAGCGAACCGGCTCGGTGCCGGTGTTCATCAGCATGAAGCAGCCGGTGCCGTAGGTGTTCTTGGCCATGCCTTTCTCGAAGCAGAGCTGGCCGAACAGGGCGGACTGCTGGTCACCGGCGATGCCGGCGATGGGGATGCGGGAGCCGCCGCCACGGGTGGTGTAGCCATAGATCTCGGAAGAGGGTTTCACTTCCGGCAGCATGGACATGGGGATGCCGAGCTCGTCCAGCATGCGCTCATCCCACTTCAGATCGCGGATGTTGTAGAGCATGGTGCGCGACGCGTTGGTCGGATCGGTGACGTGCACCTCGCCGTTGGTCATCTTCCACACCAGCCAGGTGTCGATGGTGCCGAACAGCAGTTCGCCGTTCATCGCCTTCTCGCGGGCCCCTTCCACGTTGTCCAAGATCCACTTCACCTTGGTGCCGGAGAAGTAGGCATCCAGCACCAGGCCGGTGTTCTCGCGCACATACTCTTCCAGGCCACGGGCTTTGAGCTCTTCGCAGATGGCGGCGGTGCGGCGGCACTGCCAGACGATGGCATTGTAGATGGGCTTGCCGGTGGCCTTTTCCCACACCACTGTGGTTTCACGCTGGTTGGTGATGCCGATGGCGGCGATCTGCTCGCTGTGCAGGCCGCTCTTGGCCAGCACCTCGGTGAAGACGGAAGACTGGGTGGCCCAGATCTCCATGGGGTCGTGCTCGACCCAGCCCGCCTTCGGGTAGTGCTGGGTGAATTCGCGCTGGGAGGTCGCGACTATGTTGGCGTCCTGGTCAAACACGATGGCGCGGGACGAGGTGGTGCCTTGATCCAGGGCGACGACATATTTCTTTTCAGCAGACATGATGTTCTCCACGTTTTTATTTTCCACGTTGTTACACGCAGGGGAGGGCCGCTCTTACGCGGCGGCCTCTTCTTTATTGGACAGCTTGGCGGCCTCTTCGGCGGCGGCAACACGGTTGCCCGGCACGCAGGGAGCCAGCACTTTCACATAGAGGGCGGTACCAATCTGGGCGCCGACGATGGGGCCGAGGATGGGAACCCAGAAGTAGGGGTTGTCACGACCACCGGTCAGGGCCACGTCACCCCAGCCGGCGAAGAAGGCGAACAGCTTGGGACCAAAGTCACGGGCCGGGTTCATGGCAAAGCCGGTCAGGGGGCCGAGGGAGGCGCCGATCACCGCGATCAGGATACCGATCAGCAGGGCGGCGGCGAAGCCCTTGGGGGCACCGTTGTTGTTGTCACCGAGCGCCATGATGCCGAGCATCAGCACGGCGGTGATCACCAGTTCCACCGCAAAGGCCTGCATGTTGGAGAGCAGGGCATTGGGATAGGTGGAGAAGATGCCGGCGGTGCCGAGGCTTTCGACGCTGCCACGCACCACGTTGTGGGTCAGTTCCCACTGGGTGAAAAGGTTATCATACAGGAAGTAGACCAGGGCGGCGGAGGCGAAGGCACCCGCTATCTGGGCGATGATGAAGGGCACCACCTTGCGCTTGTCAAAACCGGCGAAGGTCATCAGTGCCAGGGTCACGGCCGGGTTCAGGTGGGCACCTGAAATGCCGCCGGTGACATAGATGGCGATGGCAACGCCCAGCCCCCAGGTAATGGAGATTTCCCATTGCCCGAAGTTGGCGCCAGCCAGCACCATGGCGGCCACACAACCGACGCCGAAGAAGATCAGCAGGCCGGTTCCGATAAACTCGGCGATGCACTCGCCAAGCAGGGTATTGGGTCTTTGTATGCTCATACCTTTTATTCCTTATATCCACCCAGAGTAGGTTTGATGTTCCGTTTCGTTATCTTTTCGTCCTAGTTATTGCGCCCGAAAACGTTTCTTCTTGTTGTTTGAGTTGACGCAAACGTTATGCTCGTTTGCGCTCGTTCTTGGACGAGTGAGAAAATAACTCTTCTGCGCCGATTCACCATCCCCTCGCCATCGGAAATGTGGGCAAGATCCCACTCATTGCTAATAAAATGTGACTAATAACCGCTAACTTCGATTGGATTACCACTTAGTGGGTACTGCGAAACCTTGTTTCATAAGGCCTTTTGGTTAATGAGCAAACACTCATTCGATGGTTTATTTTGTAATAAAACTGCAATAATTGAGTCTTCATCACAGATTAAATGTTCACAAGTGAGCACAATTGGCTCGCTTGCGAATGAGGTCTTCCTTGGTCGCAGCTGTACTCGGGGCACTCTCAACGGCCCATAACAACAATAAGGAAGCAGAACATGCTTAGTCTCTTCAGGCCTGCACCCCATATCGAGCGGTTGCCGGCCGACAAGGTCGATCCCTTCTACAAACGCATGCGCTGGCAGGTGTTCTTCGGGATCTTCTTCGGTTATGCCGGTTATTACCTGGTGCGCAAGAACTTCAGCCTGGCCATGCCCTATCTCATCGAGCAAGGCTTCTCCCGCGGTGATCTGGGTCTGGCCCTGTCCGGGGTCTCCATCGCCTATGGTCTGTCGAAATTCCTGATGGGGAACGTGTCGGACCGCTCCAATGCCCGTTACTTCCTCTCCGCCGGCCTGCTGCTCTCGGCCGGCATCATGTTCATGATGGGGACGGTGCACTGGGCCACCTCCAGCATCGCCATCATGTTCGTGCTGCTGTTCCTGAACGGCTGGGTGCAAGGGATGGGCTGGCCTCCCTGCGGCCGCACCATGGTGCACTGGTGGTCACAGAAAGAGCGGGGCGAGATCGTCTCGGTCTGGAACGTGGCCCACAACGTGGGCGGCGGCATGATAGGCCCGCTGTTCATCCTCGGCATGGGCTGGTTCAACGACTGGCGCAGCGCCTTCTATGTACCGGCGGCGGCCGCGGCAGCCATCGCGGTGATCGCCTTCTTCGTGATGCGCGACACCCCGCAGTCGGTCGGTCTGCCTCCCATCGAGGAGTACAAGAACGACTACCCGCAGGACTACAACGAGAGCCACGAGCAGGAGTTCTCCGCCAAGGAGATCTTCATGAAGTACGTGCTGCACAACAAGCTGCTGTGGTACATCGCCATCGCCAACGCCTTCGTTTACCTCATCCGCTACGGTGTGCTGGACTGGGCACCGACCTACTTGAAAGAGGCGAAAGACTTCAGCGTGGATCACTCCTCCTGGGCCTATTTCCTCTATGAGTGGGCGGGCATCCCGGGCACCCTGCTGTGCGGCTGGATCTCCGACAAGATGTTCAAGGGCCGCCGCGCACCGGCCGGCATCCTGTTCATGGTGCTGGTCACCATCGCCGTGCTGGTCTACTGGCTGAACCCGGCGGGCAACCCGAGCGTGGACATGATGGCCCTGGTCGCCATCGGCTTCCTCATCTATGGCCCCGTCATGCTGATCGGCCTCTACGCTCTGGAGCTGGCACCGAAGAAGGCCGCCGGTACCGCCGCAGGCTTCACCGGGCTGTTCGGTTATCTGGGGGGCGCCGTGGCCGCCAACGCCATGCTGGGCTATACCGTCGACCACTTCGGCTGGGATGGTGGCTTCATGGTGCTGGTGGTCTCCTGCGTGCTCTCCATCGTGCTGCTGGCCATGACCCTCAAGCACGAGAACCAGTCTCTGGCACACAAGGCTAGCGTCAACAAGGCATAAAACGTGATCCTGCCCTTATCGATCCGAAAAGGGATAGGGTACACTGCCAAAGGCCCCGCACTGCCGGGGCCTTTTTTCGTCTCATCTGCGGAGTGCAAGCGTGAAGCAAACCCAACGACATCTGGAGATCCTGGACGTCCTGACCCGGCAGGGCTTCGTCTCGACCGACGATCTGGTGACCCATTTTGACGTCAGCCCCCAGACCATTCGTCGGGATTTGAACGATCTGGCGGAGCAGAACAAGATCCGGCGTCATCACGGCGGAGCCTCCCTGCATTCGAGCACGGTCAACACCGCCTACAGCGCCCGTAAAGTGATGCAGCTCAAGGAGAAGGAGCGTATCGCCCGCGAGGTGGCCGCCAATATCCCGGACGGCTCGTCGCTGTTCATCGACATCGGCACCACCACGGAAGCCATCGCCCGCGCCCTGCTCGATCATCGCGAACTGCGCATCGTCACCAACAACCTGAACGTCGCCAGCATTCTCACCGCCAAGGATGACTTCACCGTCATCATCGCAGGGGGCGAGATCCGCAACCGGGACGGCGGTATCGTGGGGGAGGCGACCCGGGACTTCATCGGCCAGTTCCGCATGGATTACGGCGTCATCGGCATCTCCGGCATCGACAACGACGGCTCACTGCTCGATTTCGACTATCACGAGGTGAAGATCGCCCAGGCCATCATCGCCCACTCCCGTCAGGTGTTCCTGGCCGCGGATCACACCAAGTTTGGCCGCAACGCCATGGTCAACCTCGGCAACCTCAGCCAGATCCATGCCCTGTTCACCGACGAAGAGCCGCCGGAGCGGCTGATGCGGCTGATGACCCAGCACCAGATCCCCTGCCACATCTGCTGAACCTTCTGCACCCGCATTAGCACAGGCCGCCTCCGGGCGGCCGCTTTGACTCTGCGCTTCGCCCAATCCCCCGCACATTTCCCTGCGCCTGCCGCGCACGCTTGTGCACGGCACCTTCACGGCCACTCTCGCGGCTTCGTCTGCGCGTCGTTATCCGGGTTGCGACCGAGTGACCAGACGGTCACCGACTGGCAGCATTTTTAGCATTGTCAGAACAATCCCGATCACATTTCCTCCATGAAATGTTCGTTTATCATTTTTTAATGTTCTAATATGAGCGAAATCAAACATTGCCACCGTGGCAAACCCAAAATAAGAAAGTAGGTGAACATGAGCGAACATTATGATCTGGTCGTCGTCGGCGGCGGCATCAACGGGGTCGGCATTGCGGCAGATGCGGCGGGGCGCGGGCTGAAGGTGGCGCTGTTCGAGGCGCAGGATCTCGCCTCGGCTACCTCTTCCAACTCCAGCAAGCTGATCCACGGTGGCCTGCGTTACCTCGAGCATTACGAGTTCCGGCTGGTGAAAGAGGCCCTGGCGGAGCGGGAGGTGCTGCTTGGCATGGCCCCCCACATCGCCCGTCCCATGCGCTTTCGCCTGCCTCATCGCCCACACCTGCGACCGGCCTGGATGATCCGCGCCGGCCTCTTCCTCTATGACAACCTGGCCAAGCGGGATCGCCTAAAAGGCAGCTGCGGGGTGCGTTTCCTGCCGCAAGATGGCCTGAAACAGGGGATCAACAAGGGGTTCGAGTATTCGGATGCCTGGGTGGATGATGCCCGCCTGGTGGTGCTCAACGCCATGCTGGCCCGGGACAAGGGGGCCGAGGTGCAGACCCGCACCCGCTGCGTCAAGGCGGTGCGCGGCTCCAAACATTGGACCCTGACCCTGGAGCGGGAAGGGGGCGAGCAGTTCAACGTCAGTTGCCGCGCCCTGGTCAATGCGGCCGGCCCCTGGGTCAAGACCTTCTATGACGAGAGCCTGCACGAGAAATCCCCCCGTGGCATTCGCCTCATCAAGGGCAGTCACATCATAGTGCCGCGCATCCACGAGCGCGAAGAGGCCTATATCCTGCAAAACGAGGACAACCGCATCGTCTTCGTCATTCCCTATCAGCAGGACTTTTCCCTGATCGGCACCACGGACGTGGAGCATAAAGGGGAGCCGCGAGACGCCAAGATCAGCAGCGCCGAGGTGGAGTATCTGTGCAAGGTGGTCAATGGCCACTTCAACCACCAGATAGCGCCATCCGATGTGATCTGGACCTACGCCGGGGTACGTCCGCTGTGCGATGACGAGTCGGACTCCCCCCAGGCGGTGACCCGCGACTACACCCTGGAGCTCAGTGGCGAGTCCGATGGCGCCCCGCTGCTCTCCGTGTTTGGTGGCAAGCTCACCACCTATCGCAAGCTGGCCCAGGCCGCCTGCAACAAACTCAAACCCTGGTTCGGCCAGATGGAGGAAGACTGGACCGCCACCACCCGGTTGCCGGGCGGCGAGTTCGACTGCACCACGAGCGAACTGGCCCGCGCCTATCAGCTTGAGTTCGACTGGCTGGATGAGCGCAGCGCCCATCGTATCGCCGAGGCGTATGGCAGCCAGGCCCGCCTCTGGTTGCACGAGGAGCGCGGCCAGCACTTTGGCGCCGGTCTGTATGAATCCGAGGTGCGCTACCTCATCAACCGGGAGTGGGCCCATAGCCTGGAAGACATCCTGTGGCGCCGCAGCAAGCTGGGGCTGCGCCTCTCCGAGCCCGAGCAGCAACAGCTGCAAGCCTGGCTCGGCGAACATCATCACGCCTTGCCCAAGGCGAGCTGACATGATGGCGGGCGGCCCTGGCCGCCCGCCGCATTTCTGCAACAAACCTCTGCTATAACAATCACCTACATCCAATAAACAATAACAAAGAGCACTAGCCATGAAAAAATCCTCCCTCTCCCTGGTCGCCCTTGGCCTCGGGGCCGCACTCAGCTTGCCTGTACTCGCCGTCGACGAAGGCAAGGTGGTCATCGCCCACCGCGGCGCCTCCGGTTACCTGCCCGAACACACCCTGGAATCCAAGGCGCTCGCCTATGGCATGGGGGCCGACTATCTGGAGCAGGATCTGGTGATGACCAAGGATGACCAGCTGGTGGTGATGCACGATCACTTCCTGGATGGCATCACCGACGTGGCCGAGCGCTTCCCGGGCCGTGCCCGCGCCGATGGTCGCTACTATGTGGTGGATTTCACCCTGGCTGAGGTGCGCTCACTGCGCATGACCGAGCCGTTCCAGCTGGTGGATGGCAAGCAGGTGCCCGTCTACCCGGCGCGCTTCCCCCTTTGGCAGTCCAGTTTCAAGATCCACACCTTCCAGGAAGAGATCGAGATGATCCAGGGGCTCAACAAAAGCACCGGCAACAACATCGGCATCTACCCGGAGATCAAGGCTCCCTGGCTGTTCCGTCACGAGGGCAAGGACATCTCCAAGGCGGTGCTGAAGGTCTTGAAGCAGTACGGCTACACCAGCAAGGAGAGCAAGATCTACCTGCAGAGCTTCGATGCGGATGAGCTCAAGCGCATCGACGGCGAGCTGATGCCGGCCCTCGGCATGGACTTGAAGCTGGTACAGCTGATGGCCGAGACCGACTGGAACGAGACCATGGTCTACGACGCCAAGGGCAAGGCGACCCCCTATGACTACGACTGGATGTTCAAACCGGGGGCCATGAAGACCATCGCCACCTACGCCGATGGCATCGGTCCCTGGAAGCCGATGATCGTCACCGAGCCGGGCACTCCGGGCAAGCCGGTCATCACCGGCATGGTGAAGGAGGCCCACGCTGCCGGTCTGAAGGTGCATCCCTATACCTTCCGTCAGGATGAAGGTCAGATCCCGGCCTATGCCAAGGACTTCACCGACCTGCTCAACATCTTCCTCTATCAGGCGGATGTGGACGGGGTGTTCAGCGACTTCCCGGACAAGGCGGTCGCCGTCATCAAGGCGCACGGCAAGGTATAACAACGGGAAGAGAGCATGGAAACACAAGCGGGGCAGGTGCCCCGCTTTTTTATGCCCGATAATGGCAAAGGGGAGTCATCTGCCTGTGGCCTAGGCTCTTTTCGTGTAAACGTATGTTTACGATATTTTGTGTTTTGGTGGCTAGAGATGCCCGATTTTATGGCTGCTTAGATTCGCGGGGTGGTCGTTTATTCACCTGTTGAGCCGTTTCACCGCTGGTTTCACTTGATTGTTTGTTTTTCCTTGGTAAGGTGGGGGCGGTTGCGTAACAAAGTGCTGACTCGTGTAAACATAAAAATACACTCGCACTTTTGGCTTGATACAGTAGAGAGAATGAGAAAATGCAAAGAGATCCCCTGAACAACATCCATATCCAGTCCGAACAAGTGATGATCACGCCTGCCCAGCTCAAGGAGAAACTGCCCATCTCCGATCGCGCGCTGGCCTTCGTGCAAGGGGCCCGCAACACCATCGCCGACATCATCCATCGTCGCGATCACCGTCTGCTGGTGATCTGTGGACCCTGCTCCATCCACGACATGGACGCCGCCAAAGAGTACGCAACCAGACTCAAAGCGCTGCATGATGCCTATCAGGATTCTCTCTACATTGTCATGCGGGTCTACTTTGAGAAGCCACGCACCACGGTCGGCTGGAAAGGTTTTATCAACGATCCCAACCTCGACGGTACCTTCGATGTGGAGCTCGGGCTGCACCGCGCCCGCGAGCTGCTCTGCTGGCTCGCCGAGCTGGAGTTGCCACTCGCCACCGAGGCGCTGGATCCCATCAGCCCCCAATACCTGGCGGAGCTCTTCTCCTGGTCGGCCATCGGTGCCCGCACCACGGAATCCCAGACTCACAGGGAGATGGCGTCCGGCCTCTCCATGCCGGTCGGCTTCAAGAACGGTACCGACGGTAACTTGGGCACCGCCATCAACGCGCTGCAGGCGGCTTCCAGCCCCCACGCCTTCATGGGCATCAACCAGCAGGGACAGGTCGCCTTGCTGCAGACCCAGGGCAATCCGGATGGCCATGTGATCCTGCGCGGCGGCAAGCACCCGAACTACGATTCGGTCAATGTGTCGCTGGCAGAAGAGGCGCTGGAGAAGGCGGGTCTGCTGCCGGGCCTGGTGGTGGATTGCAGCCACGGCAACTCCAGCAAGGATCACCGCCTGCAACCCAAGGTGGCGGACAACGTCATCCACCAGATCCAGGAGGGCAACCGCTCCATCATCGGGGTGATGCTCGAATCCAACCTGCTGGAGGGCAACCAGTCCAGCGAGCAGCCCAAGGCGCAGATGCGCTACGGCGTCTCCATCACCGATGCCTGCATCGACTGGGACACCACCGCCGACTTGCTGGCCCGTTGCCATCGCCAGCTGGCCGCGCCCCTCAAGGGCAGAACCGCATCTTAAGCCGTGGTATCTTGTCATCACTGACTTGGGAGGAGAGCACCACGGCCAGCGGTCGTGGCGCTCTCATGACATCTGTTGCGATCGATTGGATCACAGGGCGCGGCCAGCGGCGGCGCCAACAAGGACTGGATATGGCCGAAGAGTTGAATGCCCTCAGGGACAAGATAGACGCGGTGGACAAGCAGCTGATCGATCTGCTGGCCGCCCGTCTGGCCCTGGTGGGGGAAGTGGGTGAGGTGAAGAGCCGTCATGGCCTGCCCATCTATGCGCCGGACAGGGAGGCGAGCATGCTGGCCCGCCGCCGCGCCGAGGCCGAGACCCTGGGGGTGCCCGGGGATCTTATCGAGGATGTGTTGCGCCGGGTGATGCGCGAATCCTATATTCTCGAATCCGCCAGTGACAAGGAGCATCACTTCAAGTGCATGAATCCGACCCTCGGCAAGGTGGTGATCATCGGCGGACAGGGCCAGCTCGGTCGCCTGTTCGGCCAGCTGTTCAGCCTGTCGGGTTACCGGATCGAGAGCCTGGAGCAGGCCGACTGGCCGCGCGCCGACGCGATACTGAGCGGCGCCGGCATGGTGATGGTGGCGGTGCCCATCGACGTGACCTGCGACATCATCGACCGGCTCGGCCACTTGCCCGCCGACTGCCTGCTGGTGGATGTGACCAGCGTCAAGACGGAGCCCCTTGCCCATATGATGGCGGTGCACAAGGGCCCTGTATTGGGGCTGCACCCCATGTTCGGGCCCGACGTGGCGAGCCTCGCCAAGCAGGTGATCGTCTGCTGTCAGGGGCGGGAACCCGCCGCCAGCCAGTGGCTGCTGGATCAGATGACCATCTGGGGGGCCCGTTTGCAGCAGGTGGAGGCCAAGGCTCACGACGAGGCCATGACCTTCATCCAGGCGCTGCGCCACTTCGCCACCTTCGCCTATGGTCTGCACCTCTCCCGGGAGCAGGCCAATCTGGACAGGCTGCTGAACCTGAGCTCCCCCATCTACCGGCTGGAGCTCGCCATGGTGGGACGGCTGTTTGCCCAGGATCCCCACCTCTACGCCGACATCATCCTGTCGTCACCGCAGAACCTCGCCATGATCCGCCGCTACTACCAGAACTTCGGCGAGGCGCTGGGGCTGCTGGAACGGGGGGATCGGGCGGGCTTCATCGATGCCTTCTCCGAGGTCTCCGGTTACTTTGGCGAGAAGGCGGACGACTTCCTGCGCGAAAGCCGCATGCTGCTGGCCCAGGCCAACGATCGTCGCCACCACGGCTGACACCCGGTTTTTACCCAGACAAAAGGGGCCATCAGGTCCCTTTTTCGTTTCACTCGCGCTGCCTTTCTTGAATCACGCAGATAAATGATGAGGTAAAACTGCAATCAGGCAGCATGACATGGGGCCGCAATAGCCCCCATTCAGCCTGCCGTGCTCACAGCAGCTGACTCATGGCGTGGCGGGCAGCCGCAGATCCGCGCCATCCCAGCCCAGGGGCAGGGTCAGCAGTTGATCGATGAGCTCCCGGCGATCGGATTTCTCCAGATAGGCGAGGTAGAGTGGGCGGCTCAGGGCCTGGGCCCCGTCCACCAGGTGCAGTTTGCCCTGCTCCAGGAAGGGGCTCACCATCCGCCGTGGCAGATAGGCGGCGCCACCGTTGGCCAGCACGAACTGCAACGCCATGTTGGCGGAGCTCGAGTGCAGCACCGGCGTCTTCTGCAGGCTCTGCAACCGGCTCGGCTGGGCCTCGAAGCTGGTACCCCAATCCAGATGAATATGGGGCATCTGCATCAGGCTGTCGGCGTTGGCGCTGCCATCCCGGCTCACCAGTTCGAACACCAGTTCACCGATGGGGTGCAGGGCAATCTCGTCGATCTTGGTCGGCTCGGAGAGCAGGGCCAGGTCGAGGGAGCGCTCCAGCAGCTGGCGGCACAGGTGCTCGCGCGATGCGGTTTCGAGGCGTACCGCGAGACCGGGAGCCAGGGCATAGACGTGATTGAGCCAGTCGTTGAAATCGAGTTCCCAGAATACCGCAGGGGCACCGATGGCGAGTTGTTGGCTGAACCCGGGGGAGAGGGCCACGTCCTGCTTGGCGCGGCCCAGGGTGTGCAAGATGGCATCGGCGTAGGGCAACAGCCGCTCGCCGGAGGCGGTCAGGCGGATGTTGTTGCGATGCCGGGCAAACAGACTGACCCCGAGCTGCTGCTCGAGCTGGCGGATCCGAAAGCTCACCGCCGACTGGGTCAGGTAGAGATTCTCAGCAGCCCGGCCGAAGTGCCGGGTCTTGCTCACCTCGATAAAGGTCCGAAGCAGTTCGGTATCCATTAATCGAGGGACTCGTCACTGCCACCACCGCCACTGCTCTCGAAGCTGCCACCGGCATCTTCGTTGGCACCACCGGCCACGGTGCACAGGCGGTGCACCCGCTTGGGGCCGATGACCTTCAGATACTTGAACCACACCTTGGCGTGGGGGTTGCTGCCGGCGGCGCCGGATTTCACCTGCTCGATAAAGGCGGTTTCGACATCATCACGGGGGGCCAGATTGCCCTGATAGAGCGCCAGCATGACGGTACCGTATTTTTCCAGACTGTCCGCTTCGGCGACGGTAAATTCACCGCTGCGACGCAGGCCACGGGGGAAATGTTTGAAGTCATTGAAACGCTTATCTGATTCGAAGCTCATAGTCTCTTGTTCTGGTTAGTTTGACCTTTGCGGGCAAGTATCATCAGGCCGTCGCAGAGTGCAAAATCAATTTTTTTACTATGTTAATAAATATCTTTCATCGAAAGGCCTTTGTCTCATCCCGCACCGGGATTTTGCGCTGCCGGACACAAAAAAGCCTGAAAAATAGTGGAGTTATGTCAGTTTCTGTAAAGGAAACGTCACTGTTTGACAGACAAAAGCCAAAAAATAAAGCGCCAAATGGCGCTTTATTTGAGTCTGGGTGAAGCCGCTGAACCTGAGCTTCAATACTCACTCGATCATGGCTGGCTGGGCCAGGTTGTCGGCACGCCACAGGCGGTAGCGTACTTCATACTCCTGCGGCACATAGATGACGAAGGGCAGCTTGGAGTTGTAGTTCACGAAGAAGCCCTGACCGTAGATCTGGATGAAGGTCTCCTTCTTCTGGCCATCCGGGCAGGCCATCAGGGTGCTGACGGGGCCGGAGACCTGGCCAAGTGCCAGGTAGTTGTAGCCCCAGCCCTTGACGCTGTGCTGTTCCAGGTTGCCGGCGAAACGCGGCAGGTTGCAGTCCACCAGCATCTTCTTGCCGACCTGCAGCTCGACCATCATGTCCGCTTCATTCTCGACTTCCGGCAGACGGATCACGACACGTTCCTGGTTCACTTCGGCGGCGGGGAACATGCTGATATCGAATTTTTTAGGCTCGGCGGCGAAGGCATGGCCGCCCAATAACAAGGCGCCCAGCAGGCTAAAACGCAATACGGTTTTCATCTGTACCTCATGGGGTTGGTTCAACGCCGCTAGACTAACCGCTCTGCCGGTTTCATTCCAGCGCCCCGGGGGGCAAAACCTGCATGAACCGGCACGCAATGACGTAATTTGATGCTTTTTTGACGAGGCGCCTCACAAATATACGCCTTCTATATATGGGAAGGGACCGGATCCTGGGGATCCGGTCCCTTTCATTGGTCAGCGAACCAGCAGCACCTGCTTGGCCCAGGCGCTGGGGGCGCGCAGTCCGACAGAACCGCTGGTGATGTCGAGGTAGGCCACCGTCTTGCCCGCGGGGAAGGGCGTGGAGGACCAGAGATAGACATAGCCGTCGTTCACCTCTTTGCCGTCACCGGCCATGGCCCGCGGGAAGATGGTCTCGTTCAATGCCGGTTTGTAGCAGGCCGATTCCAGCAGGCTGGTGAGCTCCTTGATGGTGGGCAGACGCCAGTCGGTGTGACCGCCAAAGCCATAGAGGGTGTGATTGGATTCGGTGCGGATCCGCTCGGCCGTCAGCAGGGCCTGTTGCCAGTAGAGGCGGGTCGGCTCGCCGCTGCAGCTGTTGCCCTGCCAACTTTGTCCCAGTTGGCAGCGCATCCAGGTGAGGCCGGAGGCTCTGTCCGTCACCGTGCCGTTGCCGTGATCGAGGAAGCGGGACGTCGGACTGGTTCTGGGCAGGCTGTCGTCACAGATGGCGATGGCCAGGGCCAGCGGGCTGCAGAGACTGAGCAGCAGAGTCAGGAGAAACTTGTTCATCGGGTTACCTCGGCCACCAGGCGCAGTTGCAGGGCATTGACTTCATCGGGATTCTGGACCGCATAGGGATAATCGGCGCCCGGATCCTCCCCTAGGAACTGGGGACCCAGGACCGCGATGGGCACACTCTCAAGGCGTCTGGACGGGGTCAGGGTCTGGCTCCAGTAGATGCCATCGTAGTCCCCGTTGGAGGGACCAACATCCGGGAAGTAGCGCACATCCATGCTGACCACCTGGCCATCTTGCTGAGTGAGGGAGCCGAAATGCTGCAGGCTCATCAACTCCTGATTGTGGGGCAGGCGCCACGTCTGGATGCCGCACAACTTCTGGCTGTTGAGCCATTGACGGTACTCCTCGGTGGAGCAGATGGCATCGCCATCGGGGCAGGCGTAGTCCCGCTCATCCTGGCTTGGGTGATAGTTGCCAAATTCCCAGGCGAAGACCCGGTGCAGATCCCGCGGGCTGTCCGGATCATCCAGCTTCTTCTCCCAGACGAGGCCGGTGTTGAGATCTTCCACGCAATCCCACTGGGTGGCACTGTCTGGCAGCGGCTGTCCCTGGCTGTCGAGCTTGCGATAACGCAAGGGGGACTGCTTTAGGCTGGCATCCTGACCTGGGTGATCCGCAGGCTCGCTGGTCAGCAGGTAGTCCACCCCGTCCGTGTAGGTGGTGACGCCGCTGGCGGTGACCAGGGCCCTGGGTTGTTGCTGTCTCAGCACGTCGGCGAGACGGGATTGCAAGCTCAACAGTTCGGGGCTTTGCGCAAAATGTTGGCCAAGTTCGGGCAGCAGGGTCATCAGACCCTGCCAGATCTGGCGGCGACGTTCATTGGCCGCCACGCCCGGCAGGGTAGTGGCATCGTCGAGGGCGGCCAGCGCCAGTTCGGCGAGGGCCTGGTTGAACGCCTCAAGCTGGCCGAGGGCGGCCAGATCCTGGCCCGGCTGCAGGGGGGCCAGATCCGCCAGCAGGGCGGTCAGCGCCTGGGCGGGGGGAATGCCGTCACCGATGCGCACCTGCAGCAAGGTACTGAGCGGGGTCGGGGTGAGGGTTTGACCATCCAGACGTGCCGCCGGGTGGGTCAGGGTCAGGGCCGCGGCATCCGTCGGGATGAACAGCAGCGGGCTGGTCAGCAGGGCGGGAGAGGTGCCGTTCAGCTGGCGGGCACCGGCAGTGCCGCTGACCTCGGGTTCACCGGCATCGCAGCTCTCGTTCTGGTTGAGGTTGACACAAAGGGTGCCCGCCTGGGGCAGGTTGACCGTCAGGTGATAGTCCGGCGCCGCCAGGGGGGCCTCATCCGTGCCACCACCGCCGCAGGCGGTGAGCAGGGGCGCCAGCAAGCAGGCCAGCGGGGTCATTCTCATCTTCATCTTTGTTCCTTGGAGGGGCACCGGCCCCTCGCGCTTGATTAAGGGTTGATCGGGTCTTTAGCCGCGACGGCTCCATCGACGCCAGAACGCCAGCGGCAGCAGCCAGAGCAGATTGAAGGCACCGCCTCCGCTGCTGTCGGGGACGTTGAAGTGAAGGATGCCGTCATCCGGCTGGGGGATGGGCTCGCCGCACTGGGCACCGATGCGCTGGCTGATGCTCCAGCTGTTGAGACGACCCTGTTTGCCGGGGGCGTTGTCGACGATCTCCAGGGTCCATTGGCCCGCCAGTGGCTCGCCATTGAACAGGCTCAGGGACTGGAGGGATTGCAGATCGGTCGGGAAGGTCCCCTTGAGTCGTGGCAGCGGGCTGTGGCCCTTGTCCCAGATCTGCACCCGGGTGCCGGAGGGGGAGTTGAGCCAGATCTCCAGCTCGTCTAGGGCCTCGTGCTGCAAGTCAATATTCAGCAGCAGCTCGCCACTCACGCGGGCATCGCTTCTGGCCATCACCAGGCTGGCCTGACTCAGTCCCTTCTCGTCGGTGCTCTGGGCATCCTTGAGGGTCTGGGCCTGGCCGCTCGCCCGGGCGATGACAGGGGTACCGATGGGCAGGCTCAGGGACTGCTGCCATTGACGCTCGCTCGGACTGGCGCCGGTGAGGCCCAAGGTCAGGGGCAGCTCGGCCACATCGCCACAGGCGAGGGGGCTCTGGGCTTGCAGACGCAGGGTGGTGTTCATGCTGGCCCCCGCCGCCAGGGTGCTGGTCTGCCACTGATAAGGATCGGCCTGCAAGCCGCTCGGCAGGGCCAGGGCCAGGCTGTGCAGGGTCACCGGGCTGTTGCCCGGGTTGCTCAAGGTGAGCACCACGGACTGGGGTTGACCCAGTTCGATGGCACTGCCATCGGCCAGGGCCAGGTTGACGGGGGCCTGCAACAGACCGTGCTGGCGGAACGCCTGCTCCAGATGACGGCCGTAGTGACGGGCCGGATAGAGCCGCTCGGCGGTTTCCACCGTGAGGCGGGCTAGCTGCGGCATCTTGATGGCCGGGCCCAGGCCGAAGTGGGACTCGATGATCAGACGATCGAATTCATCGCGCGCCGCTTCGCCGTGTTCGGCGACCGAGGCCAGCAGGGCCTGGAACAAGGGGGTGCCCCAGAGTTGATCGCCGTTGCTGCCGTTGACGGTTCTGTGGGCCGGGTAGGTGTAGTCCGGGTGGTAGCGGGCGCGCATGTCGTCCAGCTGGCGCGGGGCACGATCGGTGAAACGGGCATCCCAGTTGAATACCAGGGCCGGTTCGAAGTTGCGGCCCGCTTCGCTGCGCTGACGATGGCTGGCGGCCAGATAGTCGCTGAAGCCCTCGCCGATGGCGCCCCAATCCGCCTCGTCCCCCATGTCCGGCACTATGTGGTGCTGCACCGCATGACCGAACTCGTGCCAGACCACCATGGGATCCTCGGCATCGGGCACCCCGCTGCGACCCAGCTCCAGCCTGCGCTCGAAGGGGTCATAGAGGGAGTTGTCCTGATAGCCGGAATCGGTATCGATATCGATGGCACCCGGGATGAGATCCGCAAAGCCGAGCGCCTTGATGTGGCGCTGGGCGAGATCCAGGTGGTAGTAGGCATTGATGTCGGCAAAGCCGATATCATCCCGGGTCAGGCGAAATGCCTGCGGATTGTCGGCGCTGTAGGGTGCCGTGTTGGGCTCCATGGCATCCACCACCCGGGCGTTGGGGCCGCTCAGTACATAGTCGCTGCCGCGCAGGGTGACCGGCAGGGCGACCCTGTCCTGATAGGCGGCATCCGCAAGTACCAGGGATTCGTGCCAGACCAGGCTGGCATCTTGCAACTGGGTGCGGGGGTCCGGATCGAACACCCGCGCCTCTACGCTGACGTCGCCGGCATCGGCAGGGTCCGTCGGCGTGGTGGTGGCGGCATCGAGCCAGCGACCGAGCTCCTGGCTGCCATCACAGCTGGCAAACAGCTGCTGGTAGGCCGCCTTGGCGTTGCCATCCCGATGTTCGCGGATGCGCAGACGCAGGGCCGGCGTCAGGGTCTCCCCGTCGCGCCAGTACCAGGCCTCCACCGGGCCGAGAGAGTCAATCTCGGCTCCCGCATCCCGCAGGCTGGTGAGCAGGGGATCCAGGTCCGTGCTGGGATCGCAGCCGGCCTGGGTGCTCTGGAGCGGGCGCAGGTTGTGATAGAGGCGCCAGGGTTTGCCGGCGGCGTCGAGACTGACGGCGGCCTGGGTGGTGGCCACCGGCAGGCCGTTGACCTGCTGGCGGAAACTGTAGTGATGGCCGAGCAGGCTGGCCCTGTCATAGTCGGGGGTCAGGGTCACGCCGAGGCGCTGTTCGAGCCAGGCTTGGGGCGTGGTGGAGAGCGGCGCCTCATCGACATAGATGAGCTCGGCCGCGACGAGGGGCTGGGCGAGCAGGGTGGCCGCCAGCCAGAGGGCCAGGGAAGAGGGCTTCATAAATGACTCCAAAACAGGAAGATTGAGTGCTGGCATCAGTGTTTGACTCCGGCCAGGTCGAGCAGGAAGGCATACTCCTGGGCGGCCCGCTGGGTGGCGGTGTTGGGGTTGGCCAGGTGCCCCCCCTCGAGCTCGGTGTTGAGCAGATAGGGACCCGTCCCCGTGCTGTGGACACGCAGGCGGGCCAGCCACTTGAGGGGGTCCCAGTAGGGGACCTGACTGTCATGCAGGCCTGCCGTCACATAAAGTGGCGGGTAGTGAGCCTCATGCAGATTGTCATAGGGGCTTAATCGGCGTATGGCAGCATAATCGTCGGTATTTGCCGGGTTGCCCCATTCCGCATACTCCTGCCGGGTGAGGGGAAGCTCGGGGTCGGTCATGGTGCCCAGCATGTCGACGAAGGGCACCTGCAGCACGGCCCCAGCGAAACGGGTCGGCGCCTGGTTCAAGGCTGCCGCCACCAGCAGACCGCCTGCACTGCCACCCATGGCGAACAGCCGGGCCGGATCGATGGCGGGATCCCGGGAGAGGCTCTCGGCCACCGCCAGGAAGTCATCCACGCTGTGCTGCTTTTGCTGGCCACGGCCTTCCCGATACCAGGGGTCGCCGAGCAGGCCGCCACCGCGCACATGGGCGATGGCGTAGACGAAGCCGCGATCCAGCAGGCTCAATACCCTGGGCTGGTAGTAGGGGCGCATGGGGGTGCCGTAAGCGCCATAGCCGTAGAGCAGCAGCGCCTTGGGGGTGGTGATGTCCTTGCGCCACACCAGGGAGACGGGCACCTTGACGCCGTCCTTGCCCACTATCCAGCGTCGCTCGCTCTGATAGGGGGAGGCGACCGCCCGGGTGTCATCGTCCTGCCACTGACCCGAGTCCAGACTCAGCCAGCGCTGGTGCGGCGCCTCGGCCATGCCCTGACGACGAATGAGAATCCCTGTGTCGGCCGGATCCTGACTGCCCTGGATCCAGGCCGTGCCGGCGCCCTCGGTCAGGGGGACGCTGTGACGCAGCTTGCCGTCGGCATCCAGCACGTCGAGCCAGTCGTCCCCTTCCTTGCGATATTGCAGCACGGTGTGGTGCTCAAACAGGCGCCACTTCTCGAGGCTGTGGCCCTTGCCGGACCAGAGCGGGCGCCAGGGTTGACTCCCTGCCTCGGTCAGGCTGCCGGCCTGATAGAGACCGAGATCCCCATCCCGATTGCTCTTGATGAGCACCCGGCTGCCCTGGGTATCCAGGTAGTACTCGAGCCCGCGCTGGCGTTCCTTGATGAGGGTCGCCTTGCCGTCATCCAGCAGGTATTGCTCCGAGCTGTTGTGGTTGTTGCTCTGCAGGATCAGGTGACGCCGATCCGTGGTGCGGTAGAGGCCGATAAGCCAGGCGGGATCGGCTTCCTCGTACACCAGGGTCTCCTTGCCGTTCTGCCAGGCTTGCAGTTGCCAGGGGCGCAGGGTGCTGCGCTCGTTGGCCACCGTGTAGAGGGTCTTGCCGTCCAGGCTCCAGAGCAGATCGCTGGCGCGATGGGGCAGAGTTGCCAGGGTTTTGCCGCTCGCAAGGTCCAGCAGGGTGATGCGGTAATCCCGATCGCCACGGCTGTCCTCGGCCAGCGCCAGCCAATGGCCGTTCGGGTGCAGCGCCCAGGCGGCAAGCTCGTAGTAGCCTTCTGCCGGTTGGCGCGGCGCCAGCCGCTGGCGTGGCTCCGCCTGCTCGTCCGTGCGCTGCCACAGGCTGCCATCGGCGCCCATGCGCCACTGGCTGCCGGCCTGGCTCAACCACGCCACGGGCATGGGTTCGCCCCTGGCCTGGCGCTGCCACTCCCCTTGCAGGGTCTTGACCAGGGGTTGCAGGTCGGCGAGCCGTTGCTCGGTCCAGCGGTTCTGCTCGCGCAGCAGGGTCAACAGCTCGGGTGAACTGCGACTGTCATCGCGCCAGCCGCCGTAGGGGTCGACCCGGGCGATGCTGCCTTTCATCAGCGCGGGACGCTCCGGGATGAGCGGCGCCTCTTCCTCGGCCAGGGCCGGGATGGCCAGCAGGCTGGCCAGTATCAACAGGCGACGCATCAGAGCCCCACGAAGGTGTAGCGCAGGCTGGCGCTCAGGGAGCGGCCTGTCTGGGTGAACAGATCGGCGTCGGTACCGGCTTCCAGCCCGGCCACATCCTGATAGCGGGTGTAGCGGGTGTCGAACAGGTTATCGAGCTTGAGGTTGACCTTGAGGGCATCGGTAACCTGCCAGTCGGCGGTCATCGCCATGCTGAACCAGCCGGCGCTCTTCAAGCAGTCACCCTGGCTGCTGGTCAGGCTGTTGCTGCAAGTGGGCACCCGGTTCATGGCGGCGGCGTAGTCCGCCTGCAGGCCGAGGCTCCAGGCATTGGCCTGATAGGTGAGGCGGGTGTTGCCTTCCAGCGGTGTGAGGGTACGCAGGGCCTCGCCCTGACTGTCTTCCCCGTCAACCCAGCCGAGCTTGGTGGCGAGTTCCCACTCCGGGGTCAGCCAGTAGCTGGCGGCCACTTCGGCGCCCCAGGTCTCGGCCTTGGCCACGTTGCGATACTGACGCAGGTAGACGCCGTCGCGCAGGCGCATGCCCACTTCCCGCCAGTCGATGAAGTTGTAGTAACGGTTGTAGAAGAGGGACGGTTTGATGCTCCAGTTCTCCCCCTCGCCGCTGACCCCCCATTCGAAGCTGTGGCTGGTCTCTTCCTCCAGCTCGGTATTGGCGATGATCTCGAACGGTGGCAGGGCAAAGTAGTGGGGGATGTTGCCGTATACCTTGTCATAGGAGGGGGCACGGAAGCCGTTGGCGTAGCTCAGCCAGCTGCGCCACTCCTCGTTGAAGCGATAGCTGGTGGCCAGGCTCGGGGAGAGGTGCCAGCTGTGGTTTTCGCCATTGCTGCCATCGAGGGGCTTGAGCCACTGGTGATCCATGCGCAGGGTAGGGGTGAACTGCCACTGGCCGAGGGAGGCCACGTCACTCAGCCAGACCCCGGCCCGGTCGGTGCGGGCACGGCTGAAGGGGGCGGATTGCTGGGGCTGGGGCACGCCGGCCTCCAGGCTCAGTTTTTCGACCGGCCGCTCGTGGGTGGTGCGCTCCAGCTCCAGGCCGTAACTCAGCTTGTGGGCGATATCGCCGGTGACGAGATCCCGGCGCACATCCAGCTCGGTGCCGACCCTGTCTTCGGTGAAGGTGGCGAGTTCCCGCTCGCTGCGATAGCGGGGATAGCCGCTCAGCAGATCGTTTTGCAGCAGGCTGCGCTTGTTGGCAGTGTTCTTGGAGTGGTTGCCGTAGGCACTCCAGGTAAAGCTGTCGGCCAGCAGGGTGCCCAGGTCGCTGGCCTCCCAGCCGAGCTTGCCCCCCTGGGTTTTCTGGCTGGCATTTTCCCGGTACTGGCGCACCTGCCACTTGCCGTCTGGCTGGGGGACTTCGAGAGGCCCCTGATCCCGCTCGGCATTGTCCTCGAAATAGTCGAGCTCGAGGCGCAGCAGGTGATGGTCGCTTAGCTGGAAGCGGGAGCTGGTGGAGGCACTGAGCCCGTCCAGATCCGCCGGAATGCGGCTCTCGTCATAGTTGGCGGTTTCGTGCCCCTGCCAGCCGGAGACCCGCAGCAGGTGCTCGGTATCCATGATTCTGGCGGCGCCGGTGGCGCTGAGCTTCTGCTTGTCTGAGCTGCCGTCTTGCAGCACCTTGCTGCTGAGGTAGGCATCCTGACCCTGCAGGTAGTCTTCCGGCTGCTTGGTGCTGATGACGATGGTACCGCCGATGGCGTCCGAGCCATGCAGGGATGACCCAGCCCCCTTGGCGACTTCGATCTGCTTGACGTCATCGAGGTCGAAGCTGAAGCGGCCCACCTTGTCGTTGAGATCGTCGGCGCCGAAGCCGTCGCTGACCCGAACCCCGTCCTTGATGATCAGCACCCGGTTGCCGCCCATGCCGCGGATGATGATGTTCTGGGGCCGGCCTGCGGAGCCGGTGACCGAGACACCGGGTTCGTTCTTGAACACGTCGGTGAGTTCGGTCGCCACCTGACGATCCAGGTCTTCCTCGGTGATGACGGTGATGGCACCGGACACGTCGGATAACTTCTGCTCTATTCGCTGGCCCTTGACCACGATGGTCTCGCGCGCCTTGAGTTCCGGATTCATGTCGGTTGAGTCGATCCTCGCCGGATCGCTGGCAGCCAAAGCTGTACCGGACAGCAGCATGGGCCAGTAGTGCAGTAGTGTTTTCATTGTTGATAATGATTGTTATTTAAGCCTGAAGGGCGCGGATTATTGCAGATGAATCTTTTTAGTTCAACGATTGATAATCATTATCATTTTGTTTTTATGATCTTGATCGGATTGGACTTTTTCTGACTGATAACTCATTAGCAGTTGATGAGGTATTCCGGATGGAAATCGAAAAGCAGCGCAAACGTCTGCGAGACAGCAGGGGAAAGGTGGGCCCGGGAGGCCATAAAAAAAGCCCGCCATGAAGGCGGGCCTGGTGACACTTATCGCGCCGATCAGGGGGAGCGATAGAAGCGATTGAGCTCGTTCATCACCTGGATCATGGCCCCCATATCCGGCGTACCGTGTTTGATGGGTTTGTAGCTCGCGCGATCCAGCAACTCGAAATCCCCCTGCTTGTTGAAGTGGGTGATGGTGTTGTCCTGGTAGATGGCGAAGTCATTCTGATCCCCCGCCAGCAGCCAGTTGCGCGGACTGATATCGAACAGGCTGCGGCCAATGCTGTAGTCTCGCGGCGGGTTGCGCACGCCCAGCATGCCCTTCATCAGGGTCGGCACCAGATCCAGGTGGCTGCTGGCCTGCTCCTGAGGCTTCTCCTCGGCCCCTGGCCAGGCGAGTACGAAGGGCACCTGCACCTGATAGGGGGAGTAGTTGCTGCCATAACCCCAGCTGTTGCTCTGGGTTTCGTTGAATTCCTGACCGTGATTGGAAGTGATGACGACGATGGTCTTCTCGCTCAGGCCCTGCTGCTGCAACTGATCCAGCATCTGCTCGAGCAGCTGATCCGTATAGAAGACGGTGTTCTTGTAGCGATTCTCCAGCTTCTGCAGATTCTCGGACCGATAGGCCGTCGCCGGGTTGAAGCGGGTCAGCTCAGGCTGGAAGGGGCCCTTCACATCGGCGGGCACCTGATAATCCCCCGGGCTCGACAGATAGACCAGGGAGAACCAGGGGCGATCGGTCGAGCGCTTGCCGAGCCACTGCTGCCAGTCGCCGATCAGGCGGGTATCGTCGGTCTGTTCGGAGACAAACACCTGCTTGCGCAGGCCGGCCAGCAGGCTCTGGCGGTACTTCTGGGCATCTTCCAGCGAGCCGAACAGGCCAAACTGGTAGTCCTGGCGCAGCATCTCGTCGAACAGCACCGGAGGGCGCTTGTCGGCACTGATGTCGTCGTAATAGTGGCCGGGCAACCCGTAGAAGAGCCCGAACATCCCCATGACATCGTCATTGCCGCCACTCATGTGCTGGCGGAAATTGAGATGATTGTCTGCGTAGCGCTGCAGATTGGGCATGTTGATGTTGTTGAGCATGTCCGCCCGCAGGGAATCCACCACCACGACCAGCAGGTTCATGTGCTCAACCGGGGCGCTCACGTTGAGGGGGCGCAGGGGATAGATCAGCCTGTGTTCGGCACTGCCCTGGCTCTCGGCCTTCTTCTCGTATTGCTCCAGATCCAGCCAGCCGTGCTTGGCCAGGAAGCTGCGCGCCGTCATGGGGTAGGAGAGGGGGAAGTTGGCCCGCTGCATGGTGATGGGCTGATAGAGGGTCGCATCGGCCCAGCTGTTGACCAGATGGGTCAGGATGAAGCAGACCAGCAGGGCCAGCCCGACCTGATTGCCGTACTGGCGGCGCTTGCGCTTGTTGATCTTGCGCCATACATAGGCTGACAGCAGCAGCTCAAGCAGGAAGATGGTGGGCACCGCCACGAAGATGATGCTCCAGATTGAGCCCTCCTCGGTCTGGGCCTGATCCAGCAGCAATTGCCACACCTGACCGTTCAGGTGGAACTTGAACAGCTGGAACACCTGGGTGTCGATGAGCAGCAGCACCAGCGCCAGGGTGGCGATGATGGCCGAGGTGAAACGCAGCACCCGCTCCTTGGGCAGCACGAAGCTCAAGGGGAAGATGGTCAACAGATAGGTGACGAAGCTCAGGAACGAGAAATGCCCTATCCAGCTGATGATGAGATAGGTGACACCGAGCGTGGTCGATGGCCAGCTGATGGAGCCCAGATAACGGGTGGCGATCAGCATGGCCAGGATGATGTTGAAGAAGGAGAACCAATGCCCCCAGGTGATCAGGCGAGAGACATTATCACGATAGGGGTTGCCGGTTTCGACCATAGTGATCCATCAGGGTTGAGAAACGTCAAAGAATGCGAAGAAACTCAGTGAGCATCGTGACGAAGACTCACCGAGGCGGTGAGCGCCTGGATGTACTTCTCGGTGATCGCCTGACGCTGGGCCGGGGCCATACCGTTGATGATATTGGTGGTCAGGTTGCCAAGCACCATCAGACTGAGATCCACCGGCGCCTTGTGCTTTTCCAGGGCGGTGATCAGGTCGTTCATCAGGGCGTCAAACTGCTCGTTATTGTACTTTGATACGATGGGCATAATCTTCAGTTCATCTCGGTTCAAAGCGCCTTATAATACTTCACCCTTTCGGCTAACACTATGGCTTTGTGACATGAGTCTCGATATCGACAAGATCATTCTTCACTCCCTGCGCCAGGGCGGCGATGGTCAACCGCACGCCGACACCCGCAGCCAGACCCTGCCCGCAGACGAGGCGGTGCAAGGGCTGATGGCTGAACTGCATCGCATCTACAACGGCAAGGGTGGCAAGGGCTTCGGCTTCTTCGCGGACCCGGAAGCCGCCGTCGCCGAGCAGGCAGAAGGGAGCGATGCCCCCAAACAGCCTTCCCCCGCATTTCGCATCGCCCTCGAACAGCTGCTCGCCGAGCAGACTGAGTTCGTCCCCTTCTCCGTGACCATGACCCAGCTGCTGGTGAAGAACCTGGTGGAACATGCCCTGGGAGAGCAGGGGGTGCTGCTGTTTGCCAAATACAACTATGTGGGGGTTGATTATCTGATGATCGCCCTCCTGGAAGGCAAGGAGAGCGTCACCGTCAGCGAGGCGCTGGAGCTGCGTCATATCCAGTATCTGGATATCGGCAAACTCAATCTGGTGGCCCGTATCGATCTGACCGAGTGGAAGACCCAGCCCGATTCTCGCCGTTATATTACCTTCAGCAAGGGGCGGGTCGGTCGCAAGCTGGGGGACTTCTTCATGGATTATCTGGGTGCCCGTGAAGGCATGGATGCCAAGGTGCAAAACAAGGGATTGCTGCAGGCGGTGGACGATTATTGCGACAGCCGCCAACTCGAGCCCGCCGAGCGCCATGATTACAAGAAACAGGTCTTCCAATATTGCACCGAGCAAGCCAGTGCCGGTGCAGAAATAGAGATAAAAGAACTCTCGGCTGAACTGGCTGCAAAAGATGAAGGGGATCTCGACTTCTACAGTTTCATCGGCCAGGAATATGAACTGGAAGATCGTTTCCCGGCGGACAGGTCCACCCTGCGGGGACTCACCAAATTCGTCGGTTCAGGCGGTGGTCTGACCCTGAGCTTCGAGCAGAAGCTATTGAACAGCCGCGTGTTTTACGATCCCCAGACCGACACGCTGACCATCCGTGGCGTCCCCCCCAACCTCAAGGATCAACTGCTGCGCCAGTCATAATGTGATCCACTCTCCATTTTCGGCAAAAAGACACCCGGGCTGCCCCGGGTGTCTTTTTATTTATGGGGATGGCGCACATCGAAATGGACTCGGTACTTTGTTAACACATTGGACAAAATAAAGGGTTTGAAAGGGCTTTCATGGGGGTGAAACCCCTTTCATTCATGAAATTTTATTACCGATTGGTAATTTTATTTCCTTGTGGAGTCAAAAATACGGGAATAAACCCCCGGTATTCGCGGAAATAAGAAAATGTTTTCAGAACTTTCTGGAAGAAAATACGTAATTGCATTTCAAAAATGCGAGGCGTGTCATGTGAGGCATGCACGGCTTGGGATAATATTCACTTGCACACAATGCTCTTACAGCGCGGAACTTATACAAGGAAAGGCTCATGAAAAAGAAATTGCTGTCATCCCTGATCGGTCTGGCTACTCTGGGTGTGGCTTGCTCTGCCACGGCTGCCATTGACGAAGGTCAGCTGACCATCTGGATCAACGGTGACAAGGGCTATAACGGCCTGGCCGAAGTCGGCAAGAAATTCGAAGCGGAGACCGGCATCAAGGTGACCGTGGCTCACCCGGACCAGGTTGAAGTGAAATTCCAGCAAGCCGCTGCCACCGGCAACGGTCCCGACATCTTCTTCTGGGCTCACGACCGTTACGGTGAGTGGGTCAAGGCCGGTCTGCTGGTGCCGGTGACCCCGAATGCCGCCGAGAAGGCCAAGTTCGAGCAGTTCGCCTGGGACGCCATGACCGTCGACGGCAAGACCTACGGCTACCCGGTTGCAGTTGAAGCCGTCAGCCTGATTTACAACAAGGATCTGCTGCCGAACCCGCCGAAGACCTTCGAAGAGATCGCCAAGATCGACGAAGATCTGAAGAAGAATGGCAAGCGCGCCATCATGTGGGCCTATGACACCCCCTACTTCAGCTATCCCCTGGTGGCTGCCAACGGTGGTTATGCCTTCAAGAAGACCGCCACCGGTTATGACGTGAAAGACACCGGCGTGAACAACGCGGGCGCCAAGGCGGGCGTGGGCTACATCTCCGAGATGATCAAGTCCGGTCACCTGGAGAAGGGCATCGACTACGGTGTCATGGATGCCAAGTTCAACAAGGGCGAAGTGGCCATGATGATCAACGGTCCCTGGGCCTGGAGCAACCTGGACAAGAGCGGCATCAAGTACGGCGTAGCGCCGCTGCCGACCCTGCAGGGCAAACCGGCCAAGGCCTTCGTTGGCGTACTGGGTGCGACCATCAACGCCGCCAGCCCGAACAAGGATCTGGCCATCGAGTTCCTCGAGAACTATCTGCTGACCGATGCCGGTCTGGCGCCGGTGAATGCCGACAAGCCGCTGGGTGCCGTGGCATTGAAGTCCTTCCAGAAGACCCTGGAAGCGGATGCCAACATCAAGGCCACCATGCAGAACGCCCAGAATGGCGAGCCGATGCCGTCCGTGCCTGAGATGAGCCGTTTCTGGTCCTCCTTCGAAACTGCCCTCAAGAACGTCACCTCTGGCCGTCAGAGCGTTGACGAAGCCCTGGATACTGCAGCCAAGCGTATCGTCCAGTAAGCATGCTCTACCCGGGAGGCCTTCGGGCCTCCCACTCTCTCAACTCTCTCTTGGCGTAATAAAGGTTAATTGGCATGGAAGTAGTACCTTCTATTGAATCCTATGCCGGTCCGAAGGCTAAGCACTCCTGGCTCAAGTGGACCATCGCTGCCCTGGTCGCCATCCTCAACGGCTATGCCGCCGTGATGATGTATGCCAGCGGTGAGTGGGTGTTCGCGCTGCTGGATCTGGTGGTGGTTTCCGTCGGGCTGTATGTCTTCATGAACAAGAAGACCTATGCCCACCGCTATATCTTCCCCGGTGTGGCTGGCATGGTGGTGTTTATCATCTTCCCTCTTGCCTACACGATCGGCATCGCCTTCACCAACTATTCGGGCACCAACCTGCTCTCCCTCGAGCAGGCACGCAATTTCCATCTGAAAAAGATCTACAAGGTGGCGGGGGGCGAATTCGACTTCACCCTGCTGGGTGGGGACAAGGGTCAGTACCAGTTGCTGTTGCAGCAGGATGACCAATCCTTCATCAGCCAGCCTCTTCACCTGCAGAACAACAAGGCGCACACCCTGGCCGTTCGCGAGGGCAGCGCACCGAGTGAGCCTGAAACCGTGCAACTGCAGCCCCTGAACGGGGAAGCGGTCGGCCAGGCGGCGCCCATTCGCGCCATCGTCGATCACCGCAGCCATCTCAATGCCCTGGATCTGGTGCTGCCGGACGGCAGCGTGCACCTGACCATGAGCAGCCTGCGCAAGTTTGCGGCGCAAAAACCGCTCTACACCCAGCTGGTGGACGGCGCAGTGCTCAAGTCCGGGGTCATGATCAAGGATGTCAACCTGCTGCGTGACAACCAGACCGGCGAGCTGATGCTGCCCAACCCCGACACCGGCTTCTACCAGTACATCGACGCGGATGGCCAGTTCGTCGGCAAGGGGCTGGCACCGGGCTTCGTGGTCAGCGTGGGCTGGAAGAACTTCGTGCGGATCATGACAGACCCGGGTATCCAGGGTCCCTTCATGCAGATCTTCGTCTGGACGGTGATCTTCTCCGCCTGCTCCGTGGCCTTCACCCTGGCCATCGGCATGGTGATGGCCTGCCTGGTACAGTGGGAACAACTGCGCGGCCGTGGTTTCTACCGGGTCATGTTGATCCTGCCCTACGCCATACCGGCGTTCATCTCCATCCTGGTGTTCAAGGGCTTGTTCAACCAGAACTTCGGCGAGATCAACCTGTTCCTGGAAGCGGCGTTCGGCATCAAGCCGGACTGGTACACCACCCCCTTCCTGGCCAAGATGATGATCCTCATCGTCAACACCTGGCTCGGCTATCCCTACATGATGATCCTCTGCATGGGCCTGCTCAAGGCGATTCCGGAAGATCTCTATGAGGCGTCCGCCATGGACGGGGCGGGTCCGGTACAGAACTTCTTCAAGATCACGGTACCGCTGTTGATGAAGCCGCTGACTCCGCTGCTCATCGCGTCGTTTGCCTTCAACTTCAACAACTTCGTGCTTATCCAGCTGTTGACCAACGGGGCACCGGACATCATCGGGGCCAGTACCCCGGCGGGTACCACGGATCTGCTGGTGAACTACACCTACCGGATCGCGTTCCAGGGTTCGGGTGGTCAGGACTACGGTCTGGCCAGTGCCATCGCCACCGCCATCTTCCTGATCGTCGGCGCGCTCGCACTGCTCAACCTGAAATTGTCCAAAGCGGACAAGCTGTAAGGAGGCTCGAAAATGGCTATCGTACAACCCAAATCAGTCAAATACCGGGTGTGGGCAACCCACCTGGTCATGTGGGCCTTCCTGGCGCTGATCATCTTCCCGGTGATCATGGTCATCGCCATCTCGTTCCGTAACGGCAACTTCTCGGTGGGGGAGATCATCCCCACCAATCCGACCCTGGATCACTGGAAGCTGGCGCTCGGCATGTCTATCACCAACGCTGACGGCAGTATCACGCCGCCGCCGTTCCCGGTACTGACCTGGTTGTGGAACTCCATCAAGATCGCGGGCATCACCGCCCTGATGATAGTGGTGCTCTCCACCACCTGTGCCTATGCCTTTGCCCGCCTGCGTTTTCGTGGCAAGCAGACCATCTTGCAGGGGATGCTGATCTTCCAGATGTTCCCGGCGGTGCTGGCCCTGGTGGCCATCTATGCGCTGTTCAACAAGATTGGGGACTACATCCCCTGGCTCGGCCTCAACACCCACGGCGGCCTGATCCTGGCCTACATGGGGGGCATCGCCCTGCACGTGTGGACCATCAAGGGCTACTTCGAGACCATCGACTCCTCCCTGGAGGAAGCGGCGGCCATCGACGGTGCGACGCCCTGGCAGGCATTCAGGCTGATCCTGCTGCCCCTGTCGGTGCCCATCCTGGCGGTGGTGTTCATTCTGGCCTTCATCGGTTCCATCACCGAGGTGCCCGTGGCGTCCATCCTGCTGTCGGATGTGAACAATCTGACCCTGGCGGTCGGTGCCCAGCAATACCTCTATCCGCAGAACTATCTGTGGGGTGACTTCGCTGCAGCAGCAGTGCTGTCTGGTTTGCCGATCACCGTCGTATTCCTGCTGGCACAGCGCTGGTTGGTAGGTGGTCTCACTGCCGGTGGCGTCAAAGGTTAAGGTTCATGGCCGGGGGAGCCCTCTCCCCCCGCCATCACGATTTGCAAAGATTCAAGAGCGGAGCTCGACATGGCTGAAGTAGTACTCAACAAGGTTCGCAAGAACTATGATCCGGCGGTCCACAAGGACACCCTGCGCAACATCAATCTGGCCATCAAGGAAGGGGAGTTCATCGTCTTCGTCGGCCCGTCCGGCTGCGGCAAGTCCACCCTGCTGCGGATGATCGCGGGCCTGGAAGACATCACCAGCGGCGAGCTGACCATCGGCGGTCGCTACATGAACGACGTGCCGCCGGTGGAGCGCAACGTGGGCATGGTGTTCCAGTCCTACGCCCTCTACCCGCACATGAACATCTACGAGAACATGGCCTTCGGCCTCAAGCTCAAGAAGATGGACAAGGAGAACATCCACAAGCGGGTGATGCGCGCCGCCGAGATCCTCGGCCTCGAGCCCCTGCTCGACCGCAAGCCCAAGGCCCTCTCCGGCGGTCAGCGCCAGCGGGTGGCCATCGGTCGCTCCATCGTCCAGCAGCCTCAGGTGTTCCTGTTCGACGAACCGCTGTCGAACCTGGATGCGGCCCTGCGGGTCAAGATGCGCATCGAGATTGCCAAGCTGCACAAGGAGCTCAACTCCACCATCATCTACGTGACCCACGATCAGGTGGAGGCCATGACCCTGGCCAACCGCATCGTGGTGCTGAGCCCTCTCAAGGGTGAGGCCGAGACCAACCTGGAGCAGTTTGGCACCCCGCTCGAGCTCTACCACAACCCGGACAACAAGTTCGTGGCGGGTTTCATCGGCTCTCCCAAGATGAACTTCCTCTCCGGCGAGTTGCAGGAGATCGGTGAGCAGGAGGCCGTGGTCAAGCTGACTTCCGGCGATACCGTGCGGGTGCGGGTGGATGCCCGCCGCGGTGCGGTCGGTGACAAGGTGGAACTGGGCATTCGCCCCGAGCACCTGGTGCCGCTGGATCACGCCCATGCCGACAGCAAGGTGAGCGGTGTGGTGCAGGTGGCCGAGCACCTGGGGGCCGAGTCCTTCGTCTACATGGACGTGGATGGTCACGACTTCACCGTCAAGGCGAGCTCTGACGTGGACGTGGCCACCGGCCAGACCTACAGCGTCGGCATCCCGGCCGAGGCCTGCTACCTGTTCGATGCCAAGGAGCAAGCCTTCCCGCGCACGGCCAAATATATCCGCGTCTGATGACGCCAGGTTTTCCGTTATCTTCAATGCCTTTTGCCGGTCTGACGACCGGCTTTTTATTGCCCGCTCGCAGGCTGGCGGGAGGCCTCGCCCGTCTGGGGAGGTCAGGCGGCTGCCCCTCGTGCTACACTGGCGCCAGCTAGCGGGTCATAGGAGAAAACATGAAGAAAATGATGGAGATAGCAGGGCGTCGCCTGGCCTATCTGGATGAAGGGCAGGGGCCTGTGCTACTGCTGGGGCACAGCTATCTGTGGGACAGCAGCATGTGGGCACCGCAGATCCAGGCTCTCAAGGGGCAGTACCGCTGCATAGTGCCTGAGCTCTGGGGTCACGGGGATTCAGATCCCGTGCCGGAGGGCCCCTGCACCCTGGCCACCCTGGCCCGGGATCACCTGGCCCTGCTCGATGCCCTCGGCGTCGAGGAGTTCGTGCTCATCGGCCTCTCCATCGGCGGCATGTGGGGCATGGAGCTGGCCAGACTGGCGCCGACCCGTCTCAAGGGATTGGTGTTGATGGACACCTTCGTCGGCTGGGAGCCCCAGATCACCTGCGAGCGCTATCTCGCCATGCTCGCCGCCATCGAGCAGCGGGGCAACCTGCCGCCTCCCATCATCGATCAGGTGGCGCCGCTGTTTTTCGCCAACCAGCCGGATCCGGCCCTGATGGCCGGTTTCAAGGCTCGGCTGGCGAACTGGCCGCTGGACAAGGTGGCCAGCCTGGTGGCGGTGGGGCGCAGCTTCGTGACCCGGGAGGATCGCATGGAGTGGCTCGAAGAGATCACAGTGCCGAGCCTGGTGATGACAGGCTGCGAGGACAAGGCGCGTCCCGTGCTGGAAGGCTACCTGATGGCCGAGACCCTCGGCTGCCCCTTCAAGGAGATCCCGGCGGCGGGCCATATCTCGACCCTGGAGAACCCGGCATTCGTCAACCAGGCGCTGGCGGCGTTTCTCGCGGCGCTCTGAGGCGTGCCGGCCACGACCTGATTGCGAAGAAGGGAGCCTCGGGCTCCCTTCTCGTTATGTTGCACCGTTACCAGATGTATCCGACGCCGACCCCGGCATAGAACTCGCCCTGGTGTTGCACCAGGGGGCTGTCTGCGATGTCGTCGTCATAGCGCTCGTAGTTGAAGCCAAACCCGCCAATCCAGTTGGGACTGAAGCGGTAGCTGCCGATGATGGAGGCCATGGGGGAGAGGGTGGTGCCGGTATTCCACTGGGGACGACCGGGGGCCACTTCATCCGCCCCGATGCCGCCGAAGTAGTAGTTCGCCAGATTGTGGCTGCGCAGCATCAGACCCGCCCCCGGCATCAGTAGCAGGCGGCCTCGCACTATGGGGAAGTTGGCCCAGAGCATCACCTCCTGGCCGTTGCTGGTACCGGTGACATCCGTGGTGGCCCGCATCGACCAGAGGGCATAGGGGGTGATGAGATCCGCGCCAAAGCCTGCCTCGAACTCCCCTTTGCGTTTCTCCATGCCGGTGAAATAGGCATCGTCATCGGGATCCAGGTTGCCAAAGCGCACCCGCCCGAAGGCATAGGTCGACAGCCCGCCATCCCGGCTGAGGTAGTAACGGGCCCGATCCCCCAGGTACATCAGGTTGTCGCCAAAATAGAGGGCCCCCGGGATGGGGAGCAGGGCATCATCCTGATACTGATAACGGGCCTGGCCGCCGAGGACCACGCCGCCCAGCACCAATCCCTTGGGGATGGGGCTGCTCGGGCTGTCGCTGGAGAAGGCGCTGAGAGCACCGATGTCGATGTCGGCCCGGGCCGGGGCGACGAGCAACAGGCTCAGGAGTGCGGGGAGACAGGCGTGGCGCAAGGAGACAGGGGGCATCAAGGGATCCTTTTGGGTTTTCAGGCCGGGGCGTAGGTGGAGTCTTCGTCAGTGAAGCGTGTTTTTGCTGTGAATTCAAGTCGATAGCCGCAGGAATTCAGGTTGGTGTCAGCAAGTGGGGGCTAAGGGGGGAGGAAAGTACGCCGGTGTGTCCAACCACGTCGCGGGGGAGAGTAAATACGCAAAGAGGCAACAAGAAGAGAGGCCGGGGCCTCTCTTCTTGTTGGATTGTCATGGGGCTTATGGCGCGGGGCGGGGCAGCTCCTCGCGCTTGGGCCAGGCATTGATCACCGCCTTGACCAGGGTGGCGAGGGGAATGGCGAAGAAGATCCCCCAGAAGCCCCAGAGGCCGCCAAACACCAGCACGGCGATGATGATGGCCACAGGGTGCAGGTTGACCGCCTCGGAGAAGAGCAGGGGCACCAGCAGGTTGCCATCCAGCCCCTGGATGACCAGATAGGCCACCATCAGCCAGGCGAAGTCCGGGGTCAGCCCCCACTGGAACAGGGCCACCATGGCCACGGGCACGGTCACCGCCACCGCCCCTATGTAGGGGATGAGCACGGAGAAGCCCACCGCCACCGCCAGCAGCACCGAGTAGCGCAGCCCCATCAGGGCGAAGGGCACATAGGTGGCGATGCCGACGATGAGGATCTCGATCACCTTGCCGCGGATGTAATTGATGATCTGGTCGTTCATCTCCACCCAGACCCGGTTCACCAGGGTGCGGTTGCGCGGCAGGAAGCGGCGCAGCCCTCCCATCAGAACCTGCTTGTCCTTGAGCATGAAGAACACCATCAGGGGCACCAGGATGGCGTAGACCAGGATGGCGACCACGTTGACCAGGGAGCTTAAGGAAGCGCTCACCAACTGCTCGCCCCCCGCCAAGATGCGCTGGCGGATGTTGTCGATGATGGTCTCGACCAGGCTGACGTCGATGATCTCCGGGTACTTCTCCGGCAGGGCACGCACATAGTCCTGAGCGTGGTTGAGCATGGCCGGCGCTTCCTTGGCCAGGTTGATGCCTTGGCTCACCAGGGTCGGAATGAGCCCGAGGAAGGCCGTCACGGTGAGGGCGATGAACAGCAGCAGTACCAGGCTGGTGGCCAGGGTGCGAGAAAGCCCGGCCCGCTGCAATCGGCTCACCGGCCACTCCAGCAGGTAGGCCATCACCAGTGCGACCAGCAGCGGCGCCAGGATGTCGCCAAACAGCCAGAGCACGGCGAAGCAGAACACCAGCAGCAGGAATAGGGTGACCGCATCGGGATCGGAGAAGCGGGTCTGGTACCAGCGCTTCAGGACTTCTAACATCGGAGCTTCCTTACATTACTGGGGCATGGGATGACATGCGCCCGACGACGGTGTGCAAAGAGACGCATCATGACGAGGGACTGCTGACCACCAGTTGCAGCCTTAGACAGGTCTCGGTTTCCTGCAACGGTTGTACCTGATGGCCCTGTCGGCGCAACCAGACGGGAATGTCCTGTCTGGAACCCGCATCGGCCAGCAGGATCTGCACGCACTGGCCGTCATGGGCCGCCCGCAGCCAGAGCTTGAGCCGGATCAGGGGCTCGGGGCAACGCCAGGGGGTCAGGTCGAGCTGTTCCCAATGCTGTTCCATCTCGGGGAGGGCTCCATCGCGTATGATGGCCGTCATTATGGCCGCGATGGCAGGATGAAACAACGCTTGTAGGCCTTGATGGGCAAGGGTATTCTGCCCGAGCACTTTCTGATGGAGATAGAGACACAGTGGCCCGCTTTTCCCCCTTGATGGCATCCTTTCCCCTGCTGGTCTCCCTGATGAGCGCGACCTTCCACGCCCAGGCGAACAACCAGCTGCCCGACATCGGCACCGCCGGGGTAGCGGCCCTGCCCATCGAGCAGGAAGTGCGCTATGGCAATGCCTTCATGCGATTCGCCCGGGCGGGCTTGCCCATCATCGACGATCCCGTGCTGAGCGAATACATCGACGATCTGGGTCAGCGACTGCTCACCAACGCGGACGGGGTGCGCTTTCCCTTTACCTTCTTCCTCATCAACGATCCCAGCATCAACGCGGCCGCCTTCCTGGGCGGACGAGTCAAGGTGCACACCGGCCTGTTCCTCTACGCCGACAGCGAGAGCGAGCTGGCCTCGGTGCTGGCGCACGAAATCACCCACGTGACCCAGCGCCATATCGCCCGCTACATGGAGTCCCAGGCGAGCAGTTCCGCCATGACCCTGGCCGGGCTGGTGGGGTCCATTGCGCTGGCGGTGATCAACCCCACCGCCGGTATTGCCGCCTTGCAGACCACCCTGGGTCTCTCCATGCAGTCCGCCATCAACTACACCCGGGACAACGAATACGAGGCGGACCGGATCGGCATGAAGACGCTCTATGACGCCGGTTTCGATCCCATGGGGATGGCCACCTTCTTCCAGAAGCTGGCGGCGGAGTACCGCTACGCCAGCAAGCCGCCGGAGATGCTGCTCACTCACCCCCTGCCGGAGACCCGGATCAGCGAGGCCCGCGCCCGCGCCAGCAGCTATGGCCGCCGCACCCTGCCTCCCAGCCTCGACTTCTGGCTGGCCAAGGTGCGCATCCAGGTGCGCTACGGCACCGAGACCCCCCAGGGGCTGCTGAGCTATTTTGACAACCGCCTGCAGAAGGGAGATTACCCCCTCAAGGATGCCGCCCTCTATGGCAAGGCTCTGGCCCTGCTGCAGCTCAAGCGCACCGATGAGGCGGATGCGCTGATGCAGGAGCTGGCGGCGCGCCACCCCGAGGATCTCTTCATGGTGGATGCCATGACCGACATCGATCTCGCCAAGGGGCGCAGTGCCCAGGCCATCGCCCGGTTGGAGCGCTTCCGTACCCGGATGCCGGACAACGAGGTGGTGGTGGTCAACCTCGGCAACGCCTATCTGGAGGCGGGCAATTACAAGAAATCCATCGCCACCCTGGATCCTTACGCCCGCGAGCACGAGGAGAACAGCCTGGCCTGGAGCCTGTTGTCGGACGCCTATCGCAAGTCGGGCCGGATGACGGACTTGCACATGGCGCGGGCGGAGACCCTCTCCCTGCGTGGTGACTATCAGGCGGCTATCGACGAGCTGGTGGTGGCCCGCGGCACCACCACCGACAAGCTGACGTTGGCCCGCATCGAGGCGCGCATCACCCAGCTGGAGCGGGCGAAGAAGGATCTCGATAGCTTGAAAGGCTGATCCCGAGGCGGGTGATGACAGACGGGGTGGCCCATCAGGGGCACCCCGGCTGGGTTTTTTTGTGACTCAAGGTGCCCTTGATGGGGGTTGTAGAGGGGGTGGT
>NZ_JBSTYK010000010.1:0-209094 GCF_054052485.1 Aeromonas intestinalis
CCCATGCCGAACTCAGAAGTGAAACGCGGTAGCGCCGATGGTAGTGTGGCATTCGCCATGCGAGAGTAGGACACTGCCAGGCACCCAATTAGAAGAAGCCCGCTCATCTGAGCGGGCTTTTTTATTGGCTGAAATTTATCATTTTTACGCTATAAACCCCTGCCTCTTCGCTATTTCACCGATCATGTCGGCTCTGTTCCCCGCAGGGCAGCAGCATATTCACTACCCCGTCTTCCAGCTGGATATCGATCTGGAATCCCAGCCGTTTGGCCAGGTTGATCATGCCGCGATTGCTCGGCATGGTCATGCCGGAGAGCTGGCCTATGCCGCGCTCGCGAGCGTAACGGGCGATCTTCTCCATCATCAGCTTGCCGAGCCCCATTCCCTTCAAGTCGGAGCGCACCAGGATGGCGAACTCCGCATCGGCGAGATCCGGCGTGGAGATGGCCCTGACCACTCCCAGGATCTGCTGCTCGAAGGCGCCATCCTGACCTACGGCGACGAAGGCCATCTCCCGGTCGTAATCGATCTGGGTCATGCGGGCCAGCTCTTCATGACCCAGTTCCCCCACGTCGGCGAAGAAGCGCTTGTATCTGTCCTCATCGGAGACCTGAAGCACGAACGCCTTGTGAGCGGGTTCGTCTTCCGGGCGGATGGGGCGCAGCAAGACATGGCTCTGATCCTTGAGCCAGGCCCCCTCTTCCAGCTCGGTAGGATAGGGGCGAATGGCCAGCGGCAGCGCTTGTTGGCCCTTCTCCATCAGCACCAGTCTCGCATCCAGGATCACCATCTCCTCGCCACTGGCCTGCAGCGGATGCAGGTCCAGCTCCTGGATTTCGGGGAAGGCGAGCAGCAGCTCCGACAGCTGGCACAGCACCTGGCTCAGGGCGTTGATGTCGAGCCGCACCGGGCTGGCCTGCTCGCGGATCTTGCCGCTCTTGAGCGCACCGATGATCTGGTAGCGAGCCAGCGCCTGGTTCAGTGGCGGCAGGGCTGCCACCATCTGGTGAGGCTCGGCGCCGGATTCTCCGAGCAGGATGACGGGGCCGAACACGGGATCCTGTTGCAGGCGGATACGCAGCTCCAGGCCACCGCTACGACGCGCCATGCGCTGCACCAGCAGGCCTTCGATGCGTGCCCCGGGGTCGTGCTGGCGTACCCGGTCCAGGATGGCATCTGCCGCCTGGGCCACCTCGGCCGAGGTACGCAGGTTGAGCATGACGCCATGCACTTCCGACTTGTGGGCGATATCCGGTGAGCGCAGCTTCACCGCCACCGGGTAGCCTATCTGTTCCGCCGTCAGGGCTGCCTCGCTGGCATCCGAGACGATCCAGGTCGGCAGGGTGGCGAGACCGGCAGCCTGCATGATGGGTTGCGTCAGGTGAGTATCGAGCACGAGTTGTTTGCGATCCTGCGCCTGGCGGATCAGCTGTTGGCAACGCTGGACATCGAGTCTGTCACCTTGCAGTGACGCTGGCGTCTCCATCAGCTGCTTCTGGTTGCGACGGTATTCCACCATGTGCATGAAGGCGGCGACCGCGCTCTCCGGGGTTCGGTAGGTGGGGATGCCCGCCTCATTGAACAGGCGGCGCCCTTCCTGGGCCGAGAACTCCCCCGCCCAGTTGGTGAGGATATTGAAACGCCTGGCCCTGGGGTGCTGCTTGATGAAGTCGATCAGGTGAGTCGCCAGTGTCACCCCGCGGGCAGTCAGGGACGGGGCGTGGATCAGCAGGATGGCATCGGCCTTGTCCCCTTGCAACAGATCGTCCAGGGCGTCGCGATATGCCTCGATATCGGCGTCACTGCCGATATCGAGCGGCGCCATGGCAAGCTTGCCACCCCGTTCCAGCAGCACGTCGGCGGCCATGTTGGCGAGGCCGCGGCCATTGGAAAGGATGGCTAGCCGCTCTCCTTTGAGGGTCAGGGAGTGGCTCAGGGTCTCGACGGTGGCGAACAGTTCGTGGGTGTCGCGCACCCGCAGCATGCCGGCCCGGCGGATAGCGGCGTCATAGACGTTGTCGAGGCCGTTTGCCGGATCGTGGCGGCCGCTCTTGAGCACCAGGATAGGCTTGTTGCGGGAGGCGGCCCGGGCCGCCGAGAGGAAGTGACGGGCGTCGTGCAGCTTGTCCATGTAGATCAGGATGGCGCGGGTCGTGCCGTCACGGGAGAGCTGATCCAGCAGCTGGCCGAAGTCGATGTCGCAGTGATCCCCCAGCGAAACGAAGGCCGAGAAGCCGAGTTCACGCTGCTTGGCCCAGTCGAGGATGGTGGTGCTGACCGCCGCGGACTGAGACAGAAATGCGACCTGGCCCGGGGTGGCGGCGATGGGGGAAAAGCTGGCGTTGATGCCCTGGCCCGGCAATAGCATGCCCATGCTGTTGGGGCCGAGCAGGCGGATGCCGTACTGGCGGTAGAGCCGCTGCAACTGCAGGCGCTCCTCGGGGGTGAACTGGGCGGCCAGAATGATGGCTGCCCCCGTTCCCTTTTTGCCGAGCGCCTCGATGATCCCGAGTACCCGTTCGCGTTTGGTGCAGACGATGGCGAGATCCGGCGAGAGAGGCAGGCTCTCGATATCGGGATAGGCGAGTACGCCGGCAACGGCCTGGCTATGGGGGCTGACCGGCAAGATGGGGCCCTTGAACTGGCCTGCCAGCAGGTGGCGTATCACCACCTGGCCCGCCTTTTGCGGATCGCTGGAGGCACCGATGACGGCGATGGATTGGGGTTTGAAGAGCCGGTCCAGGCCGCTTGGTTTCATGGGCACTCCTGATGGCGACCCTCGAGGCGAGGGTGACGGATGGTGCCAGTCTAATACGCTTTATGGATGCTTACTGTGACCGATTGCGGATCACGACCGGGCCAGGGCGCTGGCACGCAGATAAAACCTCAGCTCTCCCTGGATGCGTCGTATCGTGGCCAGATGGCGATCCTGCAGGTAGATCTCCTGCTCGCTGTCGAGCTTGCAGCGGCTGATCCCCAGGCTGTGAAGGTACTCTTCAAACAGGTGAGAACCCTTGATCTCGACAAGATGCTGCATGGCGGACTCCTTTTCCAATGACGCTGATCAGCGGTGGAGTCTCCCCTCTTCTGGCCTGCATTCCTACTGGCACATTTGACACTGGCATTGTGGTGTAAATGAGCCACCCGAGGGCTCAACGTCCTCCCTGACCGCGGGCTGTGTCCCAGAAGGCGCGGATCAGCGGCTCCTCCAGCCGCTTCTTGAGCACGGCGATGCCCACATCGAACGGCTTGAGCGCCGGCTTGGGTTCGACGATGCGCACCTTGTCTCCCATGGGGCTGTGATCGATCACCGCCGCGGGCACCAGACCCACGCCGAAGCCGAGCGCCACCATGGCGACGATCCCTTCGTTCCCCGCGACCTCGGCATAGATGTTGGGGGCGATCCCCTTGTTGCGCAGCCACTGATCGCAGCGCTTTCGCGCCAGTCCCTGCTCGGAGAGGATGAGGGGCATGCGCTCCCAGTCCGGCGCGCCATTGTGGTACCAGTAGGCGGGAGGCGTGCTCTTCGGGGCGATGAACACCAGAGGGACCTGCTGCAAACTGGCGAACTCCAGCTTGGCGGAGAGGGCATCGGGGCGGGCGGCGATGGCAAGATCGGCCTCGTCAGCCAGGATCTTGTCCACCGCCAGCGCCGGGTCGCCGGTCTCGAGTTTGATTTCGAGCTGAGGGTAACGGCGGCGAAAGCGTTCCAGCACCTCGGGCAGCAGGAAGTAGCTGGCAGTGACCGAGCAGAACACGCGCAGCCGCCCCTGCAATGGCTCGTCGCTGCGCTTGATCTCTTGTTTGAGTCGGCGCCACTCCTGCAGCAGGCTGCCGCCGAACTCCCGCAGCTTCTCGCCGGCCGGAGTGAGGCGCACGCTGCGGTTATCCCGCTCGAACAAGATGCAGCCCGTCTCCTGCTCCAGCCGCTGGATGGCGCGACTCAGGGTGGAGGGGCTGACCGCCATGGCATCGGCGCTCTTGCCGAAATGGAGGGAGTCGGCGAGGTGGAGAAACAGTTCGAGATTGCGAAGATCCATCTTTCATTTCCTGCTGCGGCGCGAGCGCCAAATCGATTGCTACGGGCCAACTCGCCTGCTGATATCGACGAAAGGAGGGGGATATGGGGCCGGATAGCCTTTCATTTATTGCAACGTACTGTTTCGAATATATCAGTTCAGGCAATAAGTGTCCCGCGCTATAGTGGGTTCGACAACGCCGTCATCCGGCATGGAATCAATCGAACGGAGCAATCACCATGGCTAATTATTTCAACACCCTGAACCTGCGTCAGCAGTTGGCCCAGCTGGGCAAGTGTCGTTTCATGCTGCGCGAGGAGTTCGCTGACGGTTGTGCGGTGCTCAAGGGCAAGAAGGTGGTGATTGTGGGCTGTGGCGCCCAGGGTCTGAACCAGGGTCTGAACATGCGCGACTCCGGGCTGGACATCTCCTACGCCCTGCGCAAGGCGGCCATCACCGAGAAGCGTGCCTCCTGGCAGAAAGCCACCGACAACGGCTTCGTGGTCGGCACCTATGAGGATCTGATCCCCACCGCCGATCTGGTGCTGAACCTGACCCCGGACAAGCAGCACTCCGACGTGGTCAAAACCGTGATGCCGCTGATGAAGCAGGGGGCAGCTCTGGGCTACTCCCATGGCTTCAACGTGGTGGAAGAGGGTCAGCAGATCCGTGCCGACATTACCGTCGTCATGGTAGCGCCCAAGTGCCCGGGTACCGAGGTGCGTGAAGAGTACAAGCGTGGCTTCGGCGTACCGACCCTGATCGCGGTGCACCCGGAGAACGATCCCCAGGGCGAAGGCATGGCCATCGCCAAGGCGTGGGCCTCCGCCACCGGCGGCGACCGTGCCGGGGTGCTGGAATCCTCCTTCGTGGCGGAAGTCAAATCCGACCTGATGGGCGAGCAGACCATACTGTGCGGCATGCTGCAGGCCGGCTCCCTGCTGTGCTACGACAAGCTGGTCGCCGAGGGCACCGATCCGGCCTATGCCGGCAAGCTGATCCAGTTCGGCTGGGAGACCATCACCGAGGCCCTGAAGCAGGGTGGCATCAGCCTGATGATGGATCGCCTCTCCAACCCGGCCAAGCTGCGCGCCTTCGAGCTGTCCGAGCAGCTGCGCACCCTGATGCGCCCGCTGTTCGAGAAGCACATGGACGACATCATCGCCGGCGAGTTCTCCCGCGGCATGATGGCTGACTGGGCCGAAGACGATGCCAAGCTGTTCGGCTGGCGCGAAGAGACCGGCAAGTCTGCCTTCGAGAATGCCCCGGCCTATGCCGGCAAGATTGCCGAGCAGGAGTACTTCGACAACGGCGTGGTCATGGTGGCCATGGTCAAGGCGGGTGTGGAGCTGGCGTTCGAGACCATGGTGGCCTCCGGCATTTACGAAGAATCCGCCTATTACGAATCCCTGCACGAGTTGCCGCTCATCGCCAACACCGTCGCCCGCAAGCGCCTGTATGAGATGAACGTGGTGATCTCCGATACCGCCGAATACGGTAACTACCTGTTCGCCAATGCCGCCGTGCCGCTCTTGCGTGAGCATTTCATGCCGACCCTGCAGGTGGGCGATCTGGGCAGTGGCCGTGCCGAGAGCAAGGCCGTGGACAACCTGGCCCTGCTGGCCGCCAACGAGGCGACCCGCAATCACCCCATCGAAGCGATCGGCCAGACCCTGCGCGGCTACATGAAAGATATGAAGCGTATCGCCGTCGGTGGTTAAGTCTTAACGGACAGGCATGAGGAGGGGCGGGGATGACGATCCCCGTTACCGGCTGGCTTAGACACCTGGCTGGATGTCCGAATCGTGCAAGTCGTCAGATTGGTTGCTGGCGATGTGACCGGCAATAGAAAGCCCCGCTCATTGAGCGGGGCTTTTGCATTCAGGAAGCTTGGAGAGCTCAGGCTTTCCAGGCTTTCCAGGTGTTGATGAGACCATTGGTGGAGCAGTCGTGGCTGGTGACGGCCGCATCGGTGTTGAGCTCCGGCAGTATCTTGTTGGCCAGCTGCTTGCCCAGCTCCACGCCCCACTGATCGAAGCTGAAGATGTTCAGGATGGCGCCCTGCACGAAGATCTTGTGCTCGTACATGGCGATCAGGGCACCCAGGGTCTTCGGGGTCAGGCTCTTGAACAGGATGCTGTTGGTCGGGCGGTTGCCTTCGAACACCTTGAACGGCACCAGATCCTTCACCTGCTCCAGCGTCTTGCCGGCCGCCAGGAACTCGGCTTCGACCTCTTCCTTGCTCTTGCCGAAGGCCAGGGCCTCGGTCTGGGCGAAGAAGTTGGCCAGCAGTTTCGGATGGTGATCACCGATGGGGTTGTGGCTGATGGCCGGCGCCAGGAAGTCGCAGGGGATCAGCTTAGTACCCTGGTGGATCAGCTGGTAGAAGGCGTGCTGGCCGTTGGTGCCCGGCTCACCCCAGATGATGGGGCCGGTCTGGTAGTTCACCTTGTTGCCGTTGCGATCGGTGAACTTGCCGTTGGACTCCATGTTGCCCTGCTGGAAGTAGGCGGGGAAGCGGTGCATGTACTGATCGTAGGGCAGGATGGCTTCGGACTCGGCACCGTGGAAGTTGTTGTACCAGAGGCCGATGAGCGCCAGCAGCACCGGCACGTTCTGCTCGAAGGCGGTGGTGGCGAAATGCATGTCCATCTCGAAGGCGCCTTGCAGCAGGGCCTCGAAGTGCTCGAAGCCAAGAGACAGTGCGATGGGCATGCCGATGGCAGACCAGGAGGAATAACGACCGCCGACCCAGTCCCAGAACTCGAACATGTTGTCGGTGTCGATGCCGAATTCGGCCACGGCCTTGCCGTTGGTGGAGAGCGCCGCGAAGTGCTTGGCGACGTGGGCCTTGTCACCGGCTAATTGGATGAACCAGTCACGGGCGGTCAGGGCGTTGGTCATGGTCTCCTGGGTGGTGAAGGTCTTGGAGGCCACCAGGAACAGGGTGGTTTCCGGATCGATCTTCTTCAGCGTCTCGGCGATATGGGTGCCATCGACGTTGGAGACAAAATGCATCTGCAGGTGATTCTTGTAGGGGCGCAGCGCCTCGGTGATCATCACGGGGCCGAGATCCGAACCACCGATGCCGATATTGACCACGTGCTGGATGGTCTTGCCGGTATAGCCCTTCCACTCGCCACCGATGACCTTCTCGCAGAAGCCCTTCATCTTGGCCAGGACGGCGTTCACCTCTGGCATCACATCCTTGCCATCCACTTCGATGGGGCGATCCGAGCGGTTGCGCAGGGCGGTGTGCAGCACGGCGCGGCCTTCGGTCATGTTGATCTTGTCGCCGTTGAACATGGCGTCGATGGCGCCGCGCAGGTCGGTCTCCTCGGCCAGCGCGAGCAGCAGGGAGAGGGTCTCCCCGGTGATCAGGTTCTTGGAGTAGTCGACCAGGATGTCGCCACCGAAGGTGAGAGAGAACTTGTCGAAACGTTTGGGATCCTGTGCGAACAGATCCTTGAGACGCATCTCTTTATGGGCCGCGAAGTGGGTTTCCAAAGCCTGCCAGGCCTTGGTCTGGGTTGGATTGATGTTTTTCATAGGATTCCTGAGATTCCAAGTTGTGTTTGAACCTTGCAGGCAAGGCTCCCGCCAAACCTTATTGTTCGAGCATTATACCGGGCTCTGTGTGCGGCCCGTGTAACAGAGCATTACCAATTGTCTGCCATCGAGGGAGTTTACAACCAAAACGCTGGGATTATGAGCCAGCAACATCGTCGGGATCTTGCGTTTGCGCATGCTTCTCCCGTCTTGGTTGTGGCGAAAAGGCTTTCAAGTTCATCAGCCTGCGACCATGAGCTCCGCGCCCTTGAAGAGGCCCTGCCAGCACATCTTTTCGCCTGTTTTATGCGCAAACGCAAATTTGCGCCGTCCGGAGCCGGTTATGATCTGCCCGGATGGACGATTCTCCCAGGGATGGCCACAGTGTTGGAACGAGGAGATCGACATGAAACGCGTATTGTCCCTGTTTGCCCTGAGCCTGATCGCCACCGGCCTCATCGGCCTGCTGACCCTGGCGATGACCACGGCCGCCCCGACCCTCGAGATGCGGGTACTGGCGGTGATGGGAGCCGTGCTGGGGGGTTATGTGCTGGTGCAGCCGCTGCTCAACCGGGTGGCGCGCAAGCTGGCCTGAGTATGGTTCTTGAAGGGGATGCCGAGTTCGGCCTTGAGTGACGTCACGAGGTGAACGAGAGACCGGCCCGGGTGGCCGGTTTTTTTTATGGCCCGGAAATGACAATGCCAGCCCGGAGGCTGGCATTGTGGTCATCAGGGCCGTGCTCAGGCCTGGTTCTTTTGCATGTGCATGACCATCTGCGGGAAGGGGATCTCGATACCTTCGGCATCGAAGGCCAGCTTTACCTGCTCGTGGAAATCGAACCAGACACCCCAGTAATCGGCGGTCTTGACCCAGGGGCGCACCACGATGTTGACCGAAGAGTCGGCCAGGGCGGCGACGGCGATGGTAACGGCCGGATCCTTCAGGATGCGCGGCTCTTCACTCACCAGACGCTCCAGGATCTGCTTGGCCTTGCGCAGATCCGAGCCGTAGCCGATGCCGAAGGTCATGTCGACCCGACGGGTCTCCATGCGGGAGTAGTTGACGATGGTGCCGTTGAGGATGGCGGAGTTGGGGACGACCACCATCTTGTTGTCGGCGGACGAGAGGGTGGTGGTGAACAGCTGTACGGACTGCACCACGCCATTGGTACCCGCCACTTCGATGAACTCACCGGCCTTGATGGGACGGAAGATGATCAGCAGGAAACCGGCGGCGAAGTTGGAGAGCGAGCCCTGCAGTGCCAGACCGATGGCCAGACCGGCGGCACCGATGATGGCGACGAAGGAGGCGGTCTGTACCCCGACCCGGCCCAGCGCCGCGATCACCACGAACACCAGTATGGTGTACTTGAGGATGCTGCCGATGAAGTGGGTGACCGTGGTGTCCAGCTTGCGGGCCTGCATGACCTTGGTCACGCCGCCACTGATGATATTGGCGGCGATGTAACCGACCAGCAGGGTGAGCAGGGCGGCGGCGATGTTGACCGCGTACTCGATGATCAGCCCCTGGTTGTTGACCAGCCAGGTCTGCGCGTCTGTGATGATCTCGGGTTCCATAGAATTTCCTGTTGGTGTAAAGGTTTATGGCGGATGAATCTAACACCGGAGCGCGACAACTTGGGTCGCATCTGGTGCTTCTTTTCTACCATAGGAAGCTGTCACAAAAAACAAGGGAGGCCAAGGCCTCCCGCTTCGCACAATCAGTATGGCTCAGCTCTGCAGCAGTTGGCTGCGCATGAATTGCCACTGATCTTCAAAGCCGGCGGTGGGCTTGAGTTTGAACTCGGATCGGACAAACTGGCTGATCCGCCCCTCGGCATAGGCCAGCAGCAGATTGGCCAGCATGGTCTCGTCGAGCTGGAAGCCCTGGCCTTCCCGCAGCCGCTTCTCCCGCAGTGCCTGCTTGAGCTGGGTTTCCAGCTTGTCGAACAGCGCGCTGATGCGATCCCGCAGCCGGTCGTGCTCACCCAGCAGGGCGTCGCCGTTGAGGATGCGGGTGATGCCGGGATTGCGCTCGGCGAACACCAAGAGCAGCTGCAGTATGTGGTGGCAGCGGGCCATGGTGTCTTTCTCTTCGGCCATGATCAGGTTGACCCGTGACAGCAGGGAATCCTCGATAAAGTCGATCAGCCCCTCGAACATCCGCGCCTTGCTGGGAAAGTGCCGATAGAGGGCCGCCTCGGAGACACCCACCTCGGCCGCGAGGCGGGCCGTGGTGATGCGCTGGCCCGGGCTGGTTTCCAGCATATGGGCGAGTGCCTGCAGGATCTGATCGCGCCGACTCTGTTTCTGGTTACTGCTTGCCATGGATTCCCCTAAAAAAAACAATGGCTTGATTCCGTTATTAGGCACAGACCCGGGGGGTCTGTGTGGTCTTGTTATTGGCGACCAGAAGAACCAAACCCGCCTTCACCCCGTTCGCTCTGATTGAACTCATCGACCAGCTGGAAGCTGGCCTGAACCACCGGCAGGATCACCAGCTGGGCGATGCGCTCGCCGGGTTGCATGGTGAAGCTGTCGTTGCCGCGGTTCCAGACCGAGACCATCAATTGACCCTGATAGTCGGAGTCGATGAGGCCGACCAGGTTGCCGAGCACGATGCCGTGCTTATGGCCGAGGCCGGAGCGGGGCAGAATGGTGGCGCACAGACCCGGATCCTGGATGTGGATGGCCAGGCCGGTAGGCACCAGGGTGGTATCGCCGGGGGCCAGGGTCAGCGGCGCGTCCAGCAGGGCGCGCAGATCCATGCCGGCGGAACCCGGTGTGGCATAGGCAGGCAGCGGGAAGTCGGTGCCGATGCGGGCATCCAGGATTTTGAGTTCAATTTGTGTGTTCATGAATCGCTTTTCAATGAGATCGCACTGCGGCGATCGAATGGCTCAGTGAATTCTGCTGCTGGCGCTGACACAGGCAGTGTCAACGTCCGCTGAATCGGTTTGTCGGGATCGCGAAAGGCGATCGGATCGCTTGGCGTCGTTGCTCAGGAGCGATAATGACGCGCAATCAAGGCGATGAGATGACGGGCCAGTGTCAGCTTATCGGCAAGTGGCAGCGGGGCTTGACCCCCTTGCCAGAACACGGTCAGGGCATTGTCATCGGCATTGAACCCCTGGCCCGCGCGGGATACGTCGTTGGCGGCGATCATGTCCAGCCGTTTGCGTCGCAGTTTGTCGAGGGCGTATTGTTCCACATCCACGGTTTCGGCGGCAAATCCAACGGTGTAGGGCTTGTCTGGTAATGCTCCCACGGCGGCGATGATGTCCGGGTTCTTGACCAGGGTCAGCTGCATCTGATCGCTGTCGACACGCTTCTTGATCTTCTGCTCGGCTACCTGCTCGGGGCGATAATCCGCCACGGCGGCGCAGCCGATGAAGAGATCGCACTCGCTCACCCGGCTCATGACGGCCTGATGCATCTGCTGGGCGCTCTCCACATCGACGCGCACCACCCCTTGCGGCGTGGCCAGAGCGACCGGGCCACTCACCAGGGTCACCTCGGCGCCTGCCTCACGGGCGGCGCGGGCGATGGCGTAGCCCATCTTGCCGGAGCTGTGGTTGCTGATGTAGCGCACCGGATCCAGTGCCTCCCGGGTCGGGCCGGCGGTGAGCAGCAGACGGACGCCGGCCAGCAGGGGCTCGGCGGCGAGCTGCTGGCAGCAGCGCTCCACCAGCTCGAGGGGATCCAGCATGCGGCCGGGGCCCACGTCGCCGCAGGCCTGGCTGCCGGAATCCGGCCCCCATAGCTGGATGCCGCGACTGGCCAGGGTATCCAGGTTGGCCTGGGTGGCGGCGTTGCGATACATCTGCTGGTTCATGGCCGGGGCCAGTGCGACGGGGGCGGGAGTGGCCAGGCAGAGGGTGGTCAACAGCTCGTCGGCCATGCCGGCGGCCATGCGTGCCATCAGGTTGGCGCTGGCGGGCGCGATCAGCACCAGATTGGCCCATTTGGCCAGTTCGATATGGCCCATGCCCGCCTCGGCGGCCGGATCCAGCAGGCTGTCGGCGACCGGATGACCGGAGACGGCTTGCAGGGTCAGCGGGGTGATGAACTCCTTGGCGGAGCGGGTCATGACCACGCGCACCTCGGCCCCCTGATCCTTCAGGCGACGTACCAGCTCGGCACTCTTGTAGGCGGCGATGCCACCACTGACACCCAACAGGATGCGTTTATCGGCCAATCTCATCTGCACCATCTCTTGCGGTTCAACTGGTCGGCTAAGATAGCACAGGCTGGGGGTGACGACAGAGGCTGACATGGGGGAGATGTGCTCGGGCTCCCGCGTTTTTTTGCTATGTTTTTCCTCAGCCCCCTGCGAGGAGAGACAAATGAGCATCAAGGAGTGGCCCGAGGATGAGCGTCCCAGAGAGAAGCTGCTGCGTCGGGGAGCCGGGGTGTTGTCCGATGCGGAACTGCTGGCGATCTTCCTGCGCACCGGGGTCAACGGCCTGAGTGCGGTGGATCTCTCCCGCCAGTTGCTGCAACAATTTGGCTCCCTGCGCGCCCTGCTGGGCGCCGAGCAGCGCACCTTCTGCGACGCCCATGGGTTGGGGCCGGCCAAGTATGCCCAGTTGCAGGCGGTGCTGGAGATGGGCAAGCGCCATCTGGCGGAGCAGTTGGCGCGGGGGGAAGCCCTCACTTCACCCCGGTTGACCCGGGACTATCTGCAAGCCCAGTTGCGGGATCGGCCGCGGGAGGTGTTTGCCCTGTTGCTGCTGGATAACCAGCACAGGGTCATTCAATTCGTCGAGCTTTTTTACGGTACCCTGGACGCGGCGAGCGTCTGGCCCAGAGAAATCGTGCAGATCGCGCTCAAACATAATGCAGCCGCCGTGATTCTGGCGCATAATCACCCGTCCGGCGTGGCCGAGCCCAGCCGGGCCGACCGCCAGATCACGGATCGTATCCTGGCCGCACTGGCCCTGGTCGATATCAGAGTGCTGGATCACTTGGTGATCGGTGACGGCATCACGGTTTCTTTTGCAGAGCGTGGTTGGCTATAAACTGGGCTCTGGCACTGTATTAGTTGATCTTTGATCACGGATGCTGTATAAAATGCCGCCTTCTGTTTGCCCCGCAATCGAAGGCCAGCGGGGCAGATATTTGCTCGAGCAATGAAGTAAGATTTGGAGAGACTGACATGTCTAGAGTATGCCAAGTAACCGGCAAGCGCCCGGCAGTTGGTAACAACCGTTCGCACGCTAACAACGCTACCAAGCGTCGTTTCCTGCCGAACCTGCACACTCACCGTTTCTGGGTTGAGAGTGAAAAACGCTTCGTGAGCCTGCGCGTATCCGCAAAAGGCATGCGTATCATCGACAAGCGCGGCGTTGAAGTGGTTCTGGCTGAACTGCGTGCCAGCGGCGTTAAGGTATAAGGAATTAGATCATGGCTAAAGGTATTCGCGATAAGATTCGCCTGAACTCCAGCGCCGGTACTGGTCACTTCTATACCACTACCAAGAACAAGCGCACCATGCCCGAAAAAATGGAGATCAAGAAATTTGATCCCGTTATTCGTCAGCATGTGATCTACAAAGAAGGCAAAATCAAGTAATCACTTGAATTTGCTTAAAAGCCCGGCCTTGTGCCGGGTTTTTTTATGGCCGCAATTCAGTACACTGCCGCTTCAAAGGGAGAGTTGCCATGTTCAAATTGAGCCGCAAAGGCTGGAATAACGTGATCATCGTGGCGGTGCTGATCGTGATTACCCTGTTGCACCGGCTGGATCAGGCCCAGCAGGAGAACAGCGCCAAGCGGTCACGGCCCCTGCTGCCGGAGGCCGCCGTGGTGTTGACCTGGCAGGGACCGAGCTGGCAGATAGAACGCATCGGCCAGGGTTGGCGCAGCGGGCCGGATCTGGGGCTCGACAGCGACCAGCTCGCCGCCCACATCGAAGCCTGGCAGGGCTGGTTGCTGCCCCCTGGCGACGCCCTGCGCGGCAATCCCGTCAGCCTCAAGATCTGGGTCGCCGGCCAGAGCGATCCCATCGAGGTGGCGCTCTATCAGGACAACGGCAAGTTCGCCGCCCTGCTGCTCCCCTCGACCTGGCTGACCCTGAGCCCAGAGCAGTACCGCAGTCTGCTGCGGCCCACCCCCTGATCCACCCTACAACGAGGAGCGCGTCATGCCTGAATTACCGGAAGTCGAAGTCAGCCGCCAGGGCATCTCTCCCTGGCTCACCGGCATCAAGGTCACCCGGGTCGTGGTGCGGGACGGCCGCCTGCGCTGGCCGGTGCCGGGAGAGATCCAGGAGCTGGTGGACCTCACCATCCACAGGGTCAGCCGCCGTGCCAAGTACCTGCTGCTGGAGACCGATTTTGGCACCGCCATCCTGCATCTGGGCATGTCCGGCAGCCTGCGGGTGCTGGACATCGGCACCCCGGCCGAGAAGCACGATCACGTGGATATCGAGCTCGCCAACGGCAAGCTGCTGCGACTCAACGATCCGCGCCGCTTCGGCGCCCTGCTGTGGACTCGCGAACCGGCAGAGGCCCACGCCCTGCTGGCCAGGCTCGGCCCCGAACCCCTCACCGATGCGTTCAGCGCCGACTATCTGCGGGAACGTGCCAAAGGGCGCAGCACCCCGATCAAGACTTTCCTGATGGACAACCATGTGGTGGTGGGGGTCGGCAACATCTACGCCAACGAGGCGCTCTATGCCGCCGGCATTCACCCCAAGCGGGCGGCGGGCAACATCAGCGCCGAACGGCTGGAGACCCTGGTGGCCGAGATCAAGCGGGTACTGGCGGCTGCCATCGTGCAGGGGGGGACGACCCTCAAGGATTTCACCAGCGCCGACGGCAAGCCGGGCTATTTCGTGCAGCAGTTGCAGGTCTATGGTCGCGGTGGCCAGCCCTGTTTCCATTGCCAGACCCTGCTGAGTGAAATCCGCATTGGACAACGTACCACCGTGTTTTGTTCACATTGCCAGCGCTGACGGACACTATTTTTCGCCAAAGCGGCGATGTTGTAAGAGAGTATTTCCAGTCTGTTGAGAATGTGACCGCTCATTTCTAGTATCCCGTCTGTTCAGGCAAGACGAGAAATTAAAAATGACAACAAAATCAATAGACTGGGAACATTTGTCCCGGCAGGGGCACTTTTGTGCCCAGCAAATGGCCCGCTACCTCTACCCCGAGGAGAGTGCCCGCAAGACCTTCAATCGCGTCAAGTTCGTGCTGCGCAGTCTGCTCTATCGTTCGCAGCTGACCCAGGTGTACGAGCTGTTCCTGGCGGAGCCGCTAAGGGCGCTGCCCGCCCGCTATCCCGAGCTGCTCGACAAGCCGATGCGCCCCTATCGTTTCGCCAGCTCCACCGTCAGCCAGCGGGCTGCCATGGTGGAAGATCACTATCGGCTGCTGCTGGCCCGCTACCCGGCGCTCATCGAGCGGCTCTATCTGGGGGAGGGCTTGGAGCTGGGGCGTTTTCCCGATCAGGACTACCGCATCGTGCTGCGCCACGACTGCACCTTCCGCCGGGAGGCCGAGCTGGCCCTCTCCATCGTCAATGCCCGGGGTGAGCGGCTCTACAGCTGCGCCTTCTCCCTGGCCGGCAACGAGCGCGAGCTGGCGGTGGTGATAGGGTCCATTCAAGGGCCCGCCCCCTGTGTGGCGCAGCCGCAGGAGAGGGTGCGGGCGCTGACCAAGGCGGGCCACGGCCTGAGGCCCAAGTCGCTGGTGGTGATGATGGTGCTGGCACTGGCGCAGGCCATGGGGGCGAGCCGGGTCACGGCGGTGCGGATGAAGGCGCACATCTATCAGGCCAGTCGCTACAGCAAGCGCAAGAAGGCCTGCCTGCAATCGGACTATGACGAGCTGTGGCAGGAGTTTGGTGCCGTGGATCAGGACGAGAACTTCGTGCGGCTGCAACCGGCGGAACGCACGCCGCTGGAGGCCGTGGCCACCAAGAAGCGGGCCATGTACCGGCGTCGCTACCTGTGGCTGGACGAGCTGGCGCTGGCTTGCCAGCAGGCCCTGGCGTGCGGCCAGGAGAGCCGCTGACGCCGGGATGCAACGGGGAGGCGAGCCTCCCGGTCTTATTTGCCGAGCTTGGCGCCGATGGCCTTGGCCACCAGGGGGGCGACAAACTGGTGGATATCGCCGCCGTGCAGGGCGACTTCCTTCACCAGGGTGGAGGAGATGAAGGAGTTCTCCGCCGACGGGGTGAGGAAGACGCTCTCCAGTTCCGGCATCAGGTGGCGATTCATGTTGGCGAGCTGGAACTCGTACTCGAAGTCGGAGACGGCGCGCAGCCCCCGGATCAGCACATTGGCCTGGTGAGTCTTGGCGAAATCCACCAGCAGGCCGGAGAAGCCCACCACCTTGACGTTGGGCAGATGGGCGGTCACCTGACGGGCCAGCTCGACCCGCTCGGCCAGATCGAACAGCGGGCGTTTGCTCGGGCTGTTGGCCACCCCGACCACCACCTCGTCAAACAGCCGGGCGGCCCGTTCGATGAGATCGGTGTGGCCGTTGGTGATGGGGTCAAAGGTGCCGGGGTATATTACCTTGTTGGTCATGGTGCGGATTCCTGCAGCCGGGAGAGTGGGTCGCATTATAGGGGCAGTTGCGGGATCGCCGCGACTGGGATGGCCGGAGTTTTGTGCGGGATCTGGCGTGTGAGGGCGCCCTTGACCACCCAAATTGGCCTCAGATAGCCGCATCGCTTGAGAATAGCCCGCCATCAGGCAAGAATACCGGCACCGCGCAGCAAGCCATCCTGCATTGGTGACAGGAGGCAAAGGGATTGTTTATGAAACGCATTCTGGTAGTACGCAATGACAAGATTGGTGACTTCATGCTGGCCTGGCCGAGTTTCGCCATGCTCAAGGGCTCCATGGATTGTCATGTGACTGCTCTGGTGCCCGCCTACACGGCGCCCCTTGCCCGTCTGTGCCCCTGGATTGACGAGGTGATCCTGGATCCGGGCGCCAAGGCCGACAAGGAGCAGCAGCGCGCCCTGCTGGCTCGCATCAAGGCGGCCGCCTTCGACGCCGCCATCTGCCTCTTCTCCAACACCCGCAACGCCAAGCTGGTGTGGAAGGCGCACATTCCCTACCGGCTGGCACCCGCCACCAAGCTGGCCCAGGTGCTCTACAACCAGCGCCTGGTCCAGCGCCGCTCCCGTTCCCAGAAGCCGGAGTACGAATACAACCTGGATCTCGTCCGCCGCTTTCTCGCCGACCAGCAGCTGAGCGCGGTGGAGCCCCAGGCTCCCTATCTCAGTTTCGATGCCGCCTGCCTGCAGCAGGTGCGCGAGCAGGTCGCCACCCGGCTGAAGCTGGATGCCAGCCGCCCCTGGCTGATGGTGCACGCGGGCAGCGGCGGCTCGGCCAACAATCTCTCCATCGAGCAATATGCCCGTCTCATCATCAAGCTCAACCAGGCCTGCCCCGAGTTGCAGTGCGTGCTGACGGCGGGGCCGGGGGAGGAGGGCAAGGCCGAGCAACTGGCGGCAGAATTGCTGGCCCACGGCGGCAACGGCTGGATCTATCGCTCCGACGAGGGGCTGCCGAAGTTCTGTCAGGTGATGGCCAATGCGGCCCTGTTCGTGGCGGGCAGCACCGGGCCGTTGCACATCGCCGCGGCCCTGGATGTACCGACCATCGGCTTCTTCCCGGCGCACCGCTCTGCCACCCCGCTGCGCTGGCGTCCCCTCAACAGCGAGGGTCGCCACCTGGCGTTCAGCCCGCCGGAGGACAGCGATCATCCGGAGGACATGAGCCAGCTCGATCCCAAGGCCATGGCGGCGGCGATTGCCCGCTGGGCACCGCCCTTCTGGCAGATAAAAGAGTCGTAAATGCAAACAGGGCCCGTCATGGGCCCTGTTTTTATTGTGCCAGGCAGCATGAACTGCTGCCGAAGAGACGCCGTGGGAGCGGGGTCGAGGCGGTTTACTTACCGCTCTGATCCGGTACCTGGGGCCGCTGGCGGATCCAGAGGTCGGCGTACTTCACGAAGGTGGAGTGGGCGGAGAGGATGGCCAGCAGCAGCCCCTGCTTGCCGTCGAGGAAGCCCGCCTTGAGCAGGTACATCTTGAGGAAGCAGCCGAGCGCATGCACCAGCCCCTGGCCGAGGGAACCCTTCTTGCCGCGGGCGGTGCGCTGGTCGGCCCAGGCCCTGGCATAGCCGGCGGATTTCACCAGGTAGTGCTCCAGATCCCGGTAGGTGAAATGCAGCAGGTCGCCATGCAGGTTGACGATCTTCATATTGGCGCGCACCTCCACCTTCTCGTGCACCAGGGCCTCGTTGTAGCCGGTGAGCGCCTTGGGGTAGAGGCGCAGCACCCGGTCCGGATACCAGCCGCTGTGGCGGATGAAGCGGCCGAACACCCAGGAGAGACGCGGGATGGAGTAGATGGTCTCCTGGGCCGGGTTGGCCATGACGGCGGCGATGGAGGCCTTGAGCTCTGGGCTGAGGCGCTCGTCCGCATCCAGCCACAGCACCCAGTCGGATTGCACGTGGGACTGGGCGAGACGGCGCTGACGACCGAACCCCGGCCACTTGGCGTTGACGAAGAAGCGGGCGCCGTATTCGGCGGCGATGGCGGGGGTGTCGTCCTGGCTGCCGGAGTCGAGGATGACGATCTCATCCACCAGATCCCCGAGGGAGGCGAGACAGGCACGCAGGTTGTCGGCTTCATTCTTGACGATCAGGACGGCCGCCAGGGTCGGTTTGTTCACGGATATGGCTCTCGTTGGCGCCCGGCTGGCGGGCCACGGTCAAATTGGGGCCCATTCTAGCCTAAAACGGCGGCCGGGGCAGCGGGATTGGGCTGTGCAATCCGCTGCTGGCGTGCCCTGTTTGCGAAGCGGGGAGGGATCTTCTGTTATTTCTCCGGCCATTCTTGGGGCATAATCTCGACCAGTAATGACCAACCGCCGGGCCTGACCCGAGAGATGCGCGAGATGAAGATATTGGTGATCGGCCCCTCCTGGGTCGGCGACATGGTGATGTCCCAGAGCCTCTACAAGGCCCTCAAGAGCAACCACCCAGGCAGCGAGCTGCATGTGATGGCACCGGCCTGGTGCGTGGCGCTGCTCGAACGGATGCCCGAGGTGGACAAGGCCATCCCCATGCCCCTTGGCCACGGTGACTTCAAGCTGGGGGCCCGCCGCCGGCTCGGCAAGCAGCTGGCGGCCGAGGGCTACTCCCAGGCCATCATCCAGCCCAACTCCATGAAGTCGGCGCTGATCCCCTGGTTCGCCGGGATCCCGGTGCGTACCGGCTGGAAGGGGGAGCACCGCTTCGGCCTGCTCAACGATCTGCGCAGCAACAAGAAGGCCTTCCCGCTGATGGTGGAGGGCTACCTGGCCCTGGCCTACCCCAAGGCGCAGATGAAGAGCCGGGCCGACATCCCGGCCATCCCCCATCCATCCCTGCACGTGGATCTTGTCAATCAGGACAAGGCGCTGGAGCGGCTCGGGCTGGATCGCGCCCGCCCCGTGCTGGTGCTCTGCCCCGGCGCCGAATTCGGCCCGGCCAAGCGCTGGCCGGAGGGGCACTACGCCGTGGTGGCCCAGAAGCACCTGGACGAAGGCTGGCAGGTGTGGATCTTTGGCTCCGGCAAGGATGTGGAGGTGGCCAACACCATCCGCGACCGGATCAACCCCCTGTCGCGCCCCAACTGTCACGTGCTGGCAGGCAAGACCAGTCTGCACGAGGCGATCGATCTGATGGCGCTGGCCGGTCGGGTCATCGCCAACGACTCCGGCCTGATGCACGTCGCCGCCGCCCTCAACCGGCCGCTGATCGGTGTCTATGGTTCCACTTCGCCGCTCTACACGCCGCCCCTGGCGGATCGGGTGGAAATCGTGCACACCGACATCGAGTGCCGCCCCTGTTTCAAGCGCACCTGCAAGTTCGGTCACCTCAAGTGCCTGATCGAGCTGATGCCGGAGCAGGTCATCGCGGCGGGACAGCGGCTGGAGCGCGGCGAGGCCGCGGATCTGACCATCGCCTTGCAGCCGGTGGATGGATCCGCTACCAAACCCGAAGGGACCTAGCATGATCTACCGGTTGCTCTACAACCTGCTGATCCATCTGGGCTTGCCGGTGGCGTTGCTGGCCCTCTATCGACCCAAGAAGGGCAAGCCGGGCTTCGGGGCGCGCTGGGCCGAACATCTTGGCCGCTTCCCGGCCAGTGATCGCCTGGGCGAGCCGTCAGCATCACCACTCTGGATCCACGCGGTGAGCGTGGGGGAGACGTTGGCGATCAGCCCCTTCATCCGTGCCCTCAAGGCGGAGCGGCCGGATCTCCCCATCCTGCTCACCACCACCACGCGCACCGGTGCCGAGCAGGCCGAGAAACTGGGGGATCTGGTGATGCATCGCTACGCCCCCCTCGACTACCCCTGGGCGGTGTCGGGTTTCCTCAATACCTTCAAGCCCCGCGCCCTCTGGGTGGTGGAGACGGAGCTGTGGCCGAATTGGCTGGCGGCCTGCGAGGTGCGCCACCTGCCGGTGACCATTCTCAATGCGCGCCTGTCGGAGCGCTCCTGCCAGCGTTATGCCCGTTTCCAGGGAGCCTTCGACGCCCTCAGTCGGCCGCTGAGCCATCTGCTGTGCCAGCATCAGGACGATGGGGACAGGTTCCATCGCCTCGGCATCGGCCGCGAGCGGCTGGCGGTGACCGGCTCCATCAAATTCGACATCCGGCTGGGGGACGAGGTGATCGACCGGGGCCGCGCCCTGCGCCAGCAGCTCGGGCAGGATCGGCCGATCTGGATCGCCGCCAGCACCCATCAGGGGGAGGATGAGCAGGTGCTCGCCGCCTTCGAGCGGGTGCAGCGGGATCATCCGCAGGCCTTGCTCATTCTGGTGCCGCGCCACCCCGAGCGGTTCGAACGGGTGGCCGAGCTGTGCGCCCCCTATGGCTGCGTGCGGCGCAGCCGTCAGCAGGGAGCGCCGCTCAAACCGAGCGACGGCGTCTATCTTGGCGATACCATGGGGGAGTTGCCGCTGATGCTGGCGGCAGCGGATCTGGCCTTTGTCGGCGGCAGCCTGGTGCCCATCGGCGGCCACAATCTGCTGGAGCCGGCGGCGCTCGGCAAGCCCTGCCTGACGGGTCCCGCCTACTTCAACTTCAGCGACATCACCCGCCAGCTGCTGGCTCAGGGTGGCGCCGCCCTGGTGGCGGATAGTGCCGAGCTCGGTGACAGGGTCAGTGCTCTGCTGGCGGACGAGGGCACCCGCCGCGAAATGGGGGAGCAGGCCCGCGCCGTGGTGCTGCGCAATCAGGGGGCCCTGGCCCGCACCCTGTCCCACTGCCTCGCGAGCCTGGAAAGCGACTGACCACGAGGGCCCGGCTTCGATCGGGCTCCGCTTGCTGAGGGGCTGATTCCGGTCGGCCCCGCTTGTCGCGGTGCTCGGGGATGCGGCTGAAAACGCCAGCGACAATCCGGGGGGCTTTCCTTTATGCTCTTCGCTTTCCCCTTGTCACGACGATCCGATGAACCGCGCTCCCCTGCTGCTGATGGTGCTGGTCACCCTGCTGGCCGCCACCGGCTGGCTCTTCTCCAAAGAAGCCATTCGAGAACTGCCCCCCGCCGCCTTTATCGGCAGCCGCTTCCTGCTGGCCGCCCTCTTGCTGCTACCCCTCGCCTGGCTGCGCGAGCCGCCCCCCAGCCGCGCCCAACTGCTGCGTGCCGCCGGCTGCGGTACCCTGCTCGGGGCCAGCCTGTTGTTCTGGGTCACCGCCATCAGTCAGAGCGATGCGCTGGGCAGCGGTGCCTTCATCATGAGCGTGGCGACCCTGATGGCGCCGCTCGCCGCCTGGGCCGCCTTCAAGGCCAGACCCGGTCGCCACTACTGGCTGACCCTGCCGCTGGCCATCGCCGGGCTGCTGCTGCTCTCCAGCAGCACTCACTGGGGCGTTTCCCTCTCCCTGTTCTGGTTTCTGGCGGCGGCTGCCACCCTCGGCATCCAGCTCGCCGTTCACCGCCACTTCGCCCAGTCCATTCCCCCCACCTGGCTCACCTGCGTCCAGCTGGCGATGACGGGCCTGCTCGGCAGCGTGCTCTCCCTGCTCACCGAACAGTGGCCCGCCGACATCGGTCACGGCATCTGGGGCTGGTTCGCCGCCAGCATCCTGATCGCCACCACCCTGCGATACTGGCTGCTGACCCATGCCCTGAGCCGGATGACCACGGCCCACGCCGCTTTGCTGATGCTGCTGGAACCGGTCTGGACCCTGATCCTGAGCACCTTTTTCTACGACGAGCCGCTGGGTGGCGCCAAGCTGGCCGGTGCCGGCCTGGTGCTCGGCGCCCTGGTGATCTATCAGCTCCCCCTGCTGCTGCGAAGCGCCAGGCTCAAGCAACCCGTCTGACGGTGACAGAGACGAATGAAGCCATCAGGGGCCTGCCATCGCAGGCCCCGGATGGCTGAAGAGGGGGGGGCCGCCAGGGCGCTTTACACTGGCAGCAACAAAAAGCCCCCGCATGGCGGGGGCTGATGCATCGAGCGGGAAGGTTACTCGATGTTCTGGATCTGCTCGCGCATCTGCTCGATGAGGACCTTCAGCTCGACGGCGGACTGGGTTACCTCGGCGTTGATGGACTTGGAGCCGAGCGTGTTCGACTCGCGGTTGAACTCCTGCATCATGAAGTCGAGACGGCGGCCGCATGCCCCCCCCTTCTTCATGATCTTGGTGGTTTCGCCGATGTGCATCTCCAGGCGATCCAGCTCTTCGGCCACGTCGATCTTCTGGGCCAGCAGCACGATCTCCTGCTCGATGCGGGCGGGATCCAGCTCCACCTTGGCATCGCTCAGGCGGTCGGTGAGCTTCTGGCGCTGCCATTCGATGATCTGGGGCAGGTGCTCGCGCACCTTCTTCACTTCCACCTGGATGCCGTCGAGGCGCTGCTCGATCAGTGTCTTGAGGTTGGCCCCTTCGCTGGCGCGGGAGGCGAGGAAGTCGTCCAGGGTGAGGTCGAAACCGCTCATCAGCTCGGTGGCGACCACGTCCATGTCCTGCTCGGCGGCGGCCATGACGCCGGGCCAGCGCAGCACATCCACCGGGTTGAGTTGACCCTGGCCCGCCTCTTTCATCACCCAGCTGGCGCTGTCGATGATGAGTTTGGCCAGTTCTTCATTGATGTGGAGCTGGCTGGCGGCAGCCTGGGCAGCCTCGAAACGCAGGTTGCACTCCACCTTGCCGCGCTGCAGCTTGGCACGGAACCGCTCGCGCAGCACCGGCTCCAGGCTGCGCAGCTGCTCCGGCAGCCGGATGTAGGTCTCCAGATAGCGCTGGTTGACCGAACGAATTTCCCAAACGGCTGTGCCCCAGTCGCCCTTGAGTTCCTTGCGGGCGTAGGCGGTCATGCTGTGAATCATTGATTGTTCCGGGCTTGATGAAGTGTGGGGCCAGTATACCCAGCCGGGCTCCCCCCGTCAGCCGCGGCCTCGGTTTTAGCGGCTGATATTTGGGCTGGGATCACTTATACTCCTGCGCCAATTCCGCCAGCCCAGAGGTCAGTTCCATGTCCCGTCCCAGCGATCGCAGTGCCGCACAAGTGCGCCCGGTTACCATCACCCGCCACTTCACCAAGCATGCGGAAGGCTCCGTACTGGTGGAATTCGGTAATACCCGGGTGCTGTGCACCGCCAGCGTCGACACCAGCGTGCCGCGCTTCCTGAAGGGCAAGGGACAGGGCTGGGTCACCGCCGAGTATGGCATGCTGCCGCGCTCCACCCATTCGCGCATGAACCGCGAAGCCGCCGCCGGCAAGCAGAGTGGTCGCACCCTGGAGATCTCCCGCCTGATCGCCCGTTCCCTGCGCGCCGCCGTGGACCTGACCGCCCTGGGTGAGCACTCCATTACCGTTGATTGCGACGTGCTGCAGGCCGACGGCGGCACCCGTACCGCCGCCATCACCGGTGCCTGCGTGGCCCTGGTGGATGCGCTGAACTGGATGGTGGAGAAGGGCATGCTCAAGCAGAGCCCGCTCAAACAGATGATCGCCGCCGTCTCCGTCGGCATGTTCGAAGGGGAAGCCATCTGCGATCTGGAGTACATCGAAGACTCCGCCGCCGAGACCGACATGAACGTGGTGATGACCGAAGACGGTCGCATCATCGAGGTGCAGGGCACCGCGGAGGCCGAGCCCTTCACCCACGAGGAGCTGCTGGCCATGCTGGCGCTCGCCAAAGATGGTATCGCCGATATCATCGCGCTGCAGAAGCAGTCGCTCTCCTGATTTCTGTTTTGAAAAACGCGGCATTGACCGCGTTTTTTTATACCCCCACACAAGTGAAAGATACGCCAAGCAAGGAGCCAGAATGAAAGCCTACCAGCGTCAATTTATCGAGTTCGCCCTGGAGAAGCAGGTCCTCAAATTCGGTGAGTTCACCCTGAAATCCGGCCGCAAGAGCCCCTACTTCTTCAACGCCGGCCTGTTCAACAGCGGTCGCGATCTGGCCCGCCTCGGCCGCTTCTATGCCGCCGCCCTGATGGATGCCGGCATCGAATTCGACGTGCTGTTTGGCCCAGCCTACAAGGGGATCCCCATCGCCTCCGCCACCGCGGTGCAGCTGGTGGAGCAGCACGACGTGGATGTGCCCTGGTGCTTCAACCGCAAGGAAGCCAAGGATCACGGCGAGGGTGGCAACCTGGTGGGGAGCCCGCTCAAGGGGCGCATCATGCTGGTGGACGACGTCATCACCGCCGGTACCGCCATCCGGGAATCCATGGACTTGATCCAGGCCAACGGCGCCTCCCTGGCCGGGGTGCTGATCGCGCTGGATCGCCAGGAGAAAGGCAAGGGGGAACTCTCTGCCATCCAGGAGGTGGAGCGCGACTACGGTGCCCACATCATCGCCATCATCCAGATGGCCGATCTGATCCAGTATCTGGAAGAGCAGCAGGCAGAGCGCCCCGAACTGGCCGAGCAGCTGGCGGCCATGAAGGCCTATCGCACCCAGTACGGGATCTGACGACCTGTAGCCTCCGTGCTTTGCCCGGTTCAAGCGAAGATCGGCATGGCATTGCAGAAGCGAAAAAGACGGCGCCAACAGGCGCCGTCTTTTATTTGCACAAAAAGTGGGACAGGTGCTTGAGCTTACCCTTACAGTAAAGGTTAATGTTTGTGGGTCAGCTTTGAGGAGCATCGTTATGACCATGCACATTCAACTTCCCATCAGCGGCATGAGCTGCGCTAACTGCGCCAGCCGGATCACCGCCGCCCTCAACAAACTCGACGGGGTCGAAGCCACCGTCAACTTCGCATTGGAGCAGGCGGCCATCGAGCTGAGCCAGGCTACCCAATTGCCGGTTGTGCTGGAGAGCATCAAGGCACAGGGTTACGACTACGGCGAAGAGACGCTGCTGTTTCAAATTACCGGCATGACCTGCGCCGGTTGTTCGGCTCGACTCAGCAAGATGCTGAGCGCGCTGCCGGGTGTCATCGCCGCGGACGTCAACTTTTCCCTCGAGCAGGCCCGTATTACCCTGGTGCCTAGCGCCCAGACGCCGGCCTCCCTGCGCGAGCAGATCGAAGGGCTGGGCTTCGGTGCCCAGCTGGCGCAGGGCAGTGCCAGCGCCCGCCGTCAGCAACTGCTGGCCCGGGAAGAGCAAGAGTCCGCCGCCGCCCACCATGCGCTGGTGCAGGTCAGCGTTTCGGCTCTGCTCACCCTGCCGCTGCTGGTGGGGATGCTGGCCATGGCGGGGCTGCTGCCCTGGCATCTGCCCGCCTGGCTGGAGCTGGTGCTCGCCACCCCGGTGCAGTTCTGGATCGGGGCTCGCTTCTATCGCGGTGCCTGGCTCGCCATCAAGAACCGCTCCGCCAACATGGACGTGCTGGTGGCGACCGGCACCAGCGCCGCCTATTTCTACAGTCTCTATCTGCTGGCGACTCTGGGCATGGCCGCCAGCGGCAAGCTCTACTTCGAGGCGAGCGCCATCATCATCACTCTGATCTCCCTCGGCAAACTGCTGGAAGCCAGGGCCAGACGCAGCACCCAGTCCGCCATTCGCGAGTTGATGGCCCTGCGCCCGGAGAGTGCCACCGTCTGGCGCGCCGGGGAGTGGCAGAGCCTGGCCGTTGACGAGGTACTGCGTGGCGACAGGCTGCGGGTGCTGGTAGGGGAACGGGTGCCGGTGGATGGCAAGATCACCAGCGGTGAGAGCGAACTGGATGAATCCATCCTCACCGGCGAGAGCCTGCCGGTGCTGCGCACCCTGGGGGACAACGTGCTGGGGGGCGCCATCAATCGCTCCGGCGTGCTGGAGATCGAAGCCACGACCGTGGGAGAGGATTCCAGCCTCAGCAAGATCATCGCCCTGGTGGAGAATGCCCAGATGGGCAAGGCTCCGCTGCAACAGCTGGTGGACAGGGTCTCCGCCGTGTTCGTGCCGGTGGTGATGGTGATCGCCCTGTTTACCCTGCTGGTGTGGTACGCCCTCACCAACGATTTTGGTCAGGCTCTGCTGGCAGCGGTGGCCGTGCTGGTCATCGCCTGTCCCTGTGCCCTAGGGCTGGCCACGCCGGCCGCCATCGTCACCGGTACCGGGGTGGCGGCGCGCCACGGCATTCTGATCAAGGACGTGGATACCCTGCAGAAGGCACATGCCATCAAGGCGCTGATCTTCGACAAGACAGGTACTCTCACCCAGGGCAAACCTGTGCTGGCGAGCTGGAGTGGCAACGATGAGCAGCTGCGTCTGGCTGCCGCCCTGCAACAGGCGAGCGAACACCCGCTGGCGCTGGCCATGCGGGAGGCGGTAAGCGGTACTGAACTGCCCCAGCCGGAAGCCGTGGAGGTACGGGTCGGTGCCGGTATTCTCGGCAAGGTCGCGGGTCACCAGGTGGCCATCGGCAACCCCTCCCTGCTGGCCGGGCTCGGCATCGCCCAGCCTGTGCAAGAGGCGCTGGATGCGGATAACGACGGGGCGACCCGGGTCTGGGTCGCCATCGACGGGGTGGCGGTCGGCATCGCCGCCCTGGCGGATACCCTGAGGCCCGAGAGCCCGGACGCCATCGCCACCCTGCACCAGCGTGGCATCGCCAGCTGGCTGGTGAGCGGCGACGCGCCAGCGCCGGTGGCCCATATCGCCGCCAAGCTGGGACTGGATGGCGCCTTCGATTCCGTGCTGCCTGCCGGCAAGGTGGAGAAGGTCGAAGCCCTGCGCAGCCAGGTCAGCGGTCTGGTGGCCATGGTGGGGGACGGGGTGAACGACGCCCCGGCCCTGGCGGCGGCGGACGTGGGGATCGCCATGGGTTCGGGCTCGGATGTGGCGATGGAGACTGCTTCCATCACCCTCATGCGCTCTGACCCGCGGCTGGTGGCGGATGCCATCGACATCTCGGCAGCCACCTGGCGCACCATACAGCAGAACCTGTTCTGGGCCTTCGTGTTCAACATCATCGGCATTCCGCTGGCGGCGCTGGGCTATCTCAGCCCTGAGCTTGCCGGTGCGGCCATGGCGCTCAGCAGCATCACAGTGCTCAGCAACTCTTTGTTATTGAAACGCTGGCAGCCCAAGGCGGGTTCTCATGTCAGCACTCATCCGCACGTTTAAGGAGGCACGCATGAACATCAGCAAGGTTGCCAAGGCGACGGGCCTGACCGCCAAGACCATTCGCTACTACGAGAGCATCGGCCTCATTTCGGCACCGATACGCAGCGACAACGGCTACCGCAGCTACAGCGACGGGGCATTGCGGGAGCTGCGCTTCGTCAAGCGGGCGCGGGAGACCGGTTTCAATCTGGAGGAGTGCCAGGAGTTGCTGGCGCTCTATCGGGATGAGCACAGGACCAGCGCCCAGGTCAAAAAGCTGGCCCAGGAGAAGATCGTCGATCTGCGCACCCGCATTGCCGGCCTGCAGGCCATGCTGGCCTCTCTCGAGGAAGTAGTGGGTTGCTGTCACGGGGATGCGAGCCCGGAATGCCCCATTCTCGACGAGCTGGAACGGGGCTGAGGCGAGCAGGCGGAGCAGTGAGATTCATACTGAGCCGCCTGCCAAGCTGAGCTGCAGCTTAATAGCGGCCGATTGATTGTTGGCACGGAAGGGGCGGTGGTAGACTGGTCGGCTAATGTACAGGGAGCAAGCCGTTGACCCAGAGCGTCACACGTCAGGTGCAGCAGGCCATCATGGGTCAGCTCTATGCCAATGCCTTATTCAGTCTGCCTTGTCTGGCGCTGCTGGCGGTTGGCTGGAGCCTGCTGTTCCATGATTATCTACCGGCCGAAGAGGCACTGGGGTGGCTGGGGCTGGTCTGCCTGCTGCTGCTGGGACGCTGGTGGCACCTGTGCTGGCGACGCCCCAACCTGATCCACCTGCCCTTGCCGGTACTGGAGCGGGAGCTGTTCATCGGGGCCACCATCACCTCCATCATCTGGGCGCTCGGGGTACTGCTCTACATGGACAAGCTGCCCGATACCTATCGCGCCGCCATGCTGATGCTCTCCAGCCTGATCCTCACCGGCAGTGCCATCATGCTGTTTGGCAGTCGCCGCACTCTCTATGGGGCCGTGCTGCCGCTGGGATTCGCCATGCTGTTCGAGCTGAGTGTCGGCAACGAGCAGGAGCGCATCGTCTCCTGTCTGCTGGCGGGTTATCTGTTCGTGTTTCTGCCGACGCTGCTGCGCCGCCTGCGGCGGGATCAGGCCGCCTCTCTCTATCATCGTTTCTCCAACGCGGATCTGGTGGCCGAGCTCAAGGCGGTCTCCGAGCATCTCAGGCTCACCTCCAGACTGGATGGCTTGACCGGCATCGCCAACCGGGCTCACCTGGATGACAGCCTGGCCCGGGCGTGGCGCCGTTGCCACCGGGCGAGGGCGCCCCTCTCCCTGGTGCTGGTGGACGTGGATTACTTCAAGCAGTTCAACGATCACTACGGCCATCAGCTGGGGGATGAGTGTCTGCAGCAGGTGGGGGGGCTGCTGGCGGAAGTATTGAGGCGGGAGGACGATCTGGCGGCTCGTTACGGCGGTGAGGAGTTTGCCCTGCTGTTGCCTTGTACCAGCCAGCAGGGGGCGCTCCAGATCGCCGAGCAGGTACGCGCCGCCCTGCGTGCCCAGGGGATCCCCCATCAGAAGTCGCTGGTTTCCGGTCGGGTCAGCTGCAGCTTCGGGGTGGCGACTCTGGTGCCGGATCAGAGCCTCTCCATGGCCGAGCTGGTCCAAAAAGCGGATGCGGCCCTCTATCAGGCCAAGCATAATGGACGGGATCGTATCGAAGTAGCCTTGATGGGTAAGGTTGCCTGAGTTTCACAAGACAGATTTAAAGAGGTCGTCTATGCAATGTCATCGTATCGAAGAGCTGCTGGAGCTGCTGCAACCCGCCTGGATCAAGGATCAGGATCTGAGTCTGGTACAGTTCATCGCCAAGTTGGCGGCGGAGGCCGGTTATGACGGCGCCCTGTCCGAGCTGACCGACGACATGCTGATCTACCACCTCAAGATGCGCGAGTCCGACAAGCAGGCGATGATCCCGGGGCTCGCCAAGGATCAGGTACCCGACTTCAAGGAAGCCTTGCTCAAGGCCCGCGGCATCAAGTAAAGCCTGCCCCTGCCGGAAAGTTGGGTGGTTTTCAAAAGAGACCATCAATAAGGTCCATCAGTCAACTGACGATGGGCCTTTTTTGTTATCTGAAATTGCGACGGGACTCGAACTATAGATACATTTAACCCACACAATTAGCAGGTTGTTTAAGATATAATCGGCTTCATAACAAGATAAGTGGAGCGATGTGTTGCAATGGCCGACAAGGACAAGATCGATATCAAGGACGTCTCCGGCGATGTCACCGGGACCTTCAATCCCCACACGTTCAAGGCCGGTGATGACAGGTTCAACCCCGGCAACCGCATCTATGTGAGATCCCAGACCGGCTACTGGCAGCGCGTGCGCAAGGCCATGGGCTGGTTCTTCGTCGTTCTCTTCGTCGCCCTTCCCTGGTTGCGCTATGACGGTCGTCAGGCCGTGCTGTTCGACCTGGAGCACCAGCAGTTCCACATCTTCGGTGCCACCATCTGGCCGCAGGATCTGACCCTGCTGGCCTGGGTATTCATGATCGCCGCCTTCGGCCTCTTCTTCGTGACCACCTTCCTCGGGCGAGTCTGGTGTGGCTATCTCTGCCCGCAGACGGTGTGGACCTTCATGTTCATCTGGTTCGAAGAGAAATTGGAAGGATCGGCCAACAAGCGCCGCAAGCTGGATGCCGCCCCCTGGAGCGGCGAGAAGCTGGCTCGCAAGGGGGCCAAGCACCTGGCCTGGATCCTGCTGTCCCTCGGCACCGGCCTCACCTTCGTCGCCTACTTCCAGGATGTGTACCGGTTGGTGCCAGAGTTCTTCACCCTGGCGGCGGGTGGCTGGGTCATTTTCTGGGTGCTGTTCTTCGCCGCCTGCACCTATGGCAACGCGGGCTGGATGCGGGCCATCATGTGCATCCACATGTGTCCCTATGCCCGTTTCCAGTCCGCCATGTTCGACAAGGACACCTACATCGTCGGGTATGACACCAAGCGTGGCGAGACACGGGGCCCTCGCGGTCGCAAGGCGGATCCCAAGGCGCTGGGGCTGGGGGACTGCATCGACTGCGATCTGTGCGTCCAGGTCTGCCCGACCGGCATCGACATCCGCGACGGCCTGCAGTACGAGTGCATCAACTGTGGCGCCTGTGTCGATGCCTGTGATCAAACCATGGACCGGATGGGCTACCCCAAGGGGCTCATCAGCTACACCACCGAGCACAAGCTGGCCCACAACCAGACCAAGGTGGCGCGGCCCAAGCTGCTTGGCTATGGCCTGGTGATGGTGATCATGCTGGGCGTCTTCGTCTACAACGCCATGTCCATCATGCCCATGGGGCTCGACATACTGCGGGATCGCAACCAGCTGTTCCGGGAGAACAGCGAGGGGCTCATCGAGAACACCTATACCCTCAAGATCCTCAACAAGACGCTGCAATCCCAGCGTTATCAACTGGATGTGGAAGGGCTGCCCGAATATGAGTGGTTCGGCCCGCGGGAGGTCACCCTCAAACCGGGCGAGATCTACACCCTGCCGGTGAGTCTGGCGGTGGATCCCTTCAACCTGAAGCGGCCCACCCTGGACATCCAGTTCGTGCTCACCCGAGAGGGAACGGCGCCGGACGATCGCAAGGGCCACCTGCGTCAGGCCAGCAAGTTCATCGGCCGGCTATGATGCCGGGTCCGGGGCAGGCTGGCATCTGATGGGAGCAAGGGTGGCCGATTAGGCCCACCCTTGTGATGAGTGGTGATAGTATGGGGCGCAACAGCGCCCCTTTCTCATGGTGGATGACATGCGTTTCAACTATTCCGACCTCAATCCCGACCTCATCATGGATGCCATCGATCTCAGCGGCCTGCGCATCGATTCCGGCCTTATCGAGCTCAACAGCTACGAGAACCGGGTTTACCAGTTTCAGGACGAGGATCGCCGCCGCTATGTGGTGAAGTTCTATCGTCCCGGTCGCTGGGACAGGGCCCAGATCCTGGAGGAGCACGGCTTCGCCGCCTGTCTCAACGACGAGGAGATCCCGGTAGCGGCGCCGCTCACCTTCGCCGGTGAGACCCTGCTGGAGCATCAGGGCTACGCCTTCGCCATCTGGCAGAGCGTCGGTGGTCGCCAGTTCGAGGTGGACAACCTGGATCAGCTGGAGTGGGTGGGACGCTATCTGGGTCGCATTCACCGGATCGGGGCCAGCCGTCCCTTCCACCACAGGGTCAGGCTGGATGTAGAAACCATGCTGCACGAGCCTCGCCAGCTGCTGGCCGCCGGAGAGTGGGTGCCGAGCGGACTGGCCAAGCAGTTCTACGGGGTGCTGGACGAGCTGATCCACCACGTGTGTGACGCCATGACCCTGGAGGTGGCCCAGATCTCCCTGCACGGGGATTGCCACCCCGGCAACATCCTGTGGCGCGACGGCCCCCTGTTCGTGGATCTCGATGACTGCCGCACCGGCCCCGCCGTTCAGGATCTGTGGATGCTGCTCTCCGGGGATCGCAACGAGCAGCAGATCCAGCTCGATACCCTGCTGGCGGGCTATGAGGAGTTCATGGAGTTCGACTCGCGGGAGCTGGCGCTGATAGAGCCCCTGCGCGCCATGCGCATCGTTCACTACATGGCCTGGCTGGCGCGGCGCTGGGAAGATCCGGCCTTTCCTCGTCACTTCCCCTGGTTCAACAGCGATCACTACTGGCGCCAGCAGATAGCGACTCTGCACGATCAGCTGGAAGCTCTGAAGGCCCCGCCTCTCAGCCTGATGCCGAACTGGTAAGGGGCGGGGGCTTTTCCTGCGGGCGGGGAGGAGCACTCCGCCATCGCGCCTTTGCCATTGACGGCGAAGGGGTGACGCAATAGGCTTGGACTGCTTCGGTTCGCCGGGCGTGCCTCACTGTGATCCCTTAACAGGAAACGTCATGAAAAAAGTACTATTTTTCCTCGCTGCCATGCTGATGATCCCCATGGTTCACGCCGCCCCGCAATTCAAGGAAGGCGTCAACTATGACGTGGTGACCCAGACCGGCAGCGCTCAGCCAGAAGTGCTGGAGTTCTTCTCCTACTTCTGCCCGCACTGCGCCAAGTTTGAACCGATCGCCGAAGATCTGGCCAAGAGCCTGCCGGAAGGCGTGCCGATGAAGAAAAGCCCGGTGGCTTTCCTCGGCCGCGAGATGGGCCCGGAGATGCAGCGTGCCTACGCGGTTGCCAACTTGCTGAACGTTGAAGGCAAGCTGACCCCGGCCATCTTCGACAAGATCCACGTCCAGCGCCAGATCCCGCAGAGCCGTGCCGATGTGAAGCAGATCTTCGTGGACAACGGTGTCGCGGCCGAGGAGTTTGACGGCGCCGTCGACAGCTTTGCCGTTTCCGGCATGGTTTCCCAGTTCGATCGCAACACCGAGATCTACAACGTGCGCGGTGTGCCGGCCTTCCTGGTCAACGGCAAGTACATGGTGAAGATTGAATCCATCACTTCCCAGGAGCAGTTCAACCAGCTGGTGAAGTTCCTGCTGGCCAAGAAAGACTGATCCAGGCTGAATCCATGAAAAAAGCCCGCCGGTGCGAACCGGCGGGCTTTTTGTTTGATGGCTCATCGCCATCCGGAGGCTCAGATCTGGCAATCGCGCGGGGAGCTGGCTCGCGGCAGACGGGTGCGGCGGCTGATGGCCTCCGCCAGCCAGACCAGCAGCAGTATGGCCAGCAGCAGGGTGGCGGCCTGATCGTAGCGGAACAGGCTCAGGGAGACATAGAGCTGCTGCCCAAGGCCGCCGGCACCCACCACCCCCAAGATGGTGGCGGCCCTCAGGTTCATTTCGCCGCGATAGAGGCTGTAGGCCAGCCACTGGCGGGCGACCAGGGGGAAGAGCCCGTACCAGAAGCTGGCGATCCGCCCGGCTCCGGCCAGTTGCAGGGCGAGCCGGGGGGCTTGTTCGGCATTCTCCAGGGTTTCCACGAACAACCTGGCCAGCACGCCCGTGGTGTGCAGAGTGAGCGCCAGTATGCCCGCCACCGGGCCGAGCCCGACGGCGATGACCAGGATGCTGGCAAAGATAAGCTCGGGCACGGAGCGCAGCAGGTTGAACAGCAGCCGCAGCGGCCAGCAGTGGCGAGCCAGCACCGCCAGGGGCAGTGCCAGCAAGGCGCTGAAAAGGGTACTCAGCACGGCCATCTGCACCGTATCGAGCAGGCCACCGGCGACCAGACGCAGGAAGGGCCAGGACCAGTCCGGGGTGAAAAACTCAGCGATGAACTGCCCAAGCCCGGCGGGGGAGACACTCAGCATGCGCCAGTCCAGCAGCCCCAGCGCCATGACGCCGGCCAGCACCAGGCAGGCCAGCAGCAACAGACCGGGGAAGCGGCTCTGCCGCAGCCAGGCGCTGAGGCCGTCGGCCAGAGTGACCAGCAGGATGAAGGCCAGCAGCAGGGTCGCCACTTCCGGACCTGCGAACATGCGCAAGGAGAGCTCGAGCTGCTGGCCGAGCCCGCCTGCGCCGACGAAGCCCATGATGACCGAGGCGCGTAGGGCGCACTCCCAGCGATAGACGGTGTAGGAGAGCAGCTCTTGACGTACCGCGGGCAGCACGCCGTACCAGAGCGCCTGCAGGCGGCCGCTGCCGCTGAGCAGCAAGGCTCTGGCCGGTTGCAGGGCGCCGTTCTCCATGATCTCGTTGTAGACCTTGGCCAGCATGCCGCCATAGCTGACGGCGATGGCCAGGATGGCCGCCAGCGGTCCCAGGCCGGACAGGCGCACGAACAGCAGGGCCCAGATGAGCTCAGGCAGGCTGCGCAGCAGGATGGCGACCAGGCGTGAGAACGCACGCAAGGCCGTGCGCAGCGGGCTGGGTATCGGGCCCAATTCCGCCAGCGACAGGGCTCGGGAGCCCAGCAGGGCGAATGGAATGCCGAGCAGCAGGGCGCCAAAGAGCCCGAGGGTGGCCACGGCCAGGCTCTCCAGGGCGGCCCTCAGGGTCAGCAGGAGGAAGTCTGAATCCAGCCGGGGGGGCCAGCTGGTGGCGAGGAAGTTGCCCATCTGTCGCCAGCTCTGGCCATCGAACAGGCCGATCCAGCCCTGGGCTTGCTGCCAGAGACTGAGCCCGACCAGTGCCAGCAGCCAGGGCAGGGGGTGACGCCAGCGGCTCAGCGCAGGCATGCACTCGCCTCGTCGTCACCGGCGTAGAGGGCGGTCAGCATGGTCTGGCTGACCTCGCTGGCAGGGCAGTCGAACTGGATGCGGCCCTGGCGCAGGCCGATGATGCGGGGGAACAGGCCGAGGGCCAGCTCGACCGCATGCAGATTGGCAATCAGGGTGCTGCCCCGGGCACCGGCTTGGTGCAGCAGGGCCTCCAGACTGCTCCTGGCGAGCACGGGATCGAGGGCAGACACGGGTTCGTCCGCCAGGATCAAGTCCGGCTGCTGATAGAGCACCCGGGCGATGCCGACCCGTTGCAACTGGCCGCCGGAGAGTTCGCCGCAGCGTTGTTGCCCCTTGTCGGCCAGACCCAGGCGCTGGAGTTCGGCCAGGGCTCCGGCGGGATCGCAGGGACGCAGCAGCGAGCAGAGCGCCCGGCCGAGGGACCACTGGCCGAGCCGACCCGCCAGCACCGCCGTCATGACGGATTGGGCGGCGGGGAGTGGCGGCTGTTGCCAGACCATGCCGATCCGGCTGCGCAAGCGCTGGCGTGCACCGGTGGAGAGGGCCCAGGGATCCTGGCCCCACAGCGTCAGCCTTCCCTGGGCCCGCAGTTCGGTGCCGATGAGTCGCAGCAGGCTGGTCTTGCCGGCCCCGCTCGGCCCTATGATGGCGACCGTCTCTCCCGCCTCGATATGCAGATCCAGCGGGTGCAGGATGCGGCTCTGGCCGAGCGTCAGTCCGGCGCCGGCCAGCGTCACGGCGGTCACTTCAGCAGACCGGCCTGGGTGGCAGCCGCTTCGATGCCCTGATAGTTCTCGGGTTTGGTCTCGATGAAACGGCTGGCCCGCTGCAGCTTGAGGATCTCGGCCTGGGCCGGGATGGCCGGGTCCAGGCTGAGGAAGGCCTGCTTGAGCTGAGCCTGCAGCGCCGGATCCAGATCGCCGCGCACCGTCCAGTTGTAGTCAAAGTAGGTCGGCGTGGTCCAGATCACCTTGACCTTGCTGGTATCGACCTTGCCCTCCTCGACCAGTTTCTCCCAGACCGAGGCGTTGAGCACACCGGCCGGCACCTTGCCGGAGGCGACCCAGGCGACGGTGGCGTCGTGGGCACCGGAGTAGGCGACATGGGTGAAGTCACGGTCCGAATTGATGCCCTGTTCGGCCAGGAAGTGGCGCGGCATCAGGTGACCCGAGGTGGAGGAGGGGGAGCCGAAGACGAAGTCATGACCCTTGGTGTCGGCCAGGGTCTGGATGCCGCTGCCTGCATTGGCGATGAACTTGGAGGTGAACTGGGCATCCTCCTGACGCTGCACCAGGGGAACCACCTTGTCGGCACGGCGGTGTGCCTGCACATAGGTGAAGCCCCCCAGCCAGGCCATGTCCAGCTTGCCGGCGGCCAGCGCCTCGACCACGGCGGCGTAGTCATTGACCGGCACGAATACCACCTCGCGACCGGTCTTCTCGGCCAGGTACTCCCCGAGAGGGGCGAATTTGCGCTGCAATTCGGTGGGGGCCTCATCGGGAATGGCGGAGACGCGAAGCGGCTCGGCGGCCAGGGCCGCCTGACTGCCCAGCAGGCTGGCAAACAGGGTGGTGAGGGCAACAATCCAGTGACGGCGCATGAACAAATCCTTCTGCAAAGGGGACAAGAGAAAGGCCCGACATGCTGTCGGGCCTGGGATGGGGGTTATGGTAGGGGGCTGTCGGCCCGATGCGCAAGCGGCGGGCAGCAAAATTGCTCAGACCCCGATGTGGAAGGCCTGCTTGAGGTTGCGGATGAAGTCCGCATCCCGGCACAGGGTCTTGCCCGGGCTGTCGGAGATCTTGGCGACCGGGCCGCCGTTGCACTCCATCAGCTTGAACACGATGTTCATGGGGCAGACGCCGGGCAGATCGCAGGTGAGCTTGGTGCCGATGCCGAAGCTGGTGTTGATGCGACCGCGGAAGTGGCGCAGCAGCTCCACGGCTTTGTCCAGATTGAGACCGTCGGAGAACACCAGCGTCTTCTCGGTGGGGTCGATGCCGAGGCGCTGGTAGTGGCTGATGGCCTTCTCACCCCACACCACGGGGTCACCGGAGTCGTGGCGCAGCCCCTGATAGCGGCTGGCCAGCTCGAAGTCGAAGTCCCGCAGGAAGGCATCCATGGTGATGCAGTCGGTCAGGGCGATGCCGAGGTGGTTGGTGAACTCGTCGAGCCAGCTGGTGAGGGCGGCGCGCTGGCTGTGCTCCAGCGGGAAACCGAGCTGCTGATGGGCCTGGAACCACTCGTGGGCCTGGGTGCCCACCGCGGGCAGGCTGTACTTCTGGGCCAGCTGGTAGTTGCTGGTGCCGCGAAACGCCGGCAGGCGCTCCTTGAGGCGACCCACCACGGCATCCTGCACGGCGTGGGAGAAGCGGCGACGGGTGCCAAAGTCGATGAGGTTGAACTCCTGCATCTCCTCGGGGCTCAGGTCCCGCTCCAGCTTGTCGATTTTCTGATCCAGCCGGGTGAGGGCCTGGCTCACCCCGAACTGGGGATAGCGGAAGCGGTTGCGCATCTCGCTGATGATGGCGAGGACGGGGATCTCCCACAGGATAACGTCCTGCCAGGAGCCTTCTACACGGACGTTGATGCGACCATCTCGCTCGAACACCCGCAATAATGATGCATCCAGCGGCTTGCGGCGCAGGTGATCCAGGTAGTCGGCGGTGAAGAAGGGGCGCTCGGCGAGGAAGTTGAGTTCCGGCCTGGTCAGTCGCAATGAGCCGGCCAGGTGCAGTTGCTCTTCGATCTCCCCCATCATGGGGAGCAAGTCTTCCTCGTTGCGGCTGTGGAATTCGGCCACCACCTCGGCATCGGGATAGCGATGGAACACCGCCTGCTGCATGTGCAGCTTGTAGGCATCGGTGTCGAGCAGACTGTTGAGGATGGGAGGCATATCAGGCTCCTCGCAGGCGGGAGTGAACGGCATCGTTCCCCTGCTGCATGGGTAGCTCGCAGGCGTCGGTGTCGACGAGACGGGTGAGGATGGGAGGCATATCAGGCATCCAGCAGCTGTTGTACATCGGTCAGGGTCTGGGCCAGTTCGGCGCCAGCCTCAGTCATCTGGGTGCGGGCCTGGGCGATCGTCTCGGGGGCTATGCCGCGACAGGCATCGAGGTGAACGATGACCCTGAAACCGGCCCGGCGCAGTTGCAACACGCTGGTCTTGACGCAGTAATCGGTGGCCAGACCGCCAACCAGAACTGTATCGACGCCGCGCGCCTGCAGGAATTCGATGAGCCCGGTGCTGCGACGCTCCGCCAGATCGTGGAAGCAGGCACCGTAGGGATGCAGATCCGGCTCGACCCCCTTCCAGACGAAGAAGTCGTAGTCGATGGGGGCGGGCAGGCCCTCCAGCAGCTCGAAGCCCGGGGTGCCCGGCACGCAGTGGGCCGGCCAGGTGAGATCGGCGTTCGGCAAGTCCAGGGGCAGCAACATGCTGGCGGGGTCGGTTACGACCCAGGCCGCATTGCGGGGATGGGCATCCTTGCTGCCGACTCTCAGGCTGGCGAGGGCCGCCTGGGCGTTGAGCGCAGCCGCGATCTCATCCCCGCCCGCGACGGGTAGTTCGTTCGGGCAGAGGGGGGTGAAGCCCTTCTGCGCATCAATATCCAGGCTGGCGACGATTCCCATGGGTGGCTCCTGCACATAATATTCTTGTGATATTATCTACCAAACATTATTAGAAGGCGAGCAGGTCGACCGAGATGCCGAGAATGAGTCTTGATATGGTGGTGCTGCGGCTGAACGATGAGCGGTTGGAACTGCTCCTCGAAACCCGCGATCGCCCCCCCTTTGCCCAGTGCTGGCAACTGCCGGCCCTGCGCATCGACGAGACCCGTGACCGGGATCTGGATGCCGCTCTCCACCGTCTGCTGACGGAGTGGGGGCTGGGGCTCTGCTACAGCGAGCAGGTCTGCACCCTCGGCAATCTGGAGCGGGATCCCCGTGGCTGGTCCACCACCCTGGTTTATCTGTGCCTGGTGGAGCCCGAGGTGGAGGTGGTGCGCGGCCGCTGGCACCCGCTCTCGGCTCTGCCGGGGCTGGGCCTCGCCTTCGACCATGTCCAGCTCATCGCCAAGGGGGTGGAGCGACTGCGGATCAAGAGCCGCTACAGCACCCTGCCGCTGCAACTGCTGGGGAGCGAGTTCACCCTCTCCGAGGTGCAGCGCGCCTTCGAAATCATCCTGCAGACGCCCATGAACACGGCGGCCTTTCGCAAGCGGATCCACCGGGCCGACGTGCTGGTGGATACCGGCCGCAAGCGCACCGGCAAGCAACGCCCCGCCATCCTCTACCGGCTGGAGAATCCCAGCTGCGTGATGTTCGATCAGGTGATGAACGGGGCTGAGGCATGAAGAGAGCGCTGTTGCTATGAATTACAAAGTGAAGCTTTCATTAATTGTGCGAGATGTAGATAAGACCTGTTTTTGCAGTGGTTCCAAAGAGCTTAACTTGCCTTTCGCACCATTTTCAGGGCTTCGTTTGCATGAAGAAATGCAAGTTTACACTCTTGCTGCTGTTGGATGGGCAGACCATGAACAGTGCTTTTATGGCTCTATAGAAATTAGTGAAGAGCTACTGCCCGATGGCGATCTAATAGATATGGATTTCATTGTTGAAACAGCAAAAAGTACCGGGTGGGTTGGCTTTAATAAAATTCATAAGGCACAGGTGTGAAGGAAAAAGTCTTAGTCAGCGCCTGTTTGCTGGGGCAGCCGGTGCGTTACGATGGCCAGAGCAAGGGCATCGTCAGCGACTGGCTGGCGGCTCTGGGGGCCGAGGGGCGAGTGCTCTCATTCTGCCCCGAGGTGGCGGGCGGCCTGCCAACCCCGCGCCCCCCTGCCGAGCGCCAGGGTGAGCGGGTGCTGACAGAGAGCGGGCTGGATGTGACGGCCGAGTTCGATCGCGGCGCCGAACTGGCGCTGCAGCTCTGCCAGGCACAGGGCATTCGCTTCGCCCTGCTCAAAGAGGGGAGCCCCTCCTGCGGCAGTGGCCGCATCTACAACGGCCGCTTCGAGGGCATTTCCGTGGCGGGAGAGGGCAAGACCACGGCCCTGCTGCGCCGCCACGGGATCCGGGTTTTCAGCGAGGATCAGCTGCCCGAGTTGGCCTCTGCGCTCTTGTCTGACGCCGCCTCGATGACGAGGACCGGTTCGGCCTGAGCCGCCTCTGCCCCCTGCCACTGGGTCAGCACCTGATCTTTTTCCTGCCAACGCTGATTCAGCCATTGCTGGAAGCCGCGCTTGAACTGCTTGTCGTTGAAGTAATCCCCGACCAGTTGCTCGTCCACCGGCAGCTCCTCGATGCGCACCCGGATGCGTTTCATCCGGCCCATCAGGAAGTCCTTGAACGGCGTCTCCATGTTGTCCGGGTAGCTGATGGTGACGTTGATCAGGCTGTCGAACTGATCCCCCATGGCCGCCAGCGTGAAGGCAAGCCCCGCTGCCTTGGGGGGCATCAGGTGGCGGTAGGGGGAGCGCGCCGCATCCCGCTTGGGTTCGGTAAAGCGGGTGCCCTCCACGAAGTTGATGACGGTGGTGGGAATATGGCGGAATTTTTCACAGGCGCTGCGGGTTGTTTCGATATCTTTTCCTCTCAAATGAGGATTTTTCAGCAGGAATGACCGTGAATAGCGGCGCATGAAGGGCATGTCCAGCCCCCAGCAGGCGAGCCCCAGCAGCGGTATGTAGATGAGCTCGTGCTTCATGAAGAACTTGGGCACCGGCAGCCGGTCACGGAACAGGTGGCCCAGCACCACGATATCGGTCCAGCTCATGTGGTTGCTGACGATGAGGTACCAGCCATCCTTGCGCAGGCGGGTGTCGTCCTCCACCTGCCACTCGATGCGGGTGGTGAGGCGGATCACCAGGGCGTTGCAGGCCAGCCACAGACGCATGAAGCGGTTGTTGAGGCGGCTGCAGGCGCGGCCGAAGGCCGGGATGGGCAGCAGCAGCTTCGCCAGGGAGACCAGCAGGATCAGGCTGGCGCACAGGGCGGTGAAGAGGATGGTCAGGCCGGCGCTGATGAGCAGCACCAGCGGGCCGGGGAGCAGGCTTAGCATGGCGTCCTTGAGGGCGTCTCGTTCGCCAGCAGCTGGTTCAGGGTCTGATCCTTCTCGTGCCAGATCCCGTTCAACCACTGCTGAAACTCTTGTTGGAACTCGGGGTCATTGAAGTAATCCCCCACCAGATTGCGTTCGATCGGCAAGAAGCGGACCCGAACCTTGACCTCCCTGACTCGACCGCACATGAAATCCCAGTAACTGGGGACGCCGCCCGGGTAGGCGATGGTGACATCCACCAGCTTGTGCAGTTGATCCCCCATGGCGGCCAGGGTAAAGGCGACGCCGCCAGCCCTCGGGTGCAACAGATGACGGTAGGGGGCGGCCTGCTTGTCATGCTTGCGGGGGGTGAAGCGGGTGCCCTCCACGAAGTTCATCACACTCACCGGAATGTGGCGGAACTTGGCACAGGCCTTGCGGGTTGTCTCTATGTCTTTTCCCTTCAGATGGGGGTGTTTTTCCAGAAATTTACGGGAATAACGCCGCATGAAGGGAAAATCCAGCGCCCACCATGCCAGACCGAGAAAAGGTACCCAAATCAGTTCTTTCTTGAGGAAAAACTTCAGGAAGGGGATTTTTTGATTAAAAATCCTCTGCAATACCAGTATGTCGACCCAGGATTGATGGTTGGCGATGACCATATACCACTCATTCCGGCTCCCTTTGTCCACTCCGACCACCTCAAAAAGGGTTCGGATGATGACTTTCTGGATCAGATTGTTGAAACCTATCCAGCAGCTGGCGCTGCCGTCCAGCAGTGCATTGCACAGGGTGCGCCACCCCTTGAGCGGCAGCAGCAGCTTGAGCAGACCGAGCAGCAGGATGGGGACAAACCAGAACAGGGTGTTGAGGAAATAGAGCAGGGTCGAGAGGCTGCCGCGCAGCCCCTCAATCAGCTTGTTGGCCATGAGTCGGGTCCGTTTCTTGTCGGTGGAAGACCAGCAAGTGGTCAGATCTGTGCCCATATTATCAGCCGTCGACCTGTTAAACCATGGAGAGGCATCTCCCGAACGGAGCCCTCGTCGCCGTCTCCTGCCTGGTTCAGCCGCTGCGCAGGCGGGAGAGCAGCCTGTCCATGGCCCGGTAGCCGAGCGCCTCGATCAGGTGCTCCTTGCCGATATCGGGCTGGCCGGCCAGGTCGGCGATGGTGCGGGATACCCGCAGGATGCGGTGCCAGGCCCGGATGCTGAGGCCGAGCCGCTGGATGGCATTCTCCAAAAACTCGGCATTTTGCGCCGATAATCGACAAAAAACTTCGATTTCACGACTATCCAGCAGGTTGTTGAGCTTCCCGCCGCGAGCCAGCATGCGCCCTCTCGCCCCCAATACCCGCTCTCGGATCTGCACGCTCGATTCGCCGCGCTCCGCCTTGCCGGTGAGGCTCCCCTTGGGCAGCAGCGGCACCTCCACCGTCAGGTCAAACCGATCGAGGAAGGGGCCGGAGAGCTTGCCGAGGTAGCGCAGGATCTGATCTGGGCTGGCGCGGGTCTGGCCGTCCCCATAGTGGCCGCAAGGGCTGGGGTTCATGGCGCCGATCAGCTGGAAACGGGCGGGAAAATCCACCTGCCGCGCCGCCCGGCTGATGGTGATATGGCCGGTCTCCAGCGGCTCGCGCAGGGCATCGAGCACCTTGCGCTCGAACTCCGGCAGTTCGTCCAGAAACAGCACCCCGTTGTGGGCGAGGGAAATTTCCCCCGGCCTCGGGTGACTGCCACCGCCGACCAGGGCCACGGCGGAGGCGCTGTGATGAGGGGTTCGATAGGGCCTGTGGTGCCAGTGACCGGCCCGCGGAGTCAGGCCGCCGATGGAGTGGATGGCGGCGGTCTGCTGCGCCTCCTGCTCGCTCAGCGGTGGCAAGATACCGGGCAAGCGGCTCGCCAGCATGCTCTTGCCGGTGCCGGGTGGCCCGATAAACAGCAGATTGTGGCTGCCGGCGGCGGCGATCTCCAGCGCCCGCTTGGCCTGGGACTGGCCGATCACATCCTGCAGATCCGGGATATCGGGCAAGCTCTCCGTACTCTGGAGCTCGGGCAGGGGCAGCTCGTACTGGCCTGCCAGCCAGGCGGTGACCGCCAGCAGCTGGTGGGCGGTGCGCACCTCGGCATCCTGGATGAGCGAAGCCTCCTGGCCGTTCTCCCGCGGCACCAGCAGGGTGCGACCCGCATCCCGGCAGGCCAACACCGCGGGCAGCACCCCCAGCACGGGGCGGATCTCGCCGGTCAGGGCCAGCTCCCCCAAAAATTCATGATCGAGCAGGTATTTGGCGGGTATTTGCTTGGACGCGGCGAGAATACCGATGGCGATGGCCAGATCGAAACGCCCTCCCTCCTTGGGCAGGTCGGCGGGGGCCAGATTGACCGTGATGTGCTTGGAGGGAAACTCGAAGTTGCCGTTGAGCAGGGCGCTGCGCACCCGATCCCGCGACTCCTTCACCGAGGTTTCCGGCAGCCCCACCATGTTGAAGGCGGGCAGGCCGTTGGAGAGGTGGACTTCCACCGTTACCTGAGGGGCAGAAATACCCAGGCTGGCACGGCTATAAACCACAGCTAATGACATAAATCCCGTCCTTGGTTTGATGTATATGCTGGCTAACCGTTTTTTATTAGTTTTTTGTTCCAATCAGGGCGTTGTGACCAGCTGGAAATCAGAGTCTTGTCAGGTAAAAAGTGCTTGCCCAATAAAAATCACCGTGCTAGTTCTAATAGCCATTCGCGGTAAGCACCGCTCCGATTTCACAGGATTTCCGGTTGTAACTATGAACATGGCCTCCCGTTTCGTCAGCATTATTGTGGTCCTAGTGGTGATTATTATCTCACCGCTCGGGGCTCGTTTGGCTGCACGGAACAAGGGATAGACCCACCACCGGACAGAACGAAACAAAGCGACCCCCGAGCCTCACGGCCCGGGGGTTTTTTTTCGACCAAAGGACAGGATTTTCCACATGAACGGCGCGCAGTTTTTGGTACAGGCTCTCAAGAAACAGGGTGTGACCCAGGTGTTTGGCTACCCGGGCGGGGCCATCATGCCGGTCTACGATGCCCTGTATGACGGCGGCCTGGCCCATCAGCTGTGCCGCCACGAGCAAGGGGCCGCCATGGCCGCCGTGGGTTATGCCCGCGCTTCCGGTCAGGTGGGGGTCTGTATCGCCACCTCGGGCCCGGGGGCCACCAACCTGGTGACTGGTCTGGCGGAGGCGCTGCTCGATTCCGTCCCTCTGGTCGCCATCAGCGGCCAGGTACCCTGCGCCGCCGTGGGCACCGACGCCTTCCAGGAGGTGGACGTACTCGGCATGTCGCTCTCCTGCACCAAGCACTCCTTCATGGTCACGGATGTGGCGGACCTGGGCCGGGTGCTGGCGGAAGCCTTTGCCATCGCCACCTCCGGTCGCCCCGGCCCCGTGCTCATCGATTTTCCCAAGGATATCCAGCTGGCTGCCGTGCCGAAACAGAGCCCGCGGTTTGCGGTGGAAGAGCCAGAAGCCCTGATTCTGGCCGAGCTCAACGCCGCCCGCGCCCTGCTGGCCGCCGCCGAGCGCCCCGTGCTCTACGTCGGCGGCGGGGTGGGCATGGCGAATGCAGAAAGCCAGCTGCGCGACTTTGCCGCGGCCACAGGTATGCCGGCGGTCACCACCCTCAAGGGCATAGGGGCGCTGGATCCCGACAGTTCCGTCTATCTCGGCATGCTCGGCATGCACGGCACCAAGGCCGCGAATCTGGCGGTACAGCAGTGCGATCTGCTGGTGGTGGCCGGGGCCCGTTTCGATGATCGGGTGACCGGCAAGCTGGACGAATTCGCCCCCCACGCCAAGGTTGTCCATCTGGATGTAGACGCCGCCGAGTTTGGCAAGCGCCGCGCCGCCGAGGTGGGGATCACCACGGATCTGACCCTGGTGCTGCCCGCACTCGCCATAGCCCTCGACATCACCCCCTGGCGCGAGCACTGCGCCGCCATGGCCCGGGAATACGCGTTTAGCTACGACCATCCGGGTCAGCCCATCTATGCCCCGGCCTTGCTCAAAGAGCTCTCAAACCGCCTGCCAGAGAGCAGCGTAGTGGCCTGCGACGTGGGTCAGCACCAGATGTGGGTGGCCCAGCACATGCGCTTCACCAGCCCGCGCAACCACCTCTCCAGTGCCGGTCTCGGCACCATGGGCTTCGGCCTGCCTGCCGCCATCGGCGCCAAGATGTCGCGCCCGGAGGATGAGGTGGTGCTGGTGAGCGGGGATGGCTCCTTCATGATGAACGTGCAGGAACTCGGCACCATTCGCCGTGCCCAGCTCAAGGTGAAGATGGTACTGCTGGACAACCAGCGCCTCGGCATGGTGCGCCAGTGGCAGGAGCTGTTCTTCGACGGCCGCTACAGCGAGACCATCCTCTCCGACAACCCCGACTTTGTCGCCCTGGCTGCCGCCTTCGGCATCCCTGGCGAGACCATCACATGCAAGGAACAGATAGCCGGTGCCCTGGTTCGCCTGCTGGCGAGCGAGAGCGCCTACCTGCTGCATGTGGCGATTTCAGAGGAAGAAAACGTCTGGCCCCTGGTGCCCCCGGGAGTCGCGAACCACAAGATGATGGAGCAACGCCCATGAACCAGCACAATCAGCACCAGCACACCCTGCATATCCACGCCCAGCCCAGACCCGAAGTGATGGAGCGGGTGCTGCGGGTGGTGCGCCACCGCGGCTTCACCCTCAATGCCCTGCACATGGAGCAGGATTGCCAACAGCTGCGGATCACGGTTACTGTCGAGTCGGAGCGTCCCATCCAGCAGTTGTGGAGCCAGCTGAATAAGCTGGTGGACGTCTCCCGGGTCGATGCACTGGAACAGCCATCCCGGATCAGCGCTTAAGGAGCCAAGCCAATGTCACAGCCTTCCCAATCCGCCACTCAGCCCCAATACATCTGGTTCAACGGCAAGATGGTGCCCTGGCAGGATGCCCAGGTCCACGTCATGAGCCATGCCCTGCACTACGGCTCCTCCGTATTCGAGGGGGTCCGTGCCTACGACACCCCCAAGGGGACCTGCATCTTCCGTCTGCAGGAGCACACCCGCCGCCTGTTCGACTCTGCCAAGATCTACTGGATGGAGGTGCCCTACGACGAGGCCGAGGTGAACGAGGCCTGCCGCGCCGTGGTGCGTGAGAACGGCCTGAAGAGCGGCTATCTGCGCCCGCTCGCCTTCATCGGCAACGTGGGGCTGGGGCTGCACCCACCGCTCGATGCCAAGGCCGACCTCATGGTCGCCGCCCTGCCCTGGGGCGCCTATCTGGGGGAAGAGGGGCTGAAAAACGGGGTGGACGTCTGCGTTACCTCCTGGAACCGGCTCGCGCCGAACACCATTCCCACCGGCGCCAAGGCGGGCGGCAACTATCTGTCGTCCCAGCTCATCAGCCGGGAGGCCAAGCGCAACGGCTTCGCCGAAGGGCTGGCGCTGGATGTGAATGGCTACCTGAGCGAAGGGGCGGGGGAGAACCTGTTCCTGGTGAAGAACGGCGTGCTGTTCACCCCGCCCGCCACCGCCGCCATCCTGCCCGGCATCACCCGCGACACCATCATGACGCTGGCTCGTGACCTGGGTTACGAGGTGCGTGAACAGGCGCTGCCACGCGAAGCCCTTTATGTGGCGGACGAGATCTTCATGACCGGCACCGCCGCCGAGGTGACCCCGGTACGCTCGGTGGATCGAATGCAGATAGGTGCTGGCCGACGTGGCCCGGTGACCGAGCAGTTGCAAAACGCCTTCTTCGGCCTGTTCAACGGCCAGACCGAGGACAAGTGGGGCTGGCTCACCCCGGTCAAGGATTGATGATGACGGGGAGGCCAGGCCTCCCCGAGTCGCTTCTGCTCAATGGCGCCAGCGTGCATTGAGCAGAGTCGATTGCCGACTCGCGAGCCACATTCATGTTTCAAAGATAATGAGCCCCATGGGCATTCAGGGAGTAGAGACAATGCCGAAGTTGAGATCCGCCACCACCACCCACGGACGTAACATGGCCGGGGCCCGCGCCCTGTGGCGTGCCACCGGAATGACCGATCAGGATTTCGGCAAGCCCATCATCGCCGTGGTCAACTCCTTCACCCAGTTCGTACCCGGTCACGTCCACCTCAAGGATCTGGGCCAGCTGGTCGCCCGCGAAATTGAGGCCGCCGGCGGGGTCGCCAAGGAATTCAACACCATCGCCGTGGATGACGGCATCGCCATGGGCCACGGCGGCATGCTCTATTCCCTGCCGTCCCGGGAGCTCATCGCCGATTCCGTGGAGTACATGGTCAACGCCCACTGCGCCGACGCCATGGTCTGCATCTCCAACTGCGACAAAATCACCCCGGGGATGCTGATGGCCGCCCTGCGCATCAACATTCCGGTGATCTTCGTCTCCGGCGGTCCCATGGAGGCGGGCAAGACCAAGCTCTCCGATCAGATCATCAAGCTGGATCTGGTGGATGCCATGATCCAGGGGGCCGACCCCAAGGTCTCCGACGCCCAGAGCGAGCAGGTCGAGCGTAGCGCCTGCCCCACCTGCGGCTCCTGCTCCGGCATGTTCACCGCCAACTCCATGAACTGCCTGACCGAGGCGCTCGGCCTCTCCCAGCCGGGCAATGGCTCCATGCTGGCGACCCACGCGGATCGCGAACAGTTGTTCAAGCTGGCCGGTCAGCGCATCGTGGCCCTGGCCAATCGCTACTACCAGCAGGATGACGAGAGCGCCCTGCCGCGCAACATCGCCACCAAGGCGGCCTTCGAGAACGCCATGGCGCTGGACATCGCCATGGGCGGCTCCACCAATACCGTGCTGCACCTGCTGGCGGCGGCCCAGGAGGCGGGAGTTGACTTCACCATGGCCGACATCGACCGCATGTCCCGCAAGGTGCCACAGCTGTGTAAGGTCGCTCCTTCCACCCAGAAATACCACATGGAAGACGTGCACCGCGCCGGTGGTGTGGTCGCCATCCTGGGCCAGCTGGAGAAGGCCGGTCTGGTGCACGGGGACACCCGCAACGTGCTCGGCACTTCGCTGGTCGAGCTGCTGGCGCAATACGACGTGAGCCGCTGTGACGACAAGGCGGTGCACGACTTCTATCGCGCCGGTCCGGCGGGCATCCGTACCACCAAGGCATTCAGTCAGGACTGCCGCTGGCCCGAGCTGGATCTGGACCGTGCGCAGGGTTGCATCCGCTCCCTGGATAACGCCTACAGCCTGGAAGGGGGCTTGGCCGTGCTCTCCGGCAACCTCGCCATCAACGGTGCCATTGTCAAGACAGCAGGGGTGGATGAAGAGAACCTCTGCTTCCGCGGCCCGGCCCGGGTGTTCGAGAGCCAGGACACGGCGGTCGCCGGCATTCTGGACGGCACGGTCAAGGCCGGTGAAGTGGTGGTGATCCGCTACGAGGGCCCGAAAGGCGGTCCCGGCATGCAGGAGATGCTCTACCCCACCACCTATCTCAAGTCCATGGGGCTCGGCAAGGCCTGTGCCCTCATCACCGACGGCCGCTTCTCCGGCGGTACCTCCGGGCTCTCCATCGGTCACGTCTCCCCGGAGGCTGCGTCCGGCGGCACCATAGGGCTGGTGGAGGATGGGGACATCATCAACATCGACATCCCGGCTCGCAGCATGGTGCTGGAAGTGGCCGACAGCGTGCTGGCCACCCGCCGCGCCGCCGTGGAAGCCCGCGGCTGGAAGCCGCTCAACCGTCAGCGTCAGGTCTCCTACGCCCTGCGTGCCTATGCCATGCTGGCCACCAGTGCCGACAAAGGTGCGGTGCGCGATCTCAGCAAGCTGGAGGAGTGAGTCATGGTCTCTGCGGCGGATTATCTACGCAAGGTGTTGCTCTCCCCCGTCTATGAGGCGGCGCGAGTGACACCGCTGCAAACCCTCAAGAAGTTGTCCGAACGGCTCGGCAATCAGGTCTCCCTCAAGCGGGAGGATCTGCAGCCGGTGCACTCCTTCAAGTTGCGGGGGGCCTATCACAAGATCGCGACCTTGAGCACCGAGCAGAAGGCGCGCGGCGTGGTGGCGGCCTCTGCCGGCAACCATGCCCAGGGGGTCGCCCTGTCGGCGGCCAAGCTCGGCATCAAGGCCATCATCGTCATGCCCACCACCACGCCGGACATCAAGATCGATGCGGTGCGCCGCCAGGGTGGCAATGTGCTGTTGTTTGGCAACAGCTTCGACGAGGCCTATGGCGAGAGTCGCCGTCTGGCCCAAACCGAGGGCTACACCCTGATCCCGCCCTTTGACGATGTTGAGGTGATCGCGGGCCAGGGCACCATCGGCAAGGAGCTGCTGGAGCAGGACACCCATCTCACTCACGTGTTCGTGCCGGTGGGGGGCGGTGGTCTGGCTGCCGGGGTGGCGGTCTACATCAAGCAGCTGCTGCCGGACGTGAAGGTGATCGGGGTGGAGGCGGAGGGCTCCGCCTGCCTCAAGGCGGCGCTGGCGGCCGGCGAGCCGGTCAATCTGGAGCGGGTCTCCCTGTTTGCGGACGGGGTGGCGGTCAAACGCATCGGTGAGGAGACCTTCCGCCTGTGCAACCAGTATCTGGATGAGGTGGTGACCGTTTCCAACGACCAGATCTGCGCCGCGCTCAAGGACATCTTCGACGACTGCCGTGCCATCGCCGAGCCGTCGGGCGCCTTGTCACTCGCGGGCCTCAAAGCCTACAGCGAGCGCGAACAAATCAAGGGCGGCCGGATGGCGGCCATCTTGTCCGGCGCCAACGTCAACTTCCACAGCCTGCGCTACGTGTCGGAGCGCTGCGAGATAGGCGAGAAGCGTGAGGGCATGCTGGCGGTGACCATCCCCGAGCGCAAGGGCGCCTTCCTCGACTTCTGCCGCCAGCTCGGGCCGCGCATGGTGACCGAGTTCAACTACCGCTACGCCGATGCCGAGCAGGCCTCCCTGTTCGTCTCGGTACGCCTGAGCGGTGGTGACGAGGAGCTCGGCCAGATCATCGATCAACTCGGTGGCAACGGTTACCCCGTGGTCAACATGACCGAGAGCGAGCTGGCCAAGAATCACGTGCGCTACATGATTGGCGGCCGCCCGGCCCGGCCCCTCGGCGAACGGCTCTACAGCTTCAAGTTCCCGGAGCAGCCGGGGGCCCTGATGCGCTTCCTGGAGACGCTCGGCTGTCGCTGGAACATCAGTCTGTTCCACTACCGCAACCACGGCGCCGACTATGGCCGGGTGCTCTGTGCCTTCGAGCTGCCGGACGAGGACGTGGCCGCCTTCCACGACTACCTGCACGAGCTGGGCTACGGCTGGAAAGAGGTGAGCGAGGATCCCGCCTACAGGTTGTTCCTGGCAAGCCAGAGTCGAAGGGACTGACCGCCCGGCCTTGGTCCACGACCGGAGAGCCTCGCTCTCCGGTTTTTTATGGTGCATTGCACGAGGCCTACGATGGCTGGCAGGAGATCAGCGAGGATCCCATCTACACGGTTGTTCCTGGCAAGCCAGAGTCGAAGGGACTGAACGCCCGACCTTAGTCCACGACCGGAGAGCCTCGCTCTCCGGTTTTTTTATGGCGCGTTGCACTAGGCCTGCGATGGTTGGCAGGAGATTAGCGAGGATCCCGCCTACAGGTTGTTCCTGGCAAGCCAGAGTCGGAGGGACTGAACGCCCGACCTTGGTCCACGACCGGAGAGCCTCGCTCTCCGGTTTTTTTATGGCACGTTGCACGAGGCCTGCGATGGCTGGCAGGAGATTAGCGAGGATCCCATCTACACGGTTGTGCCTGGCGAGCTAGACTAGGTTGCTGGCAACCGTCTGAAAACGAAGGGCTTTGCCCTCCTTTTTTTATGGGCGGTGCGGGGAAAGGGGTTGTGTCTGTCGATAATGTCGCCAACATCACACTCCTGAGTCCCTGGTCATTTGAGGCTGGTCACGGATGGGATAATCTGGGCACGGGGCTTGCGTTCAGGGCCCCGTCAGGGAAGAGAGGCGCATCCAGCGCCATAACAATTCATTGCAGGGGCTCATCATGAACAAGTCTATGCTCGCCGCCCTCATCGGCGGCCTGATGGCATCGGGGGCGGTGCAGGCCGCCGCCCAGGACAACACCTGGTATGTCGGCGGCAAGGCCGGCTGGTCCAATTTCTATGGGGTGGATTACAACGCTCAGGTGGAAGAGCTGTTTGACGCGACCAAGGTCAACGAGAACAGCGACGATCTGGGACTGGGGGCCTTCGCGGGCTATCAGATCAATCGCAACCTGGCCGTCGAGCTCGGCTATGACTGGCTCGGCAAGTACCAGGTCGACAAGCATTACTCGGGTAATGGCGTTGATTTCGGGTTGGAGGGAGAGGCCAAGGCCCAGATGGTGCAAGCCACCATGAGGATCATCCTGCCCGCGACTTCAGCCCTGGATATCTATGGCCGTCTGGGAGGGGCTTACGCCTGGACCGAGAGCTCTCTCAACGTCAGAGCCAGCGATGGCACCAACTATCTCTCCGAGTCCCATGATGGCAACAAATACCACGGCGCCGCCTTTGTGGGCGCACTCGGGGTGGAGTATGCCATCGACAAGGACTGGGCTGCCCGCCTCGAGTATCAGTACACCACGCCGCTTGGCAAAACCGCCCTCGACGAGTCCGGTATCGAGATGGACAACGGCCTGCTGTCGGTCGGCATGCTCTACCGCTTCGGCCAGGTCGGTGATGAACCGGTGGCGCCGACCCCGGCCCCCGAACCCGCCCCGGCTCCCGTGCTGGTGGAGAAGCAGTTCAGTCTGGATTCCGACGTGCTGTTCGAGTTCAACAAGGCGACCCTGAAACCGGCTGCCAGTCAGGCGCTGGACAACCTGTTCGCCCAGATCCTGGCCGCCAATCCCAAAGACGGGGTGGCGACCGTCATCGGTCACACCGACCGTCTGGGGTCTGACGCCTACAACCAGTCTCTGTCCGAGCAGCGCGCTCGCACGGTGGCGGATTATCTCATCGCCAAGGGACTGTTTGCCGACAAGGTACGGGCAGAAGGGCGAGGCGAATCTTCCCCGGTGACCGGCGGTAGTTGCCCGGACGGCGCCAAGGCGCAGATGATCGCCTGCCTGGCCCCGGATCGCCGGGTCGAGGTGCGGCTGAGCGGGGTCTCCCAGGCCGCCGAATAGGCCATGTTTTCCTGGCTATCAAACAACGAGGGGGCCAAGGCCCCCTCGTTGTTTATGCGGGCCTCGGCCGCCATGTTTTCAACCGCTTGGCACCATGGCTCACCATGATCAGCAACAAGGCGCCGGGCAGAACGGTTTGCCAGAGGAAGGGCCAGGATTGGGTGGTGAGTAGAACCAGCAGTGGATTGGCCCCGGCGGGTGGGTGGATCAGCCCCAGCCCCTGCATGAGCACGATGGATAGACCCACACCAAGCGCCAGTTTTAACTCCATCGGCAGAGGGAGCAGTTGCACCACCAAGCCCACGATGGCGGATAGCAGGTGACCTCCCAGCACGTTCTGCGGGCGCGCAAGGGGGCTGTCCGGCAGGGAGAAGAGTAGCACGCAGCTTGCTCCAAACGGTGCCATCAGCAGGGTCAGCTGCCAACTCATGTCTAACCAGCTGAGCAGCATGATGGCCAGGCTGGCCCCGATCCCCGCCAGCCAGGCGCTTTTCCATCGTCTTGGTTCCATCTCCTATCTCCTTGTCTGTGCCGGATCACTTGATCCAGCCTGCGACATTAGGTAGACAGATCGGTGTACTTCAAGAGGGAATTCACCATGAGCGAGAAGCGTGAGCAACTGATGGCGACGGCCTACCGCCTGTTCAATCGCCACGGCTTTCATGCCACCGGCATTGATCGCATCTGGGCAGAGGCGGGCAGTACCAAGCGTACCCTGTATCGCCACTTCCCCACCAAGGATGCCTTGATTGAGGCTGTGCTCACGGCCCGTGATATCGAGTTCTTCACGTTGCTCGATACCCGATTGGCTGGTGTATTGGGGCAAGAGGCCAGATTGCAGGCTCTGTTCGAGGGTTTTGCCGACTGGTTTGGCCGCAGCGACTTCTACGGTTGCAATTTCATCAATGCGAGCGCCGAGTTTGCCGACCCACGCCATCCTGTTCGCAAGCTGGTGATGGCACACAAGCAGGCCTTGCTGGAGTGGATCAGAAATGCGCTGGGATGCTCGGTGCCACAGGCCACCCGGTTATGTCTGCTGTTGGAAGGGGCCGTGGTGATGGCTCACAGTTATCAGCAACCGCTGGCCTTGGAGCAGGCCAAACAGTTGGCACCGCTCATATTGGATGACGCGGGCTAGTTCAACTCCGTGGGGTCGATATCCAGGCTCCAGCGCACTTTTTTGGTTTCGGGCCAGCCGTCCAGCTCCTTGACCGCCCAGTCCAGCAGTTGGGAGAGTGGCGCCCGGTTTGGCCCCTGCACCAGCAACTGCATGCGGAACTTGCCCGCCTTGCGCTCCATAAAGCCGCTGATGGGCCCCAGCACCTGTACCTGGGGATAGCGGGCACTGCGCAGGGTGTCGGCGAGGCGGCCGAGGAACAGCTGCACCTCGTCGCGGCCATTGGCCTCGGCCCGGAACAGCCCCTGATAACTGAAGGGGGGCAGCCCCAGCAGGCGACGCTCCTTGAGCGCCGTGTCGGCGAAGTGGCCATAGCCGTTCTGGGTCAGATCCTGCAGCAGGGCGTGCTCCGGGTGGTGGCTCTGCAGCACCACCAGACCCGGCTTGCTGGCGCGCCCGGCGCGACCCGCCACCTGGGTGTAGAGCTGGGCCAGCTTCTCGGCGGCGCGAAAATCGGCGGAAAACAGGGCGCCATCCACATCCAGCAGCCCCACCAGGGTCACATCCGGGAAGTGGTGTCCCTTGGCCAGCATCTGGGTGCCGATGAGGATCTTGTACTTGCCTGCCTTGATATCACCGAGATGGGTCTCCAGCTCCCCCTTGCGGCGGGTGTTGTCCCGATCGATTCTAACCACAGGATATTGCGGGAAAACGGTGGTCAGCAGTTGTTCCAGCTGCTCCGTGCCCACGCCGGAGCCGATCAGTTCGCTGCTGCCGCACTCCGGGCAGTGGTGGGGCAGGGGCCGCACGCTGTCGCAGTGGTGGCAGTGCAGCCGTCGTCCGGCCTGATGCCAGGTGTACCAGGCGTCGCAGCGCTCGCAGGCGGCGCTCCAGCCGCACTGATGGCAGATGAGGGCCGGTGCATAGCCGCGCCGGTTGAGAAACAGCATCACCTGATTGCCAGCGGCCAGATGTTCCACCATCAGCTGTTCCAGCTGGGGGGAGAGACCGGCCTGCAGCCGCACGTTCTTGATGTCCAGAATCACCTGGCGGGCGGTCTGGGCGTTGCCGGCACGCCGCGTCAGGTGCAGGTGGTGATACTTGCCGCTGCGGGCGTTGTGCAGGGTCTCCAGGGAGGGGGTGGCCGAGCCCAGCAATATGGGGATGCCGGCACGATGGGCCCGCATCACTGCGAGATCCCGGGCGTGGTAGCGGAAGCCGTCCTGCTGCTTGAAGGAGCCGTCGTGCTCCTCGTCGATGATGATGATGCCGAGATCCTTGAACGGGGTGAACACGGCGGAGCGGGTGCCGATGAGGATGGCGGCGCCACCATCGCGGCAGGCGAGCCAGGCATCGAGCCGCTCCCTGTCGTTCATGGCGGAGTTCATGGCCACCACCGGCACCTGGAAGCGGCGCCGGAAGCGGTTGATGGTCTGGGGGGTGAGGCCGATTTCCGGCACCATCACCAGGGCCTGCTTGCCCGCCTTGAGCAGGGGCTCGAGGATGCTCAAGTAGACCTCTGTCTTGCCCGAACCCGTGATGCCGTCCAGCAGGAAGGCGCCAAACTTGTCGCTCTGGCTGGTGACGGCGGCCACCGCCAGCGCTTGCTCGCCGTTGAGGCGCAAACCCTCTCCCGCATCGAAACAGGTCGCCCAGCCCCCCTGCACGCTCGGCTCCAGGCTGCGCTTCTCCAGCAAGCCTTTCTTCTCCAGGGCGGTGAGGGTCGCGCTCGAAATATCTTCCAGCTTGAGGGCGGAGGGGGTCTGGGGCCCCTTGCGCAGGAAGGCGAGGGCCTGCTGCTGTTTGGCGGCGCGTTTGAGTTCGTTGAGATCGAGCGCCGTGCCCGCCTCGGTGGCAAACCAGAACTCCAGCTCCCGATAGGCGGCGGGCTCCCCCTTGCGCACCAGCACCGGCAGGGCGTGGGGCAGCACTTCCCCCAGCGGATGCTGGTAGTAATTCGCACTCCAGGCCATCAGCGCCAGTATGTCCGGGCCGAGCACGGGCTCGGCATCCAGCACCCTCTTCAAGGGTTTCAACTTGTTGCGCGGCACCTGGCTCTCGGTGGGGTGGGCCACCACCAGGCCGACCAGGGTCTGGGGGCCGAAGGGGATCTCGACCCGGCAACCGGGGGCAGGCAAGGGCAGGGGGGAGAGATAGTCGAAATGACGGCGCAAGGGCACCGGCACAGCGACACGAACCAGATCCAGGGTTTGGGAAGAATTCACCAGAGATTGCCTATTTTTTCTGCGAAGCCACTTGCCTGAACTCAGGCATTTCCTATATTATTCGCAGCCTTTGAAACTGTGTTCAACAATCGTGTGGTGTCCGACAAGAGATCGGATGGCGACACGGCCTATTATCGAGGTTGTCCATGAAAGCTGGTATCCATCCTGACTACGTAGCCATCACCGCCAAGTGCTCTTGCGGTAACGTCATCAACACCTTCTCTACCCTGGGTAAAGATCTGAACCTGGACGTGTGCTCCGAGTGCCACCCGTTCTATACCGGCAAGCAGAAAGAAGTTTCTAGCGGCGGCCGCGTAGACAAGTTCAACAAGCGTTTCGGTGCGATGACCACCAAGAAGTAATCATACTTCTAAAGCATTCTGAAAAAGGCGCCCAATGGGCGCCTTTTTTGTTGCCCGGCGTTCTGTATTGCCCCGCTTTGCCCTATGGTGGACGTTCCCTTCTCCGTGTGCCGTGAAGGGGTGGTCAATGGGAAATAGGGGGTGTGTACATGCGTGATTGTCTGGTGATGGGAGCTGCGGGTTACCGTATGGATTCTTACCTGGTGCCCGGTTTGCCGGTAGTGGGTTTCTAATGCTTGGCTCGAATAAAACAGGGAAAATACCGATGAGAAACTGTCTGGTGATGGGGGCGGCGGGTTATATAGGTTCCTACCTGGTGCCTCACCTGCAGGGGTTGGGTTATCGGGTGATCGCCGGGGCGCGGCGCCCCTGCCGCCTGCCACAGGGGGTGGAGTTTCGTCTCGCCGACAGCCTCAAACCCATCACCCTGCTGCCCGCTCTGGCCGGGATCGATACCGTCTTCTACCTGGTGCATGCCATGGGGGCCGGAGCCGGTTTTCACCGGCTGGAGCAGCAGGGGGTGAAGAACTTCGCCGCCGCCGCCCGCGCCGCCGGGGTGCAGCGCATCATCTACCTCGGTGCCATCCAGCCCGAGCCCTGCAACAGCCGTCACCTCAACTCCCGCCGTCACTGTGGTGAACTGTTTCGCGAGGCGGGGGTGCCCACGGTGGAGCTGCGGGCCGGCATCATCATTGGCCCGGGCTCGGCGGCCTTCGAGGTGATGCGGGATCTGGTGTTCAACCTGCCCATGATGGTGACGCCCAGGTGGGTGCGCTCCCGCACGCCGCCGATTGCGCTGTCCAACCTGCTGCACTACCTGGCGGGGCTGGTGGAGGCCGACGGGGTGGATGGTCAGGTGTTCAACGCCGCCGGCCCCGAGCTGCTCAGCTACCAGCAGCAGTTGCAGAAGTTTGCCGTCCACATCGGCAAGCGCTGCCCCATCGTTCCCATCCCCTTCCTGAGTCCGCGCCTGTCGGCCTGGTGGTTGCAGTTCGCGACCTCGGTGCCCCAACCCATCGCCAAGGCGCTGGTGGGGGGGCTCAAGCACGACATTCCGGCGGATGACGGCCCGCTGCGTGCCCTGCTGCCCCAGCATCTGCTCAGTTTCGACGAGGCGCTGAGCGAGAGCCTGGCGCTGGAGCAGCGGCTCGGGGCTGAGCAGCAGGGAGAGGAGACGCCGCTCGGCCTGCGCTGGCGCCACCCGGAATACGGCTTCTACGATCGCACCGCGAGCGGGGAGGCGGTGTGTCTCGCCACCCCCGAGGTGGTGTGGCAGGTGTTGCAGCAGCTCGGGGGGGAGCAGCGCTACTTCTACATGAACGAGCTCTGGGCGGTGCGCGAATGGATGGATCACCTGATAGGCGGCCCGGCCCTGACCCGGGGGCGCACCAATCCGGCCCGGTTCGTGAAGGGGGACATGCTGGACTCCTGGCAGATCCTGGGGGTGGACGAGGGGCGCAGGCTGGATCTCTTGTTCAACATGAAGGCTCCCGGAGTGGGGCGGCTCGAATTCAACATACAACCGCTGGAGTCCGGCCTGACCCGGCTGAGGGTCACGGCCCACTGGCATCCGCAGGGCGCCTGGGGGCTGGCCTACTGGCTCGCCATGCTGCCGTTCCATCTGTTCATATTCCAGGGGATGACGGAGGCGATCGCTCGCCAGGCGGAGGTGCGGGCGGGCATACCCGTGATGGATTGAAACCATATCTATAACTAAATAGGTATGGTTGAGTGGTGTGACATGCTGCCAATCTCTTTGTCAGTAGTGAAAGGCGATAGTTTATGCTGTGAAAGCCAGATGGTTTTCTTTATGATCCCGAGCCCTCGTCCCTGGCGAGTCACGCACCACTCAATTCACTTCCGTATCGGGGTCCCCCATGTCCGATCTGCGTCAACAAGCGCTCGATTATCACGCCCAACCCATTCCCGGCAAGATTGCCATCGCCCTCACCAAGCCCGCCGAGACCGCCCGCGATCTGGCGCTGGCCTACAGTCCTGGGGTGGCCGAGCCGGTGCGCGAGATAGCCGCGGATCCGGACAACGCCTACCGCTATACCGGCAAGGGCAACCTGGTGGCCGTCATCTCCAACGGCACCGCGATTCTGGGGCTGGGCAACCTGGGGCCGCTGGCCTCCAAGCCGGTGATGGAGGGCAAGGCCCTGCTGTTCAAGCGCTTCGCCGGCATCGACGCCATCGACATCGAGGTGAAGCATGAGACCAGTGCCCAGTTCATCGACACGGTGGCCGCCATCGCCGACACCTTCGGCGGCATCAACCTGGAAGACATCAAGGCGCCGGAGTGCTTCGAGATAGAGCAGGCGCTGATCGAACGCTGCGACATCCCCGTGTTCCACGATGATCAGCACGGCACCGCCATCGTCACCGCCGCCGGCCTGCTCAACGCCCTGGAAGTACAGGGCAAGACGCTGGCCACCAGCCGCATCGTCTGCATGGGGGCCGGCGCCGCCGCCACCGCCTGCATGGACTTGCTGATCACCTGTGGCGCCGCGCCGCAGAACATCTTCATGCTGGACCGCCAGGGGGTGATCCACACGGGGCGCACCGATCTGAACCAGTACAAGCAGCGCTTCGCCAACGACACCCCGTTGCGTACCCTGATGGAGGTGATCGAAGGGGCGGACGTGTTCGTCGGCGTATCCGGCCCCGACGTGCTGCCCGCCGAGGCGGTGGCCCTGATGGCGCCCAACCCGGTGATCTTCGCCTGTTCCAACCCGGATCCCGAGATCAAGCCCGCCCTGGCCCACGCCGTGCGCGGCGATCTCATCATGGGCACCGGTCGCTCCGACTACCCGAACCAGATCAACAACGTCATCTGCTTCCCCTTCATCTTCCGCGGCGCCCTGGACGCCCGCGCCAGCCGCATCAACGATGCCATGAAGGTGGCGGCGGTGGAGGCCATCCGCGCCCTGGCCAAGGAACCCGTGCCCGCCGAGGTGTTGACTGCCGCCGGGGTGAGTGAACTGCGCTTTGGCAAGGATTACGTCATTCCCAAGCCGATGGACGCCCGTCTGCTGCCGCGGGTGGCCCGCGCCGTGGCGCTGGCTGCCGTGACATCCGGGGTGGCCCGCATCGCCCTGCCGGCGGACTACATGCAAGGCTGAGTCCGTATTTGACGATGAACCGATGAAAACAGAAGGGGCCCCGTGATGGGGCCCCTTTTTCATGGCTGGCGCGGATCAGGCGCTCTTGGGGGTGACCTTCTTGGCGCTGGGCGCCACCTTGGCGTGGGCCGCCTGGTGGTGTTTCTTCACCACCTTGGTCTGGGTGGCGTGAGGGGCGGCGGCTTGGGTCGGAGTGGCGGCCAGGGTGAGGCCGGAGGTCAGGGCGAAGACGGCGGCAAGGCTCAGGGGGATCAGCTTGTTCATATTCACTACCTCGTGGAAGTCATGGAGCGTTTCTCCATGACTTCATTCTGGGGGGAAAGCCGATGGGCTTCAGTGAGCAGTGGGTGACGGCTTGTATCCGTATGTACGATCAACTGGTCTGTCTGGCGAGGGGCAAAAACAAAGGGGCCCTGTCGGGCCCCTTGGCAGTGAAATCTCAGCGCGCTTACTTGGTTTTGGGGGCGACCTTGACGGCCGGCGCCTTGGCGGTCTTGTGATGTTTCTTCACGACCTTGGTCTGGGTAGCCTTGGGAGCGGCACCCTTGGTGGGGGTGGCAGCCATGGTGAAGCCGGAGGTCAGGGCGAAGACAGCGGCCAGGCTCAGGGGGATCAGCTTGTTCATATTCCAGTTCCTCATTCGGGTTGATGTTATGGAGTTCAGCTCCATGACCTTCATCCTAGGGGGATCCGGCCCCGGCTTCAGTGAGTGGCTGGTGACGGCTTGTATCCAAATGTACGGGCAGGGTCAGGCAGAAACGGGCCCCCGTTTCGCCAGGCAGCAACTGCACCTCGCCGCCGTGGTGGCGGGCGATGCTGCGCACGATGGCGAGCCCGAGACCGGCACCGCCGGTACGCCGGTCCCGGCTCTGGTCGAGGCGCACGAAGGGCTCGAAGATCTGGGGGGCCAGCGCCGGATCGATGCCGGGGCCGTCGTCGCTCACCGTCAGCAGATAGTGCTCCCCCGCTCGTGCCATGGTCAGGGTCACCCTGTGCTGCGCGTGGCGCAGGGCGTTGCCGATGAGATTCTCCAGTGCCCGCGCCAGCAGCCGGGCATCCCCGCGCCAGGGCAGGGGCTCGCCGGGGGGCGTGAAGCTGAGGGATTTCTGTGGCTGCAGGGCCTGCCAATCGCTCAGGTGCGCGTCGGCCCAGCGCCCCAGCTCCAGGTCGCTGCACTGCAACGGCAGCTCGGGTCGATCGAGCCGGGCATAGGTCAGCATCTCTTCGATGAGGGAATCCAGCGCGCCGAGATCGCGCTCAATCCCCTGTCTGTCCGCCTCTGCGGGTTGCGGCTCCAGCATGGCGAGCCGGTAGCGCAACCTGACGAGGGGGGTGCGCAGCTCGTGGGCTATGGCGTCGGTCAGCTGTTTTCGGCTGGCCAGCATGGCCTGCAACTGCTCGGCCATCAAATCGAAGGTGCGGCCGACCCGGGCCAGGCTGCTGCCGGGGGGCAGGCCGGTGCGGCTGGAGAGATCCCCGTCCCCGACGCGGCGGGCGGTCTGTTCGAGTTGTTGCAGGCCGCGCCAGTGGGGCCGGAGCCAGAGCAGTATGGGCAGGCCGAGGGAAAGACCGATGAGCAGCAGCAGCCCCACATCCACCCAGTGCAACTCGTGCAGGTAGGAGAGGTAGGGGACGGGGCCGACGATCAGCACCTGATCCGTATCCGGGATGCGCTGCAGGAAGGTGTCATCCTCCTCGACGATGACGATGTTGCCCGCCGCGAGGAAGGCCCTGTCCTCCCGGGCGAGGGGCTGGCTGCTGAGGGCGCCGATCTGCAGCGGCAGGTTGAGTTGACGGCTCTGCTCCCCCATGCGGGCGGGCCAGTGCTCCGGTGGCAGGCGCGCCAGCTCGCCGGTGAGCAGGCCGAGGGAGCCTTGCATCATGTGTTCGAGATAGCGATCCCCCGCCCGTTCGGCGCTGACCTGATAGACCAGGCCGATCAGCAGGATGGCGAGACCGAAGCAGCCGATGAGCAGCAGGTAGAACTGGATAAACAGGCGGCGCACGGTGGCCCTCCTTGCGAGATGATGAGGCCCCTATTCCCAGGCCAGGGAGACCGGCAGGCAGCCTTCCTGGCGCACCGCCATGAGTCTGCCGGGGTGGTCGGGGAACATCGCCCGGGATGCGGGTGCGCAGGCGGGCGAATGGGGATTCATTCCCAGGCCTGGGGTACCAGCAGGTAGCCTTTCTGGCGTACCGTCTTGATCCGGCTCGGGTTGTTGGGATCATCGCCCAGCTTGCGGCGCAGGCGGGAGATGGCCACGTCCATGCTGCGATCCTGGCCGTCGTAGTCCCGTCCCCGCAGGCTGCGAAACAGCGCCTCCCGCCCCTGGATGTGACCGGCGTGGCAGGCGAGCTCCCACAAGAGATCGAAGTCTGCGGTGGAGAGGGGAATGCTGCTGCCATCGAGGCGCACGTCTCGCGCCGGGCCGTCTATCTGCAGACGGCCGAACTGCAGACGCTGGGGCGGCGGGCTGGCCGGGGCCGCCTGCGACGCCTGACCCTGCTGGCGGAACTGGACCCGCAGCCGGGCCAGCAGCACGGAGGGCGGCGTGGTCTTGAGGATGTAGTCGTTGGCACCGAGCTCCAGACTCAGGATCTGGTTCATGTCGCTGTCGAGGGAGGTGAGCATGACGATGGGGCCGGCAAAGCGCGGGCGCAGATCCCGGCACAGGGAGAGGCCATCCTGACCCGGCAGCATGATGTCCAGCAGCACCAGATCCGGCTGCTCGGCCTCGACCCGGGCCAGGGCTTTGTCCCCCCGGGTCTCCAGCAGGACCTCGATATCGTGGCGGCCGAGCCAGCTGCTGATGAGCTGGCCAATCTCGGGATCATCTTCAACAAAGAGAACGCGTGGCATGGTGACATGGCACCCCGGCAATGGCGCGAATGCGCGTCCCGCCAGCATAACGGCTCCCGCCACGACCTGCACAGCGATAAATAATCAGACGGGGCCCTGGGCCCCGTCGTCATGCTGCTTTGAATATTGTTCGGTTTAGCTCGCCTTGCGTTTCAGATAGACCCCGGCTTCCATGTGGTGGGTCCAGGGGAACTGGTCGAACAGGGCGAAGCGGGCTATCTCGTGGGTCTCGCCGAGCAGTGCCATGTTGGCCTGCAGGGTCTGTGGGTCGCAGGAGATGTAGAGGATGTTGTCGTACTCCTGCACCAGCTTGACGGTGGCATCGTCGAGGCCCGCGCGGGGCGGATCCACGAAGATGGTGTTGCATTGGTAGCTCTGCAAGTCGACGCCCTTGAGGCGATTGAACTCTCGCTCGCCGCGCATCGCCATGGTGAACTCCTCGGCGGACATGCGCAGTATGATGAGGTTGTCCACCCCGTTGGCGGCGATGTTGTACTGGGCGGAGTCCACGCTCGGCTTGGCGATCTCGGTAGCCAGCACCTTGCGGAAATTCTGGGCCAGGGCGATGGAGAAGTTGCCGTTGCCGCAGTAGAGCTCGAGAAGATCTCCCTCGCTCCCCTTGGTCACGTCCAGCGCCCAGCCCAGCATCTGTTCGTTGATGGCAGCGTTGGGCTGGGTGAAGCTGTTCTCCACCTGCTTGTAGATGAGCTCGCGCCCTTGCACGTTGAGTCGCTCGATGACGAACTCCTCCCCCAGACAGATCTTCTGCTTGTGGGCGCGGCCAATCAGTTGCAGATCGAAGCCCTGGGCACGCAGATCAGCCTGCAGGGCCTCGGCGGCCTGCTGCCACTCGGCTTCCAGCTTGCGGTGATAGAGCAGGCTCACGCAGAGCTGGCCGGACTGGGTGGAGAGGTAGTCAATCTGGAACAGTTTGCGGCGCAGCACCGGGTGCGGGCGCAGCCCCTCGACCAGCACCGGCATCAGGCGATTGATGAGCAGGCTGGCGGTGGGGAACTGATCGACCCGGATGATCTCCTTGGTGGCCGGGGCATACATGCAGTGGAAGAGATCATCCCCCTCGTGCCAGATGCGAAACTCGGCGCGCATCCGGTAGTGCTCGGCGGGGGAGGCATGCACTTCCAGGGCCGGCGGGTTGAAGCCGGCGAACAGCTCGGTGAGCCGAGAGTTCTTCTCGTCGAGCTGGGCCTGGTAGTCAGCAGGAGTTCGCTGGGATTGAGTCATGGATACCTCGCATGCGCCGGGCTGAGCCGGGTAAAAACCGGGGGAGGCCGAACAGCCAACCAAAGGGGCAAGATTGTAAAAGGGCGGCGCAGATTCTCCAAACTTTTATGGTCAAGAAGTGTTCACTCGGGCCGATAACCGATCTACCACCATTGGCGGGAGGAAGAGAGATGCAAATTGACGGCGTGGGCGCGGCCCAACCCAAGGGAGCGGGTGCCTCCCCCAAGGCAGTCCAGACCAGCGCGCAGAAACCGGCGCAGGAGGGGGATCAGGTCTCCCTCAATCAGCCACCGAAATGGGCGCAGCGGCTGATCCAGCAGGCGCTGCAGTTCTCCCTGGCGATCAACGGCCAGCATTATCAGGCGCCCAGGAGCCAGGAGTTCAAGCTGGAACCGGTAGAGGAGATTACCCCGGAGACCCTGTTCGACTACCAGTCGGTGGCGGACAACGTGTTGCAGTTCGTCACCGGGCGGTTGGGGGCGGCGCGGGCGGACGGCAAGAGCGACGAGGATCTGGCCGAGATGATGGCCCAGGCCCGCAAGGGGGTCGACATGGGCTTCGGCGGCGCCAGGGAGCAGCTCGGCAGCTGGGCGGACAACGAAGACATCAAGACCGGCATGGATCAGAGTTACAAGCTGATCCAGGAAGGGCTCGAGTCCTTCGAGAAGGAGTTCTTCGGCCAGCTCTCTCCCACCGAGCTCGGGGATGCCGAGATGGCGAGCCGCCGACAGGGGGCCCTCGAGATCGAGACCCGCGACGGGGACAAGGTGATCCTGCGCTTCAGCGACAGCTGGCAGTTCAAGTCCCGCCACGGGGAGGAGGGCAACCAGTTCAGCCTGGCGTCGAGCCAGGGGGTTGATCTGTCGGTGGAAGGGGAGTTCGGTGGCAGCGAGATCGACGCCATCATCAAGCTGGTGAAGGGGCTGGATGATCTGGCCAGCCACTTCTTCAACGGCGATGGCTCCACCCTGGCAGACAAGCTGAGCGGCTTGCCGCTGGATGACAGCCAGCTCGCTGCCTACTCCCTCAAGCTCAGGCAGTCGAGCCGGCTGAGCCAGACCTATCAGGGAGCCCACTCGCTGCAGGAGAGCCTCAAGCCCCTGGCGGACTACCTGCCGAGGCTCAGTCAGTGGCAGCAGCAGGCCGATGCCCTGCTGCCCGCCTCCCAGCAGCAGGCGCTCACCCCGGTCGTGCTGGCGGCGCGGGGCCAGAACGATGCCGCCCTGGGTGCCGGTTTCATGGGCTTCAACCAGCGGATGCTGGAGGCATCGCACCTGCTCGGCCAGCAGATGGCGGCCGGCTAGACGGCGTGGTCGCAGCCCCGCGAGCCGGGGCCGCGTGGATGGTTTGCCAGTCCTGTTTGCTCGGCAGTGGCAGGGCTGGCACACTGCCCTTTTCCCCAAGACAGATGCGGCCATGAACCCCAAGAAGCCAAGAGACAAGCGCGAGCTCTGCTACCCCTTCATCTTCGAGACCCAGTTCCAGTGCGACTACGAGATCGCCACCGACGAGCTCTGCTGCCAGGTGGGAGCCGTGCTCGCCGCGCTGCCTGCCGAGGCCGAGACCCGCGAGATGGCGGCAGATCTGGCGACTCTGCAGCGACTCATCTACAACCTCAACGGCTCGGTGCGCGGCAGGCTCGGCATCTTCGAGGAGGATCTGGTGTGGCTGAAGGGACGTTACGATCACTACAACGAGGCGAGCCGCGGCCGGGTGACCGGCTTCGTGCTGCCCCAGGGGCCCCAGCCCATCCCCACCCTGCACCTGTGCCGCTGCGGCAGCAAGAAGGTGGTGCGGTTGCTGGTGCGCCTCGAGGAGAGCGGGGTGCGTTTCGATCCCATCCTCTACCGCTTCGCCAACCTGCTGGCGAACTTCTTCTTTGTGCTGACCGTCTTCCTCAAGCTGCACTGGGATGTGCCGGAAGTGCCCTATGTTAGCATCAACTACTGACTAATCTGGCCATTAAAGGCTTTTCATTATGCTGGTTTGTGCAGGGCAGTGTGATGACGCAGTAAAGTGATGAAATGGCAGCGTTATCCACTGATGGCGATGCCAGATAAAAAAACCGGAGCCCAGGCTCCGGTTTTTTTATGGTCGCGGCACTCAGCTCGACAGCAGCACCCTGGCCGAGTTGGCCGGGATGGTGAGCTGCACCTCCCCATGCACCACCTCGAACTTGTCGCCGTTGAAGGCGTCGGTGAAGCGGCTCGCCGGGCTTGCAGTCTGCCACAGAGGCAGGCTGATGGTGCGCGGCTCCGTGGGGTGGCGGTTGCAGGCGACGACGACCTGGTCGCTTTGCAGGGTGCGGGCGAACACATAGCTGTGGGGGCCGGCGTAGAGGGTCTGGATGTCCCCCCGGCGCAGGGCCGGACGCTGGCGGCGCAGCTGGATCAGGCGGCGGTAGTGATCGTGCAGCACGTGATCCCAGTTCGTGGTCTCCCAGGGGAAGCAGCGGCGGCAGTCCGGATCGTTGCCGCCGGAGAGCCCCACCTCGTCACCGTAGTAGATGGAGGGCACGCCGATGTAGGTGATGAGCAGGGTGGCGGCGAGGCGCATGCGCTGCTTGTCCTCCCCCAGCAGGTGCAGGAAGCGGGCGGTGTCGTGGCTGTCCAGCAGGTTGAACTGGGCCAGCTGGTTCTTGAACGGGATATGGGCCCGCGCCAGCTTGAGCCAGCGATCCAGCTCTTCGGCGCTGATCTTGATGGGGTGATAGGCGATGTCTTGCCCCGCCAGGAAGGCGCGGATGGGGTGGGCGAAGCCGTAGTAGTTCATGGCGCCGTCCTCCTGATCCCCCTGCAGCCACTGGCTCGCCTCGAAGAAGTGTTCGCCGAGCACGTAGGCGTCCGGGTTCTCCTGCTTCACGGCGCCGCGAATGGCGCGCACATGGCCGCTGTTGCCGATAGCCGAGCCCCGCTCCCCCAGCATGTGGATGACGTCGAAGCGCCAGCCGTCGATCTGATACGGCGCCCTCATCCAGTAGCGCAGAATGGCGTTGTCGGCACGGTAGACAGCGTCTTGCACCTGCTCGCTGGAGAAATCCAGCTTGGGCAAGCTGCGAATGCCCTTCCAGCTGACATAATCCCCTTCCTTGTCGAAGGTGTAGAAGCTGCGCCAGGGGGAGTCCGGATTGCTCTGGGCACCCAGCGGCGGGCAGAACCAGGGGTGTTCGGTGGAGGTGTGGTTGACCACGGCATCCAGGATGATCTTCATGCCACGCTGGTGCAGGTTGCGGGTCAGCTCGGCGAACTGTTCGTTGGTGCCGAGGTGGGCGTCCACCTTGAAGTAGTCCTGGGTGTCGTACTTGTGGTTGCTCGGCGAGTCGAAGATGGGGTTGAGGTAGAGCGCCGTGATGCCGAGGGATTGCAGGTAGTGCAGCTTGGCGTCGATCCCCGCCAGATCCCCGCCGTAGAACTCGCAGGCACCGTGCCCTTCCTCGTGGCGGCTGACCGGCTCGCCCCAGGCCTTGCTGATGACCGCCTTGCCCTTGTACTCGTATTCGTGATGACGAACGCTCAAGGACGGATCGCCGTTGCAGAAGCGGTCGGGGAAGATCTGGTAGAACACCTGATCCTGTACCCAGGTCGGCGGCTGATGGCGGCTGTTGAAGCGAAAATGCTGCTCCCGCGGCGGCATGGCGGCACTGACGCCGGCCCCGTGCAGCCACCACTGCTCTTCGTCCGTGATGCACTTGAAGCAGTAGAGGTGGATCTCCTGACCCCGGACGAGAGGCAGCTCGACCTGCCACACCTGCAGCCTGTCCCGGGTGGAAACGGGGCGCATGGCCAGCAGGTACTCTTCGTTGTCCGGTTCGTGGCGCAGCCACACCTCCCGGATAGGCGCGTCCAGCTCGCTGAACAGGGTGAGTTGCAGGGCGTCGGCACTCTCTTTGAACCAGGGTGCCACCTGGGGGTGAAACAGGAAGGGATGGGTCATGGTCTCTACTGCGTCAAAGGTCGGCCAGGGCAATATTACCCCGTTCGTTTTCTTGTGTATGTGCGGGTTGACCAGAATGGGACGCGGATCCTGCCCGTGCTGGCCACGCCGGTGTGAGTCTACTGGGTGAGCAGATCGGCAAGGGCATTGCCCTGCTCATGGAGCTGTTCGAGCTGGGAACCCAGGGTGGCGGGATCCAGTCCCAGTTCGTCCGCCAGTGGCTTGGGGAAGCGGCTGATGATGGCCTGAGCCGGTACCCCGGCATGCCAGGCGAAGGAGACGAAGACGGCGAGGCGGATCAGCACCGCCTCCTTGCTGACCGGCCGATAGGAGAGGGGATCCAGCTGCTGGGCAATGGCATCGACGAAGGATTCCGCCAGGTTCCAGCGCCGCGCCAGCTCGGCGCCGAGCTGGGCATAGTCGTATCCCAGCATCTCCCGCTGGGCATCGACCCGGCTGCTGCCCTTCTCCATGGCCAGATTGATGAGCTCGGCCTCTTCCGGCAGGGTGCTCTGGATCAGCAGTTCGCCGATGTTGTGGATGAGGGCGCAGGTGAAGGCAGTCTCCGCATCCACCACCCGGGTCTGCTGGGCCAGGGTGCGGGCTATGGTGGCGACCTGGAAGGTCTGGGTCCAGAAGTGGTGCTTGTCGAAACTGGGGGGAGCCTTGAAGCTGCTGATGATGCCGGAGGCCACCACCACGGAACGCAGCCGGTTGAAGCCAAGCCGGATCACCGCCTGCTCGATGGAGGTGACCTCGTTGCCCCGGCGCAGGGCGGCCGAATTGGCCATGCGCAGCACCTTGACGCTGATCACCTGGTCCATGGCGATCTTGGCCGCGATCTCGTCGATGCGCGCATTCTCGTCGCTGAAGCTCTGCATCAGCTCGTGCAGCAGCTTGGGAATAGTGGGCAGTTGTTTGATCTTGTCAAACAGGCGATCCATCGACATGGCTGAGGCAGCCTCCATTGCGAACAGTGCCTCATATTGTGCCACAGCCTGGTCAGTTGTTCCTGTGAGGGGCTCAGATTTCGTGAGTGCGAAAGGCGGTTAGAACACCCAGTCCCGCAGCTTGTATTCCAAACGGTGCCGTTTTCCCTGCAGGATCAGAGCCTCCTGAGAACCGTCCAGGGTGGCCCCTTCCATCAGGGTGGCGAGGACGGCCTGCTCGATCAGATCGAGCTGGGGCTGGCAGGCCATGGCGGTGCTGCCGAGGCTGCTGACCCAGAACCTGTTGCCTTCGAGGTTGCCCTGGCCAAAGTAGCGGTTGCAACCGGCGATGCCGTTGACGGTGAAGTGCTCGCCAATCTCGATGTCGGGACGGTTGTCCGGGCCGCTGGCAACGGGTTGACCATCCAGCCTGTCGAGCACCCAGTGATGGTGCTGCAAGTCTTGCTGGGCGAAGCGAGGCGTACTGCTGCAGGCGCTGAGCAGGAGCAGGGCGAGCAGGAGTAACAACATTCTGGGCATTGCTGGGGCTCCGGTGATGGGAGTGACAAGCATACCTGCACCCCGGGCCCCGGGGCAGGGCGGGCAGGGGGAGCACCGACCGCTTCTGTCGCCCCCTGTGCGGGAGGGGTGTCGGTAAATGGCAACACCCGCCCCGGCCGAGCCTCGTCGGACGAAAAAGGGGCCACAATGTGGCCCCTTTTTCTCTCATATCGCGCTTAGGCGCTGGCGAACAGCCGCTCGGCATAACGGGCCAGGCCAGATGCCACCGAGCCGAAGTCATCGCCCCCTTCCAGCGGGGTCTCGGGAAGCTTGTGGCGGATGAACGCCTTGATGAGGGGCGACTTGGCGCTGCCGCCGGTGATGAAGATCCGGTCCGGTTGCACGCCGGCGGCGGTGATGGCCTCATCCATCAACTCGCCAATCTTCTCCAGCAGCGGGGCTGAGGCAGAGGCCAGCTGATCACGGCTGAGTTCCGCCGCCAACCCTTTCTCCAGCTCGCTCAGGGATTGCTGATTGAGCTCGTGGTCGGAGAGGGCGATCTTGCCCTGCTCGGCACGCCACACCAGCTGGTGGCTCAGCTTGTGAGCCCGCAGGCTGGCGAGACGGGCGAGCTTGGTGCCGGGCTGGCTGTCGAGCTGCAGGTCTTGGAGCTGGCGAGCGGTATCCAGGCTGTAGAATCGACTCTGGGCGCTGACGTCGTTGATGGCGGCCGCGTCCCAGAACAGCGGGTGGGGCAGGGGCTTGCCAGTCTTGAGGGTCTCGTGCATGCCGAGCAGCGGCATCATGCCCTCCACCGTCAGCCGGATGTCGAAGTCGTTGCCGCCGATGCGCTGGCCACTGTGGCTGAGCAGATCGCCGCTGCGATCCAGCCGATCGCGATGGCTCGGGCCCATGCGCAGCATGGAGCAGTCGGTGGTACCGCCGCCGATGTCCACCACCAGCACCACGGCATTCTCGTCGAGGCGGGCCTCGAATTCGAAACCGGCCGCCACAGGTTCATAGAGGAACTCCACCTGCTCGAACCCGGCGAGGCGGGCCGCCTCGGTCAGGATGGCGATGGCCTGGCGGTTGCTCTCCTCCCCCGCCAGCCCCTGGAAGTTGACCGGACGGCCGATGACGGCGCTGCGCACCGGCTGGCCCAGCTGCTGCTCCGCCTCTTCGCGCACCTGCAGCATCATGGCGCAGACGATGTCCTCGAACAGGGCGATCTGGGGGGCCTTGAGGCCGTAGGCGCCGAGGAAGGATTTCGGCGACTTGATGTAGTAGCCGTCGTCTGGCTCCTCCAGGTAGCGCTCGAGGGCCGCGTTGCCGAAGCTGAGCTCGTCGATCAGGCCCTCTTCGCGCATCTGGCGACGCACCGCCTGGGCCCGGGTGACCACGGGGCCGCGCAGCTTGAGATATTCGCTCTGCCGGGCAGGGGTCAGTCGCTCCGCCAAGAGGCCTGCGATGGCATCTCTGTGGGGGGCATGCAGGGTGGAGGGGAGGTAGCGGGAGCCTGACAGGGTCAGCAGCCGGGGGCTGCCTTGCTCCATCACGGCAACGGCGCAGTTGGAGGTACCGTAATCAAATCCGATAAACATGGGCGGCCAGGCTCCTGTTCAAAAAAGGGCTGGTAGCCTACCCGAAGGCGCCGGGTCTCACAACCCGGCGTGGCTGAATGGCGGGTGGTTTATTCCACTTCGTTGTCGCAGTGGTCCTGGCGCTCGATGGCCTGGATGTTGCTGAGGGTGGTGTCGGCGATGGCGTGCAGCGCCTCCCGGGTCAGGAAGGCCTGGTGGCCGGTGAACAGCACGTTGTGGCAGGCGGACAGACGGCGGAAGACGTCGTCGGTGATCACCTCGTTGGACTTGTCGGAGAAGAAGAGATCTTCCTCCTCCTCGTAGACGTCCAGCCCCAGGGCGCCGATACGGGCGGTCTTGAGGGCCTCGATGGCGGCGTTGGAGTCGAGCAGGCCGCCGCGGCTGGTGTTGATGATCATCACCCCGTCCTTCATCTTGGCGAAGGCCTCCTTGTTCAGCAGGTGGTAGTTCTCCTTGAACAGGGGGCAGTGCAGGCTGATGACGTCGGACTGGCGGAACAGGGTGTCGAGATCCACGTACTCGGCACCGAGATTGATGGCCGCCTGGTTCGGATAGGGATCGCTCACCAGCAGGCGCATGCCGAAGCCCTTGAGGATGCGCAGGGTGGCGATGCCGATCTTGCCGGTGCCGATGATGCCGGCGGTGCGGCCGTGCATGTTGAAGCCCACCAACCCTTCCAGGGAGAAGTTGGCGTCGCGGGTACGCTGATAGGCCTTATGGATGCGACGGTTGAGGGTCATCATCAGCCCCACCGCGTGCTCGGCTACCGCCTCCGGGGAGTAGGCGGGCACGCGCACCACTTTCAGCCCCAGCTCCTTGGCGGCGACCAGATCCACGTTGTTGTAACCGGCGCAGCGCAAGGCAATCACCTTGGTGCCGTTGGCGGCCAGATCGGTCAGCACCTCCCGGTCGGCATCGTCGTTGACGAACAGGCAGACCACGGGGAAGTGGTGGGCAAGACGGGCGGTCTTGGCCTCCAGCCGCACGTCGAAGAACTCCAGCTCGAAGCCGTACTGGCTGTTGGCCTGATGGAAGTGTTCCTTGTCATAGCTCTTGGTACTGAAAACGGCGATTTTCATGGTGCGCTCTCCGCAGATATCGATGTGGTTAAATTACAACAACCGTCGGCCTTCATCACGGGATAAATCGTGGGGAATTAGCCCCAGGGCATGATGGGAACCGCGCTCACCGCACTCTTGTAAGAACCATCCACTAGCTTGGTGCTGTAAGTCAGATAAACCAGGGCGTTGCGTTTTTCGTCGTAAAAGCGCACCACTTTCTGCTCCTTGAACACCAGGGAGGTGTTGACGTCGAACACCTCCTCCCCGGCTTTCAGCTTGGCGGGCAGGGTGATGGGGCCTGTCTGGTGGCAGGAGAGAGACGCGTGAGAGGGATCTTCCGCCAGCCCGAGCCCGCCCTTGACGCCCCCGGTCTTGGGCCGCGCCAGGTAGCAGGCGATGCCGGCAATCTTGGGGTCGTCGAACGCCTCGATCACTATCTTGTGATTGGGGCCCACCAGCTTGAAGGCGGTGCTCACCTCGCCGATGGGGTCGGCCTTGTCCGCGAGGGCGGGACCGGTGATCAGCAGGGTCAGCAGGGTCAGGATGCGGTAGGACATGTGATTTCTCCTGGCCTCAATAGGGGAGGCCCAAGCGGCGATAGAGGCTGGCCAGCACCCAGGCGGGGCCGATCAGCAGAAATTGCAGGTCGGCGAGGAAGGAGGGTCGCTTGCCCTCGATCTGGTGGCCGACAAACTGGGCGACCCAGAGTACCACGAAGCCGATGAGCGCCGGCAGCAAAAGAGGCCCTTGCCACCACTGGCAGGCCAGCAGGCCGAGGCCGGTGAGGGCCGCCATGCCGAAGAACAACGGAAGCGAGAGACGCAGGTAGAACAGCAGCACCGGGATGGCCGCCACCATGGCCCAGTTGATACCTGATGGCAGCGGCCCCTGGGGCAGGCACCAGAGCAGGGCGAGCCCGCACAGGTAGATGCCGGGCACCGCCACCTTGTGGATGGCGATGTTGACCGGATGGCGGTGGCTCTGACCGTAGTCGCTGAACCATTGTTCGAGTCGTTTCATGGCACCTCCCTGGTGCTGTAGTGACGCGGGTCTGCCATCCATCCTGGATGGCTCTGGTTTCCTGAGCCGCCCCGAGCCCGGGTGTGCGGCAGGGGGCGGTCATGGCTGTCAGGGGGCGGGCGAAGGTGACTGCACCGGTGGATAATCCCAGTACTGGGCCGGAATGCTTCGGAGCAGCGGCGTCATGTCCGGGTTGGTCAGAGGGATGGTGAGGCGACCCTCCAGGTTCGCGCTGGCCAGGGCCTCACGGATCTTGGGATTCTCGCGGAAGAACTTCATGAAGCTGCCATCGGCATAGGCGCGCTCGAGGCCGGTCTGGATCGCCTTGGCCAGCTTGGGGCTCTCTGGACTGACGAAGAAAAATTCGGCAAAGGGGTAGCGCAGCAGCAGGTGTTGCTCGACGGCGAGGTTGGGGTACTGGGCGCTCAGTTCGGCCCGCTCGGCGAAGATCTCCACCACGTTGCGGGGGAAGAAATCGAGCTTGTCACCGTCATTGATGAGGCGGAACAGATTGTTGTAGCGGCCTGCATAGGTGGGGATCCCCGCCAGTTCCAGGATCTTGTTGTCGGCCCAGCCGACCCCCTGCGCCGCCTTCAGCTTCTTGAGGTCGGCGAGGCTGTTGACCTGGTTGAACTTCTCCTGGGCATCGGCGTGGATGAAGGAGAGCCGCAGCCCCTCCAGCCCGCGAAACAGCGGGATGGGGACCGGAATGAGGGAGGATTCGAGGGCACTGGAGGTTCCCATCCAGTACACATTGATGTTTTTGCCCTTGCTGAGTTCCTGCTGCAGGCTGAACTGGTTGAGATTGAGCTCGACCTGCTCAAGTTTGAACGGCTGGTCGGCACGAGTGAGCGCCAGCTCCAGCAGCTTGAGCTGATAGTCGTTATCGAGTTGATTGACGGGTCGGCTGGGGACCTTGACGGTGAGGGTCTGTGCTTGTGCCAGCAGTGGCAGGCACAAACACAGCCTGATGAGCCATTTCACTCTCTGCGCTCCTGTGAGATTCCAAGACTTGCCCGGAGTCTAACAGAACTTGCCACGCTCTGGCTGCGATGCCGTGAGTGAACCGCTGGCGCCGCCCGCATCCTGATACGCCTGCATGCACACCGGTCGCTCGGCGTCGTGGTGATGCAGGGATGCTCCGGGCGGCATCAGGCCGAGTCAGGCGACCCGGCGGAACACGTGGGTATCGTTGAATTCCTTGGTGCTCTGACACTCGACGCAGAAGCGGGATTCAGGACGAGCCTGCAACCGCTTCAGGGAGATCTCGTCACCGCAGGATTCGCAGTAGCCAAAGTCCCCTTCGTTGATGCGTTTCAACGCCCCTTTCAGTTTACGCAGGTGCAACTTGTCGTGCTCGATGCGGTTCAGCTCCAGACGGCGGGCCTCCTCGACGCTGGCACGGTCAATTTCATCGGCCATCTCGTTGGTATCGGTGGCGATGGCCTGGCTGGCTTGAGAGTTGAGACGCTCCTCGAGCTCGATGATTTGGCGCTCGATCTGACCCTTGTAGAAGGTCAGCTGGTCTTCAGTCATGAAATCACACATATGGTTTTCTACCAGTCAGTTTCCCAATTTTTCCCATTTATGGGGGCTGTCTGTCTGCAGACCAAGCCCTTGTATCCCGTTTTGCACCAATTCCATGCAGGAGAGTGCAAATCAGGGCGGGCCTTGTACCAAAAAAATGCAGGCATGCAAAGTAAATCGGATAAAGAGTGTGCGTCCCTACAAAGAAATGGTCCTCATCTGACAAGGTATGACTGAGAAGCCGGGCTGTAGCGGCGGTCGTTGGCATCGCCTTTGCAGTAAGCTGATCGCGACACAAGGTGTTTAGTATTTGGTGTCGACATGGTCATTATATAGGCCATTGTTTATAGTTTTTTAAACACCACCGCTTGACAAAGGGCGTTGTCACGGGCTTTTATGGTGTTGTTGATTACATTTTCTTAACAAGGGTGTTCCTTATATTAGACACCCTTGCCAATGGCAACCGTAGAGTCGGGGTTTAACATGGACAGTATCAAGGGCTGGATGGAGAGCAATCGCATCACCGAGGTGGAGTGTTTGTTTCCGGATTTCACCGGCAATGCCCGAGGCAAGATCATCCCAGCCAACAAATTTCTGCGCGAAGGGGGCATGCGGCTACCCGAGGTCATCTTCACCCAGACGGTGACAGGGGAGTATCCGGATGACGACAGCATGATTGACCCGCTGGAGCGGGACATGCAGCTCTACCCTGATCCCAATACCATTCGATTCGTGCCCTGGGCCCTCGAGCCGACCGCTCAGGTGATCCACGACTGTTTCGACATCAATGGCAAGCTCATCGACATCGCGCCGCGCTCCGTGCTGCGCCGGGTCCTGTCATTCTATGAGAAGCAGGGCTGGAAGCCGGTGGTCGCTCCCGAGCTCGAGTTCTATCTGGTCAAGCGCAACGAAGACCCCGACTATCCCCTGGTACCGCCGGTGGGCCGCAATGGTCGTCCGGAAACGGCCCGCCAGTCCTTCAGCATCGATGCGGTCAACGAATTCGATCCCATCTTCGAGGACATGTACGACTACTGCGAGGCTCAGGAGCTGGAGGTGGACACCCTGATCCACGAGTCCGGTGCCGCCCAGATGGAGATCAACTTCCTGCACGGCGATGCCATCGACCTTGCCGACCAGGTGTTCCTGTTCAAGCGCACCATGCGGGAAGCCGCCCATCGCCACGGCATCTATGCCACCTTCATGGCCAAGCCCATGAGTGACGAACCGGGCTCCGCCATGCACATCCACCAGAGCCTGGAGGACATGGATGGTCACAACCTGTTCGGTACCAGCGAGGGGGGCAACTCCGCCCTGTTCATGCACTTCATCGCCGGTCTGCAGAAATACACCCCGGCGGTGACCGCGCTGCTGGCGCCGAACGTCAACTCCTACCGCCGTCTCACCTTCGGTGAAAGCGCCCCGCGCAACGTGCAATGGGGGGTGGAGAACCGGACCTGCGGCCTGCGGGTGCCTTTCTCCGAGCCGAGCGCGCGACGGGTGGAGAACCGCTTCGCCGGGGCGGACGCCAACCCCTATCTGGCGCTGGCGGCCACCCTGGCTTGCGGCTACCTCGGCATGCTGGAGAAGCTCGAGCCCATGCAGGAGATGAAGGCGAGTGCCTATGACCTGCCCTACAGCCTGCCCCGCTCCCTGGAAGAATCCCTGAGCCATCTGGAGCAGTGCGAGCCCATCAAGGACATGCTGGGGGAGCGTTTCATCCGCGCCTTCGTCGCGGTCAAGCGCAAGGAGTACGAGACCTACTTCGGGGTGATCAGCCGCTGGGAACGGGAATTCCTGTTGCTGAACGTGTGACCCCGCCTCAGGGGAAGCCGGCGCCGGCTTTCCCTGTCAATCACCAGCCGCCAAGGCTGACGCCGTGACCCGGGTGCGAAAGCGCCATCGCCCCGTCACAGCAGCACAATAATATATCGCTTCAGAATGATGGAACCGGGGTGCAGTCAGCGCAGCCGAGCGCCTGTGCATTGCTGCCCACCTCATTGATTCATAACGGACATCGTTAAATCGTTAAATCGCTAAATCGAAGGAACCGAGGAGCAAGCAATGCAGCACAGTACCCGTGAGTGGCAACAACTGGACGCCAGCCACCATCTGCACCCCTTTACCGATTTTCAGGCCCTGAACAAGAAGGGCAGTCGCATCATCACCAAGGCTGAGGGGGTCTATCTGGAAGACTCCGACGGGCGCCGCATCCTGGACGGGATGGCGGGTCTGTGGTGCGTCAACATGGGCTATGGCCGCCAGGAGCTGGTGGATGCCGCCACCCGGCAGATGCAGCAACTGCCCTATTACAACCTCTTCTTCCAGACCAGCCATCCGCCCGCAGCCGAGCTCGCGACCCTGCTGGCCGAGGTGGCCCCGGCCCATCTCAACCACGTCTTCTTCACCGGTTCGGGTTCCGAATGCAACGATACCGTGCTGCGCATGGTGCGCCATTACTGGGCCAGCAAGGGCCAACCGGACAAGCAGGTGATCATCAGCCGCCACAATGCCTACCACGGCTCCACCGTGGCCGGTGCCAGCCTCGGCGGCATGAAGGGCATGCACGCCCAGGGCGGCCTGCCCATCCCCGGCATAGTCCACATCGATCAGCCCTATCACTTCGGTGAGGGGGAGGGGATGAGTGCCGAGGCATTCGGATTGGAGCGTGCCGGCCAGCTGGAGAAGAAGATCCTCGAACTGGGCGTGGACAAGGTGGCCGCCTTCATCGGTGAGCCCATCCAGGGCGCCGGTGGTGTCATCATCCCCCCCGCCAGCTACTGGCCCGAGATCCAGCGCATTTGCGACAAGTACGGCATCCTGCTCATCGCGGACGAGGTGATCTGCGGCTTCGGGCGCACCGGTCACTGGTTTGCGAGCGAAGGCTTTGGCATCAAACCGGACCTGATGTGTCTGGCCAAGGGCATCACTTCGGGCTATCTGCCGATGGGGGCCGTGATGGTGGGGGACAGGGTCGCCAAGGTACTGGTGGAAGAAGGGGGAGAGTTCAATCACGGCTTCACTTACTCCGGTCATCCGGTGGCCTGTGCCGTGGCCATTGCCAATATCCAGCTTATGCAAAGTGAGAGCATAGTTAAGCGCGTTCATGATAACATCGGCCCCTATTTGCAGCGCCGCTGGAGCGAGTTGGCCGATCACCCGCTGGTGGGGGAAACCCGTGGCAAGGGTCTGGTCGCCGCGTTGGAAATAGTGCAGGACAAACAGACGAAACGCCGTTTCCCGGCTGAGCTTCAAGCCGGGATGACCTGTCGGGAGTTCTGCTTTAACAATGGCTTGGTGATGAGGGCGGTCGGCGATACCATGATCATATCGCCCCCCTTGGTGATCACCGAGGAACAGGTGGATGAATTGGTCAAACTGGCCAGGATCAGTCTGGATCTGACAGCGGCAAAGCTGCGGGAATAGGCTGTGACCGGGCAGATTGGCTTACGCATACAATTTGCTTAGGAGACAAGGACTATGTCTTTTAAAAAGGGAATGATGGCTGCTTCCGTGGCGCTGGTCATGATGAGTACCGGGGCGATGGCCGACGAGAAGGTGCTGCACGTCTACAACTGGAGCGATTACATCGCGCCGACGACGCTGGAAGATTTCCAGAAAGAGACGGGCATCAAGGTGATCTATGACGTGTTCGACAGCAACGAGGTGCTGGAAGCCAAGTTGCTGGCGGGCAGTTCAGGTTATGACATCGTGGTGCCGTCGAACCCCTTCCTGGCCAAGCAGATCAAGGCAGGCGTCTTCCAGAAGCTGGACAAGTCCAAACTCTCCAACTGGAAAAACCTGGATACCGCGTTGCTGAAGGCGCTCGAGCCGAGCGACCCGGGTAACCAGTACTCCATCCCTTACCTGTGGGGCACCATCGGTTACGCCTACAACCCGGAGAAGGTGAAAGCCGTGCTGGGTGCGGATGCGCCGGTGGACTCCTGGGATCTGGTGTTCAAGCCGGAAAACATGGCCAAGTTGAAGGAGTGCGGTGTCTCCTTCCTCGACTCACCGACCGAAATGCTGCCGGCCGCCCTGCAATACCTGGGCTTCAAGCCGGATAGCCAGAAACCGGACGAGTTGAAGAAGGCTGAGGAGCTGTTCCTCTCCATCCGCCCCTATACCGCCTATTTCCACTCCTCCAAGTACATTTCGGATCTGGCCAACGGCAACCTGTGCGTGGCAGTCGGTTACTCCGGTGACTTGCAGCAGTCCAAGTCCCGGGCGATTGAGGCCAAGAACGGCGTCAATCTGACCTATGTGATCCCGAAAGAGGGGGCAGGCAGCTTCTTCGACATGCTGGCCATTCCGGCAGATGCGAAGAACGTGGAATCGGCCCATGTGTTCCTGAACTATCTGATGCAGCCCGAGGTGATCGCCAAGATCTCCGACGCGGTCAGCTATCCGAGCGGGAACAAGGCGTCCGTGCCGCTGGTGTCCGAAGCGATCCGCAACGATCCGGGCATCTACCCGAGTGAGGCGACCCTGGCGAAGATCTACACCTTCCCGGATCTGCCGGCCAAGGTGCAGCGTCTGATGACCCGCAGCTGGACCAAGATCAAATCAGGTAAGTAAGTGACGAGTACCCCTCCCGGTCCGCAGTTCGGCCGGGAGGGTGGTGACCCACCCGACAGGTTGGACGGCGCGTAAGGATGCGCGACGGATAAATCACACAATGAGAGGACTGAACAAGTGCACATGACCAAGATAGCGACGCTGGCCCTGACCCTGGGGTTTGCAAATCTGGCCCAGGCAGCCCCTGTGGTTCATTTTTACAACTGGTCCGACTATATCGGCGAGACCACCCTCAGTGACTTCCAGCAGAAGACCGGGATCAAGACCGTCTATGACGTGTTTGACTCCAACGAGACGCTGGAAGGCAAGCTGCTGACCGGCCGTACCGGTTACGATCTGGTCGTGCCCTCCAACAATTTCCTGGCCAAGCAGATCAAGGCGGGGGCATTCCAGAAACTGGATCCCGCCCTGCTGCCCAATATGGTCAATCTGGATCCCCTGCTGCTCAAGCAGCTCGACAAGGTGGATCCGGGTCATCAGTACGCCGTGCCCTACCTGTGGGGGACCAACGGCATCGGCTACAACGTCGAGAAGGTCAAGGCCGTGCTGGGGGTTGACAAGATCGACTCCTGGGCGACCATCTTCGAGCCGGAAAACATGAAGAAGCTGTCCAGTTGCGGCGTCGCCTTCCTCGACTCGGCGGACGAGATGATCCCGGCGGCCCTCAACTATCTGGGGCTCAACCCCAACAGCCATGATTCGGCAGACATCAAGCGGGCCGAGGCGCAGCTGCTGAAAGTGCGCCCTTATATCGCCTACTTCCACTCCTCCAAGTACATCGCGGATCTCGCCAACGGCGACATCTGCGTAGCCGCCGGCTTCTCCGGTGACATCTTGCAGGCGGCGGCCCGTGCCAAGGAAGCGGGCAAGGGGATCAATATCGCCTACAGCATTCCGAAAGAAGGCGGCAATCTCTGGTTCGACATGATGGCTATCCCGGCGGATGCCACCAATGTCAAAGAAGCCCATGCCCTGATCAACTACATTCTCGATCCGCAGGTGATCGCCAAGGTGAGCGACTACGTGGGGTATGCCAACCCCAACACCAAGGCGGGCGAGTACATGGACAAGCAGGTGCGTGATGATGAGTCAGTCTATCCCCCTCAGGCGGTGCTGGAGCGGTTGTATGTGCAGGAAGCCCATCCCCGTTCAGTGCAGCGCCTGATCACCCGGAGTTGGACCAAGATCAAGTCCGGAACCTAACCTTGGCGCCCATCCCGGGGCGCCAGATTGTATTGATGGATCGGCCCCGGCCGGTAACACGTTTGGGAGTTTGGTGATGGCGATAGCCTCCAGTGCCTACAAGAAAGCCCTCGAGGGCAGCCAGCAGCGTAAAGAAGTGCTGGTCAAAATAGACAGGGTAAGCAAGCAGTTCGACGAAACGCTGGCGGTCGACAACGTGTCCCTCAACATTCACAAGGGCGAGATCTTCGCCCTGTTGGGGGGCTCTGGCTCCGGCAAATCCACCTTGCTGCGGATGCTGGCCGGGTTTGAGCGCCCCACCGAGGGACGGCTGTTCCTGGATGGCGTCGACATTACCGACATGCCGCCCTACGAGCGTCCGATCAACATGATGTTCCAGTCCTACGCCCTGTTCCCCCACATGACGGTGGCGCAGAACATCGCCTTTGGCCTCAAGCAGGACAGTCTGCCCAAGGCCGAGATCGATGCCAGGGTCGAGGAGATGCTCAAGCTGGTACAGATGACCCAGTACGCCCGTCGCAAGCCACACCAGCTCTCCGGTGGCCAGCGTCAGCGGGTAGCGCTGGCCCGTTCGCTGGCCAAGCGTCCCAAGCTGCTGCTGCTGGACGAGCCCATGGGGGCGCTGGACAAGAAGCTGCGCTCCCAGATGCAACTCGAGCTGGTGGAGATCATCGAGCGGGTCGGCGTGACCTGTGTCATGGTGACCCACGATCAGGAAGAGGCCATGACCATGGCCGAGCGGATCGCCATCATGCACCTCGGTTGCATCGAGCAGATCGGCAGCCCCATGGATATCTACGAGACTCCGGCCAGTCGGCTGGTGTGCGAGTTCATCGGCAACGTCAACCTGTTTGATGGCCTGCTGGTGGAAGATGAACAGGACCATGCCACCATCGCCTGTGCGGATCTGGAGCAGCCCATCTACGTGGGCCACGGCATCAGTTCTCGCGCCGAGAACAAGAAGGTGACCTATGCCCTGCGGCCAGAAAAGCTGCTGATGAGCCTGCAAAAGCCGGTGGAGATAGAGCATCCGGACTTCAACTGGACCAAGGGGCAGGTCTACGACATCGCCTATCTTGGCGGGCACTCCGTTTACCACATCCAGTTGCCCTCGGGCAAAATCGTGCAGGCCTTCATCGCCAACGCCGAACGCCACGGCAAGCGGCCGACCTGGGATGACCAGGTGTTCCTTTATTGGGAAGATGACAGCGGCGTGGTGCTGCAATCATGAAGTCATTGCGAAGACTGAAGAAACTGGGCGGGCGCCAGCTGGTGATCGGCATCCCCTTCTTCTGGCTGTTCCTGTTCTTCCTGCTGCCCTTCATCATCGTCGTGAAGATCAGCTTCGCGGAAGCGGACGTAGCCATCCCGCCCTACACGGACGTGGTGAGCTGGGCGGACGATCAGCTCACCATATTGCTGCACATGGGCAACTATCTGTTGCTGCTGGACGACGAGCTCTATCTTGCCGCCTATCTGGGCTCCCTCAAGATGGCCTTCGTCAGTACCGTCCTGTGCCTGCTGATCGGCTACCCAATGGCCTACTCCATCGCCCGGGCGAAGAAGGAGACCCAGACCGTTCTGCTGCTGCTCATCATGATGCCGACCTGGACGGCGATCCTTATCCGGGTTTACGCCTGGATGGGGATCCTCAGCAACAACGGCTTGCTCAACAGCCTGCTGATGGGGATTGGCCTCATCAACGAGCCGCTGACCATCCTCAACACCAACCTGGCGGTCTACATCGGCATCGTATACTCCTACCTGCCGTTCATGGTGCTGCCGCTCTATGCCAACCTGGTGAAACATGACCAGAGCCTGCTGGAGGCAGCCTCCGATCTCGGCGCCCGCAATTTGACCCGGTTCTGGCAGATCACGGTGCCCCTCTCCAAAAATGGCATCATCGCCGGCTGCATGCTGGTGTTCATCCCGGTGGTGGGGGAGTTCGTCATCCCCGAGCTGCTCGGCGGTCCCGAGACCCTGATGATCGGCAAGGTGCTGTGGCAGGAGTTCTTCAACAACCGCGACTGGCCGGTGGCGTCCGCCCTGGCGGTGGTGATGCTGGCGGTGCTGATCGTGCCGATCATTCTGTTCAACCGTAACCAGGCCAAAGAGCTGGAGGGCAAGGTATGAAACGTTTCAGTTTTGCCACCCTGATGTTGTGGCTGGGGTTGCTGTTCATCTACCTGCCCATGGTCATCATGGTGATCTACTCCTTCAACGCCTCCAAGCTGGTGACGGTCTGGGGTGGCTGGTCGTTGAGATGGTACTTCGGCCTGCTCGACAACAAGCAGTTGATAGGCTCTGTGCTGCGCTCTCTCGAGATCGCCTTCTACACCGCCATCGCGGCGGTCGCGTTGGGGACGGTCGCAGCCTTCGTGCTGACCCGGATCCCGCATTTCCGCGGCCGGACCCTGTTCGGCGGCATGGTGACGGCGCCCCTGGTCATGCCGGAGGTGATCACCGGTCTCTCCCTGCTGCTGCTGTTCGTGGCCATGGCCCAGCTGGTAGGCTGGCCGGCGGAGCGGGGCATGGTGACCATCTGGATAGCCCACACGACCTTCTGTACCGCCTATGTGGCGATCGTGGTGTCGGCACGGCTGCGGGAGCTGGATCTCTCCATCGAGGAGGCGGCCATGGATCTGGGGGCCAAGCCCTGGAAGGTGTTCTTCCTGATCACCATCCCCATGATTGCGCCATCGCTCGCGGCGGGGGGCATGATGTCGTTCGCCCTGTCGCTCGATGATCTGGTGCTGGCGAGCTTCGTCTCCGGCCCGGGGGCGACGACGCTGCCGATGGAAGTGTTCTCGGCGGTACGCCTCGGCGTGAAGCCCGAGATCAACGCCGTGGCCAGTCTGATCCTGCTGTCGGTATCGCTGTTTACCTTCGGTAGCTGGTATCTGATGGCCAAGGCGGAGAAACGCCGCCGCGCCGAAATTGCCATGACCACCCAGATGCAGGCAGTCGCCTGACGTCGTGATAATATCCGCATTCTCTCATCCATCAGGAGGATAGAATGCGGATCTCCCTCTTCATCGGCCAGGGTGCCGAGTTGAATGCCGAACAAGCCCCCGGTCTCGTCAGCGCCATCCACAAGCAAACCGTCACACACTCAGTTTGGTGTGGTTTCCCCGGTCTGGTTGGGGATGAGCAGAGCGATCAGCGCCACCACGGTGGCCCGGAACGGGCGCTGCATTACTATCCCGCTGATCACTATCCCTGGTGGCTGACCTGGCAAACTGCCTTGGGTCTGCCTGCTCCGCGAACTCCCTGGCAGCCGGCGGCTTTTGGCGAGAATCTCTCCGGCCTCGGGCTGACGGAAGCCGAGGCCTGTATCGGCGATGTGTTTCGCTTAGGCGATGCCCTGGTGCAGATCAGCCAGCCGAGATCCCCCTGCTTCAAACTCAACCAGCGCTTTGGCTATGCCCATTTATCCCAGGTGATGCAGCTCAGTGGTCGCTGTGGCTGGCTGCTGCGGGTGCTGGAGGAAGGGGAGGTGGCACCGGATGCGGAGTTGCAACTGGCAGATAGACCCTATCCCGAACTGACGGTGAAGCGGGCCGCCGACATCCTGTTCAACCAGGCTCGCAACGAGGATGATCTGCAACTGATGCTGGACAACCCGGCTCTCTCGCCAAATTGGCGCCAGCATGCGGCACACTGGCTGGAGCACGGCGTGGTGGCGGATTGGCGACACCGGTTGCTGGGGCCAACCGAATTCCAGCTGCCGACAAAATGACCTCGTTCCGGAAGAGGGTGCCATCGTCTTGCCAAACCTTGCGCAATTCGCTGAATTGTTGAGCGCAAAGCCATTTTTTTCTGCTGAACATCAAAAAAGGCTTGTGTCATGTCTGGGCTTTCGGTAAATTCTCGCCCCGCAGACATCGGTGTGTAGCGCAGCTTGGTAGCGCACTTCGTTCGGGACGAAGGGGTCGGAGGTTCGAATCCTCTCACACCGACCACATTAGAAAAGGCCGCTCAATGAGCGGCCTTTTCGCATTTGTCGTTTGTCAGTCAACGCGGTGGGGAATCGCTGTGGTGGTTTGGATCCCATGGATGACCGCCATGAAAAGGGCCACCGCTCGGTGGCCCATGGGTGGAGTCTGATCCTGACTCCGGCACGGCTTAAGTTGTGGCAATCTCGTTGTGGCTCTGCTTTATGGTGCCCTCCTTGCGCCTTGGGCGCTTGCTCAGATGTGCCAGTGTTGATGGCACAATGCCTTGAAGCCACGTTGAGTCTGCAGAGTCGCATGCTTGGGGTACTCGCTGATGAAGTGGCCGAGACCCTCCACCAGTTGTGAGCGCAACGAAGACACGGGCTCATGCCAGGCTTGCAGGCAGAGATGGCCGGGGATCAACTGCTCTCGATACGCTTCCAGCAGATGTTCTGGCCAGGGTTCGATACCGGAATCATGTCGCAGTAGATAGTGGGCGGCGGGTTGGCGGGCATAGATGAACTGAACTTGGGCCAGGTCGCGTTGGCTAAGCGTTTGACTGCCGATATGGCAGGTCAAATATTTTCCCGTCTTCAGATCCAGGAAGTGACCGCGTTGCCGGCAGGCGATGATGCGATACCAGGGCAGGGGTGAACACAGAGAATACCCCTCCAGCTCCTGTTCCAACCAGTGACGACACTCGGGAGTGTGCACCTCGTCGAGCATGCACTCGATCTGTGTCAGCAAGGCTCTGGATGGTTTGGTCGCCAGTATCGCGCTCATGGTCTGCAATCCTCCCTCTGCACATGATCCCGACTACCAGTATGGACCTCAGCGGGCGGAGGGGGTAAGGATTCTAATGATTAAAATCGGCTTAGAAGTGCAGTTTTTATGCAATAAAGCCCTTAGCCGACGAGATAAGTACCGGTTCCGAAGGCGATGTGAGTTCCTTCTTCGTTGTGCAGTTCCATGCGGGCAACGGCCACCTTGCTGCCGGCACGGATGATGTGGGCGGTGGCGATGAACTCGTTGCCCCGGCCCGGGCGCAGGTAGTCCACCCGCAGATCGATGGTACCGAGGCGGGAGAAGCGCTCCTTGAGGTAGCTGGGGGAGAAGTCTTCCAGCTCGTCGATGCAGGAGGCTGCCACTATCATGCCCCCCGCCACATCCAGCAGGCTGGCGGTGACGCCGCCGTGCAAGATGTGATGGAAGGGGTTGCCGATGAGCTTCTCCTCCATCTTGATGCGCAGCTCCACCTTGTCGAAGTCGTAGTGGGTCACCTGCATGCCGATCAGCTTGTTGAACGGCATCCTTTCGGCAAACAGGTTGGCAATGCCACTGAGCGCCATCTTCTTCAGCATGTCTTTCATGTCCCGATCCCAATCCCTGGCGGTTCAACCGAGTAAAAACTCCAGCCAGTCTGCAACACTTCCTTAACACTCGCAATGGCAGGTTTATTGTGAACGGCGGCTGCTTTAGAATGACGACCCCAAAGGAGAGCCCATGACCGCCATTGCCGACATCCAGCCAGACTCTCAGCCCGATGCTGTGCCAGAGACGCCCCTTGCCCTGTTGCAGGCGGTGTTCGGCTACCAGCAGTTTCGGCCGGGTCAGCTCGAGATCATCGAGCAGATAGTGGCGGGGCGCGATGCCCTGGTGCTCAAGCCCACCGGCGGCGGCAAATCCCTCTGCTACCAGATCCCGGCCCTGCTGCGTCCCGGACTGGGGGTGGTGGTCTCACCCCTCATCTCGCTGATGAAGGATCAGGTGGACAGTCTGCGCGCCAACGGGGTGGCGGCGGTCTACATCAACTCGGCGCTGAGCCGGGAGGAGATGATCCAGAACTTCGCCGCCATGCGTCGCGGCGAGATCAAGCTGGTCTATGTCTCGCCGGAGCGGTTGCTGCAACACGAGTTCATGGATCGGCTGGCGGAGCTGCCGCTCGGTCTGTTCGCCATCGACGAGGCCCACTGCGTCTCCCAGTGGGGCCACGATTTTCGGCCGGAATACGCGGCGCTCGGGCGCCTCAAGCAGTGGTTCCCCCAGGTGCCCGTGGTGGCGCTTACCGCCACCGCCGACGAGGCGACCCGCAGCGATATGCTGCATCGACTGGAACTCCACGACCCCTTTATCCACACCGCCAGTTTCGATCGGCCGAACATCCGCTACAGCCTGGTGGAGAAGTTCAAGGCAGCGGAGCAGCTGCTGCGCTACGTGCAGAGCCAGAAGGGCAACTGCGGCATCGTCTACTGCTCCAGCCGCAACCGGGTGGAGGAGGTGGCGGAGCGGCTCTCCCGCCACGGCTGCAAGGCGGCCCCCTATCACGCCGGCCTGCCGCTGGCCCAGCGCCAGCAGACCCAGGAAGCTTTCCTCAAGGATGACATCGAGATCGTGGTGGCGACGGTGGCGTTCGGCATGGGCATCGACAAGCCGAACGTGCGTTTCGTGGTGCACTACGACATCCCCAAGAATATCGAATCCTACTATCAGGAGACGGGCCGCGCCGGCCGTGACGGCACCCCGGCGGAGGCGCTGCTGCTCTACGATCCCGCCGACATCGGCCGGGTGCGCCGGTTGCTCGACAACATCGAGAACCCGCAGCAGTTGCAGGTGGAGCAGTACAAGCTGAACGTGATGGCGGCCTTCGCCGAGGCGCAGACCTGCCGCCGCCAGGTGTTGCTGAACTACTTCGGCGAGTACAACGACAAGCCCTGTGGCAACTGCGACATCTGCCTGGATCCCCCCAAGAGCTATGACGGCACCGAGGACGCCCAGAAGGCGCTTTCCTGCGTCTGGCGGGTGGGGCAGAACTTCGGGGTGGGCTATGTGGTGGAGGTGCTGCGCGGGTCGCTGAACCAGCGCATCAAGGATCACGGCCACGACAAGCTGTCCACCTACGGCATTGGCAAGGAGCAGAGCCACGAGTACTGGATGAGCGTCATCCGCCAGCTGATCCACAAGGGGCTCCTGACCCAGAACATCACCCGCAACCTGGTGCTGCAACTGACCGAGGCGGCCCGCCCGGTGCTGCGCGGCGAGCTGGCGCTGGAGCTGGCCGTGCCGCGGCTGCAACCCATCTCCAGCCGCAAGGAGAAGCGCAGCGGCCTGCTCGACAGCGCCAACTATGACAAGCGGCTGTTCAAGGAGCTGCGGGCCCTGCGCAAGCAGATCGCCGAGGAGGAGGAGGTGCCGCCTTACGTGGTGTTCAACGACAGCACCCTGGTGGAGATGGCGCAGCTGATGCCCATGACCGAGGACGAGCTGCTGGCGGTCAACGGCGTGGGTCACCGCAAGCTGGAGCGCTTCGGTGAGGCCTTTATGGACCTGATCATCGAGTACTGCCGTCGCTAAGAGTGGCCGCAGGTGGAGATGGAGTCGCGGCGATGCCCATGACCGAAGACGAGCCACTGACGGTCAACGGCGTCGGTCACCGCAAGCTGGAGCGCTTCGGCGAGGCCTTTATGGACCTGATCATCGAGTACTGCCGTCGCTAAGAGTGGCCGCAGGTGGAGATGGGGTTGCGACGATGCCCATGACCGAAGACGAGCTGCTGGCGGTCAACGGCGTGGGTCACCGCAAGCTGGAGCGTTTCGGCGAGGCCTTTATGGATCTGATCATCGAGTACTGCCGTCGCTAAGAGTGGCCGCAGGTGGAGATGGAGTCAGCGGCAACGCCGATAACTCGCCGCCGATGCCATCATTAAGTAGCCGACCACCTCATCGAAGGCAGTTTAACGAACTGCCTTTACTGGATCTGGCGAATCAATTCACCATAAAGACGATATTTTTCACTGCGACAAGCTGGCGTAATAGGCCGCCAGGTTCTCCATATCCGCCTCGGTTAGCGCCGCCATGAAGGGGGCCATCATGGGATCCTTGCGCTGACCCTCCTTGAACGCCTTTAACTGCTTGACGAGGTAGGGGGCGTGCTGTCCCGCCAGATGGGGATACAGGGGCACGCTGGCCTTGCCCTCGGGGCCATGACAGGCGGCGCACAGCACGGCCTTCGCCTTGCCCGCGGCCACATCGGCGGCATGAGCGGGGTGGCCGGAGAGCAGTGCCAGCAGGGGCAGGACATAAACCCATTTTTCCATCTTCCACTTCCTCGAATTGAAATAGCAGTATCGACCGTTGGCCCGAGAGGGGCCGGTGGCGGTATAAAGAGTGACACGAGCATACGCAGGGACGATCCCCATCACCATGAAGCTGATCAACACTTTCGCCACCGAGCTGCCCTGGGCCTGCGAACCCGTGGCCCCCCAGCCCCTGCAAGGGGCCAGGCTCTTGCACCTCAACCACGGCCTGCTCGGCGAGCTGGGGCTGACGGATGTCACCGAGGCAGACTGGCTTGCCTGCTGCGGCCAGGGTCAGCCCCTGGCGGGCATGCAGCCGGTGGCCCAGGTCTATGCGGGCCATCAGTTCGGCGGCTACAGCCCGCGTCTCGGCGATGGCCGTGCCATGCTGCTGGGGGAACAGCAAGCCCCGGATGGCAGCCACTGGGATCTGCACCTGAAGGGGGCGGGCAAGACCCCCTTCTCCCGCTTCGGCGACGGTCGCGCCGTGCTGCGCTCCAGCATCCGCGAATACCTCGCCTCCGAGGCGCTGCACGCTCTCGACATCCCCACCACCCGCGCCCTGGTGCTGGTGGGCAGCGATGAGCCTATCTATCGGGAGCAGGCCGAGAGCGGCGCGACCGTGCTGCGCACCGCCCCGAGCCACCTGCGCTTCGGTCACTTCGAGTATTTCGCCTGGAGCGGGCAGGGGGGGAAGATCCCCGCCCTCATCGACCATGCCCTGCGTCACCACTTCCCCGATCTCAGCAACGGGGCCGAGCTGTTTACGGAGGTGGTGCGCCGTACCGCGCGGCTCATCGCCAAGTGGCAGGCTGCCGGTTTCTGCCACGGGGTGATGAACACCGACAACATGTCCCTGCTCGGACTGACCCTGGATTATGGCCCCTACGGCTTTATCGACGCCTATGTGCCTGATTTTGTGTGCAACCACTCCGATCCGGGAGGGCGCTACGCGCTGGATCAGCAGCCGGCGGTCGGTTACTGGAACCTGCAGAAACTCGCCCAGGCGCTGGCGGATCACGTGGATGGCGAGGCGCTGGCGGCGGCGCTGGCCCAGTATGAGCACCAGCTGATGCTGCACTACTCCGAGCTGATGCGTGAAAAGCTCGGGCTGGGGAGCTGGGAGGAGCAGGATCCGGCGCTGTTTCGCGAGATGTTCCAGCTGTTGGCGAGCCAGCGGGTGGACTACCACCTCTTCCTGCGCCGGCTGGGCGAGCTGACCGCCCAAGGCGACTGGCCTGCACCCTTGCTGGCCCTGCTGCCGGATCCCGCCCGCTGGCAGGCATGGCTCGAGTCGTATCGGCAGCGTCTCATCCGTGAAGGGAGCGACGATGCGGCCCGCAAGGGGCGGATGGATGCGATCAATCCCAAGTACGTGCTGCGCAATGCCCTGGCCCAGCAGGTGATAGAGGCCGCCGAGCGGGGCGACATGGCGCCGTTCGAGCGGCTGTTTGCGGCCCTGCAACGCCCCTATGACGAACAACCTGAATATGACGAGCTCGCCACCCCGGTCCCCGCCTGGTATTGCGGCGGCGAGCTCTCCTGCAGCAGTTGAGGACCCGGATGAAAGAGATATTGTGGCAAGTGACGGCGATGGACGAGGAGGCCGGTGTGCTGACTCTGGATTGCCCCGGGCTCTGCTGGGACAACTTCCCCACCCTGGCCGAGGCACTGGTGCAGGCGTGGGAGCTGGCAGCCCTCGAGCAGGATTGGGGCGCCGATCGTCACAGCTGGCTGCTGGAGTTTGAAGGCAGCCCGCTGCGGCTGGAGTTCGAGCACCACGGCGGCTGCTGGCTGGAGGCGGTGCATCCGGTTGATCGGGAGGTGGTGCTCTGGCTGGGTCGCCAGCATCGGGAGTGATCCCTCGCGGATCTGCGGGTCGCGCCCTCTGCCTGTGGCGGCTGTAGCCCTTTCCCGGGCGCCGTGACCACGCTCATCCGCCGCATAAAGATTGAACTATCGGTCGCGGGGCGTATAATCTCGCCCCTCAATTATCGCCAATGGTGGCGGTATGGGTTCCCTAACCCCATTAACCAAAAAGGTCACAACATGAATCTGACCCCTGCTCAGCACCAGACGGCGCTGGTGCGTCTCGCTTTGTTCCACATCCTGATCATCGCCAGCAGCAACTATCTGGTGCAACTGCCGATCACCATCTTTGGCTTCCACACCACCTGGGGCGCCTTCAGCTTCCCGTTCATCTTCCTGGCCACCGACTTGACGGTGCGGATCTTCGGTGCCGGTCTCGCCCGCAAGATCATCCAGACGGTGATGCTGCCGGCGCTGGCGGTCTCCTACGTGCTCTCCGTCCTGTTCTTCGAGGGCAGTTATCAGGGGCTGGGCCATCTGGCCGAGTTCAACCTGTTCGTGGCACGTATCGCCCTGGCCAGTTTCATGGCCTATCTGGTGGGCCAGTTCATGGACGTGGTGGTGTTCAATCGCCTGCGCCTGCTCAGGGCCTGGTGGGTGGCGCCGGCGGCCTCGACCCTGTTCGGCAACCTGGTGGACACCATCGCCTTCTTCAGCATAGCCTTCTGGCGCAGCACGGATCCCTTCATGGCCGAGCACTGGGTCGAGATTGCGACCGTGGATTATGTATTCAAGCTGCTGATTAGCCTGGGATTGTTCGTGCCGCTCTACGGCGTCTTGCTGCGCTATCTCAGCCGCAAGCTGGTGGGAGAGGCCGGGTTGGACGGCCTGCGAACCGCGCCCCGTCAGGCATGACGATGATGACCACCTTCGGGTGGTCATTTTTTTCGCTTTTTTTGCAAATAAAACTTGCACAGTTAAATGAGAATGATTATTGTTAACTTGTTTTCCGGGAAAGACTTCATTCGTTCCAACGTGATGGACTTCTTGTGAAGGCACGACATTGCTCACATTGCTTCCAGTTAAGGGGCCAGTAGTTTACTGGCCCTCTTTTTTTGTCTTTTTTCAGCCACTTGCCGTCAGATTACGGGCATAAAAAATGGGAGCCAGGGCTCCCATCTTCAGTCTGTGTCTGCTTACTCGATGTCGAGGGCATCGGGGGAGAGGATCACCCCGGTGGTGTCGGCATAGAGGTGATCGTCCGGCAGGAAGGTGACGCCGCCGAAATTTACCGGCAGATCCGTCTCACCCACGTCCTTGCTGTCGGCGCCGACCGGGATGGCGGCAAGGGCCTGGATGCCGATGTCGAGATCTTCCAGGATATCGACCTCGCGCACGCAGCCGTAGCAGACGATCCCTTCCCACTCGTTTTCCGCCGCCGTGGTAGCGATCTCGCTGTCGATCAGGGCGCGGCGCATGGAGCCGCCGCCGTCGATCAGCAGCACGCGACCGGCGCCGTTCTCTTTCACGAGTTCACGGATAAGGCCGTTGGATTCGAAGCATTTGACCGTGGTGATGACGCCGCCGAACGAGGCGCGACCGCCGAAGGAGCAGAGCATGGGCTCGAGCACATCCACCATGTCCTGATAGATGTCGCACAGTTCTGAAGTGTTGTATTCCATTGTGTCAGATCCACCGCTGGAAACAGGTGGAACCAGTATAAGGAGTGAGGGTGGCATTTCAATGAATATTCCTTGAACGGACATATGGATGTCGTATTCTGCCCGCGATCGATGCAGTCCACCCCAGCGCCCCAGAGGTTTACCATGCTGATCCGCCACAAGTTGATACTGAATACCGCCCTGGTCGCCACGGCCATGCTGACCCTGAGCGGGCTTTTCTTTTACGCCAGCAAGGAGAGCCGGCACATGATGGAGGCGCAGCGCCGGGTCGATGGACTCGAGCTCTCCATGGTGCAACTGAGGCGCGCCGAGCAAGACTTCTTGCTGCACAAGGATCTGGCGGTCATCGACAGATTCAACACCGTGCTGGCGCAAACCCATGCGCTCGATCAGGCCCTGAGTGCCGATGACAGCCTGGATGCTGCCCGGGCGGGCTTGATGGGGCTGGATACCCAGGTCAGCGCCTATGGCAAGGCCTTCAACGAGCTGGTCGCCCAGCAGCAGAAGATAGGGCTGGGGCCCGAGGATGGCCTCTATGGTCAGCTGAGGGCGGCGGTACACAAGGTGGAGGAGGCGCTCAAGGCGCAGGAACAGCAAGGGTTGCTCATCACCATGTTGCAATTGCGGCGGGCGGAGAAGGACTTCATGCTGCGCTCCGATATCCAGTACCTCGCGCGTTTCCAGACCCTGCATGCCGACTTCCAGCAGGGGCTCGGCAACCTGCCACAGGAGCAGCGCGGCGTGCTCGAGCAGGCCAGCGAACAGTACCGAAATGACTTCGTTGCCCTGGTTCAGGGGATGCAGGTGCTGGGGCTGGACGAGGCCTCTGGACTGCGTGGCCAGATGCACACCCTGGTGCAACAGGCCGAACAGGCACTCGAAAGCGTCGGCCAGCAGATCGAGGATGAACTGGCCAGCCAGACGGCGAGTTTCAACCGGCTGATGCTGGTCTGCGGCGTCCTGATCATCATGGTCATCGGCTTCATGAGCGTGCTGCTGGGGCGCAGCATCGGCAGACCCATCGCCCGGGTCAATGACACGGTCAATCGCATCCGTCAGGACAACGATCTGCGCCTGCGCATCGCCCTGAAAGGGGATGACGAGATGGCGCAGCTGGCGGGCAATCTGGATGTGATGCTGGATGGCTTCCGTCAGCTGATCGGGGATGTGAAGCAGAGCGTCAACACCCTGACCGGTGCGGCGGATCACCTCTCGGACAACGTGCGCCGAACCAGTGAGGGGGCCCAGCGCCAGTTGCTGGAGACGGATCAGGTGGCGACCGCCTCCACCGAGATGGGCTCCACCATCGAGGAGATCGCCCGCAGCACGGAGCAGGCGGCCAGCGATGCCGCCGCCACCAACCACAAGGCCGATGAGGGGCGCGGTGCGGTCGAGCAGACCGTCAACCAGATCCACAGTCTCGCGGAGCAGCTGGAGCAGGCCTCCGGCGAGGTCGCCCAACTGCAGAAGGAGAGCGAGACCATTGGCTCTGTGCTCGGGGTGATCCGGGGCATAGCAGATCAGACCAATCTGCTGGCCCTCAATGCGGCCATCGAGGCGGCGCGGGCGGGGGAGCAGGGCCGTGGTTTCGCAGTGGTGGCGGACGAGGTGCGCAACCTCGCCATCCGTACCCAGCAGTCGACCCAGGAGATCGCCGCCATCATCGGCTCACTGCAACAGCAGACCGACAACATAGTGGGCAGGATGGCGCTCTGCCGGGAGCAGGGGGGCAACAGTGCACAGCAGGCGACCCAGGCCGGTGAGCTGCTCGGCCAGATCACCCAGGATGTCACCCGCATCATGGACATGAGCACCCAGATCGCCGCCGCCATCGAGCAACAGAGCCTGGTGGCCAACGAGGTGAACCGCAACGTCAGCAGCATCCGCGATATCGCAGAGGCATCGAGCCAGATGGCGCAAGACAACGCCCAGTCCAGCCAAGGCCTGAGCGAGCAGGCCAGACTGCTCAACCGGGCGGTGGAACAATACCGGGTGTGATGCATCGACCTGCCTGAATTGAAAAGGGAGCCTTAATGGCTCCCTTTTTCATGGGCGACGGGGAGGGTCAGAGCAGGAATAGGGTCGCCAGCCCGAGGAAGATGAAGAAGCCGCCGGTGTCGGTGATGGCGGTGATCATCACGCTGGCACCGAGGGCGGGATCCCGTCCCAGCCGGGTCATGGTCATGGGGATGATGACCCCCATCAGGGCCGCCACCAGCAGGTTCAGCACCATGGCAAGGGTCATGACGGCACCCAGCGCTGCGTCCTGATAGAGGAAATAGGTGACGACCCCCATGGTTCCCCCCCACACCAGGCCGTTGATGAGGGCGACTCCCAGCTCCCGCCACAGCAGGAAGGAGACGTTGCCGGTCTGGATCTGCTGCAGCGCCAGCGCCCGCACTATCATGGTGATGGTCTGGTTGCCGGTGTTGCCGCCGATGCCCGCGACGATGGGCATCAGGGCCGCCAGCGCCACCAGTTGCGAAATGCTGTGCTCGAACAGGCCGATGACCCGGGAAGCCATGAAGGCGGTACAGAGGTTGATGGCGAGCCAGGCCCAGCGGGTCTTCACCGCCTTAGTGACGGGGGCGAACACGTCTTCATCCTCGCTGATCCCCCCCATGCGGCGCAGATCGGTATCGCTCTCCTCATAGACCAGGTCCACCACCTCGGCGACGGTGAGGCGTCCCATCAGCTTGCCCTTGGCATCCACCACGGCGGCGGAGACCAGATCGTCCCGCTCGAAGGTGCGGGCCGCCGCCTCATCGTTGTCTTCCGGGTCGAAGGTGACGGGATCTTTCTCCATCACCTCCCCGACCAAGGTCTCTGGTTTGTGCAGCAGCACAGTGGTGAGGGGCAGTTCCCCCTGCAGCCGGTTGCGTTTGTCGGTGACGAACAGCTTGTCGGTGTTGGGGGGGATCTGGCCGCGCAGGCGCAGGTAGCGCTGCACCGCACCCAGGCTTATCTCGGCGCGCACCGTGACGAGATCGAAGTCCATCATGGCGCCGACCGTGTGCTTGCCGTAACGGATCACCTCCCGCACCCGATCCCGCTGCTCGGGGGCCATGGAGGTGAGCAGCCGTCCCATCAGGTTGCGGGGCAGGTATTGGCCGAGATAGATCTGGTCGTCGATGTCGAGGCTGCGCAGAGCGTGCAGCAACTCTTTGTCGCTCATGCCGCTGATGAGGCTGTCCCACACCGTCTCCGACGCCTCCACCAGGATCTGGCCGTGGCGCTCGGGGTCCACCTGCTGCCAGAGTACGTGGCGCTCGTCCGGGGGGAGGGACTCCAGGGCATCGGCAACGTCGGCGGCGGGCAGGCTGTTGACCAGCTGGGTCAGTTCGCGGGTCTGGTCCCGCAGCTCGGCATCCTGCCCCCCATGGGGGTCGAGCAGACTGTCGGTGAGCGCATCGTCGGCCAGCAACAGGGTGAGGATGCGGGATCTGTCTTGTTCACGCTGTTTGGCGTTGTTCTTGGCGGGGAGAGACATGCAACAAGATTCCTGAATTCGAATTCGGTGGGCCGGATGACCATGCCCATAGGATACCAGACTCAAAACAAGAGGTTATGACAGTCGGCGCAGTAAAAAAGAGACCACCCTGGGGTGGTCTCTCACGTTGGTCTGTGCTGGCGGGCTCTTCAGGCAGAAACCTGGGCCTGCTCCGGGCCGTTGGCCTGGCCGAACCAGGCGAGCTGATCGGCCAGGGTGACGACGGATCCCACCATGATGAGGGCCGGGCTCTCGACGCCGACCGCCAGCTCCGGCAGTTGATCTAGCGTGCCGCGAATGACCTGCTGGCAGGGCTGGGTGCCGCGCTCGATCAGGGCCACCGGAGTAGTGCCGTCCTTGCCGTGGGCCATCAGCTGTTCGCGGATGGTGGCGCAGGACGAGAGCCCCATGTAGAACACCAGCGTCTGTTTGTCTCTGGCGAGCAGGGGCCAGTCGAGATCCTGGGTGCCTCCCTTGCCGTGGGCGGTGACGAAGCGCACGCTCTGGGCGTGATCCCGGTGGGTCAGCGGAATCCCCGCGTAGGCGGCGCAGCCGCTCGCCGCGGTGATCCCCGGCACCACCTGGAAGCCCACCCCGCTGCCGACCAGGGTCTCCAGCTCCTCGCCGCCACGACCGAAGATGAAGGGGTCGCCCCCTTTCAGCCGCACCACTCGCTGCCCTTTCCTTGCCTCGTCCAGCAGGAGCTGGTTGATCCCCTCCTGGGGCACGCAGTGGCTGCCCGCCTGCTTGCCGACGAAGATGCGTTTGGCATCCCGGCGCACCAGGGCCATCACCTCGTCCGATACCAGCCGGTCATGGACCACCACGTCCGCCTGCTGCATCTGACGCAGGGCGTGCAGGGTGAGCAGACCGGGATCGCCGGGACCGGCACCGACCAGGATCACTTCTCCCTTGGCGGCAGCATCATCGGCAAACAGGTGGTCGGCGAGCTGGTTGGCGGCGGCCTGATCCCCCCGGGCCAGGGCCTGGCCGAGGCGATCGGCCCCGAGCAGTCGCTCCCAGAACTGGCGCCGTTCCCCCATGCTGGCGAAGCGGGCCTTGACCCGCGCCCGCAGGCCACCGGCGAAGGCTGCGACGGCACCCAGATGCTGGGGCAGCAGGGCTTCGAGCTTCTCCCGCAGCAATCGGGCCAGTACCGGGGCCTTGCCGCCGGAGGAGATGGCGACCATCAGCGGCGAGCGGTCGATGATGGACGGCATGATGAAGCTGGAGCGCTTGGGGTCATCCACCACGTTGGCGAAGATGCCGGCCTGGTTGGCGCTCTGGTAGACCAGGGCATTGACCTCACGCCTGTCGGTAGCGGCCACCACCAACCACTTGCCAGCCAGCTGATCCGGCTCGAATTCACCGGCCAGCCAGTGGATTGTTCCGTTGGTAGCCAGGGTAGCCAGCTCGGGATCGAGCCTGGGGGCCACCACCGTCAGCCGGGCACCGGCGTCCAGCAGCAGGCGCGCCTTGCGCTCCGCCACGTCGCCGCCGCCGACCAGCAGCACGGGCTTGTTGTCGAGTCGACAGAAGATGGGCAAGTAGTCCATGGGGCCTCCTGATCAGGCGGTCTGGGTCTGGCTGACGGTGTCAGCGGTGTCGGTCACGGCGACCGGGCGCTCGGCCTTGGGGGTGGCATACCAGTAGCCCAGACCCATGAAGAGGGCACCGGAGACAGTGTTGCCCAGGGTCACCCACAGCAGGTTGTGGCCGATGCCGCCCAGGGTATAGGCATCGGAGTGAGCGCCAAACCAGGAAAGGGCGAACAGGGTCATGTTGGCGACCGAGTGCTCGTAGCCGGAGGCGATGAAGGCCAGCAGGCACCACCAGATGGCGATGAACTTGGCGGCGCCCTCGGTGCGCAGCGCCATCCAGATGGCGAGGCAGACCAGCCAGTTACAGAGGATCCCTTTCATGAACAGGGTCAGGGCCGGGGCCTGGGTCTTGGCCAGCGCCACCTTGTGGGCCAGGCTGCCCGCGTCCGGCAGCAGGCTGCCGCCGTAGGAGTAGATCAGTGCCACCGCGATGGAGCCGAGCAGGTTGCCGGCCCAGGTCTGGGGCAGGATGCGCAGCAGATCCCCCATGGAAATCTTGCCGGTCTTCACCCCGAAGGTGAGGAACATGGTGTGGCCGGTGAACAGCTCGGAGCCGGCGATGATCACCAGGGTCAGGGCGATGCCGAAGGTGGCCCCCATCACCAGCGGACGCACGCTGGCATCCACCAGGTTGCCCAGGGTGAAGATGAGGATGATGCCAAGGCCCACATAGGCTCCCGCCATGGCGGCGCTGAGCCAGAAGCCGAGCTTGTCGCTGCGCTCGAAGCGGTTGATGCGGGCCGCGTTGGCGGCGCACTTGTTGATGGTTTCGGTATACATGTTTGTTTCCTTCAAGAGGGCCGCCCGTGGGCAGCCCTGATATGCACGGTGTTAGACGGCGACCCAGACCTGTTGGTCGCGGACTTCGACGGGGTAGCTCTGCACCGACATGGCGGTGTTTTCGAGGCAGTGACCGTCACTCAGACGGAAGTGCTGCTTCTTGAGCGGACTGGCGACCCAGAGTTCCCCCTCGTGTTCGCAGATGATGCCCCGCGACAGCACGCTGGCGGCGAAGAAGGGATCCCGGTTGTCGATGGCGAACACCTCGGGCGCTTCGCTCGGGCGGAACAGGGCGATCTGGCGTCCTTCCAGCAGGGCGCAGACGCCGGTACCCGGGAATATGTCATTGAGTTGGCATGCGAGTTTCATCACTTTGCCTCCATTTCTATCTGGTAGACGGGGATGCGCTCGGCCGGGGTGGCCGGTCTGTGCTGCTCCCGCTCGGTGACGAACTGCACGTCCGGATCGCGCTTGTCGCTGTTGATGAAGTGGCTGAAGCGTTTGAGCTGCTCTTCTTCATTCAGGGTGCGGGACCACTCGCATTCGTAGCTGTCGATGAGGGCCTGGATGTCGCGCTCCAGGGTCTCGTTCAGCCCGAGCTTGTCATCGACGATCACCTCGCGCAGGTAGTCGATACCGCCCTCCAGGCTGGTGAGCCAGCTGGCGGTACGCTGCAGTTTGTCGGCGCTGGTGACGTAGAACATCATAAAGCGGTCGATCAGCTTGATCAGGGTCTCGCGGTCGAGATCCGAGGCGAGCAGGTCGGCGTGACGTGGTTTCATGCCGCCGTTGCCGCCGACATAAAGGTTCCAGCCCGCGTCGGTGGCGATGATGCCCACGTCCTTGCCCTGAGCCTCCGCACATTCGCGGGTACAGCCGGAGACACCGAACTTCATCTTGTGGGGGGTGCGAATGCCCTTGTAGCGGTTCTCGAGGAAGACCCCGAGGCCGACGCTGTCCTGCACCCCGAAGCGGCACCAGGTGCTGCCGACGCAGGTCTTGGCCATGCGCAGCGCCTTGGCGTAGGCCTGGCCGGTCTCGAAACCAGCGGCCAGCAGCTTGCGCCAGATGGCGGGCAAGTCGTCTTTCTGGGCGCCGAACAGGCCGATGCGCTGGGCACCGGTGATCTTGGTGTAGAGCTGGTAGTCGCGGGCCACCTCGGCCACCGCCAGCAGCCCTTCCGGAGTCACCTCACCACCGGCCATGCGCGGGATGACGGAGTAGGTGCCGTCCTTTTGCATGTTGCCGAGGAAGATGTCGTTGGTGTCCTGCAACTGGGTGTTTTGCGGGGTCAGCACATAGTCGTTCCAGCAGGAGGCGAGGATGGAGCCGACGGTGGGCTTGCACACCTCGCAGCCGTAGCCCTGACCATGTTTGGCCAGCAGTTCGTCGAAGCTCTTGATCCCTTCCACCTTGACCAGGTGGAACAGTTCCTGACGGGAGTGGGGGAAGTGGGCGCAGAGGTGGTTGTTGACCTCGATGCCCTGTTTCACCAGCTCGGCGTTGAGCACCTGGCTGATGAGGGGCACGCAGCCGCCGCAGCCGGTACCGGCCTTGGTGTGCTGCTTGATGGCGGCGAGCGTGGTGTGGCCCTCGGCGACCGCCCGGGCGATGTCCCCCTTGGAGACGTCGAAGCAGGAGCAGATCTGGGCGGATTCCGGCAGAGCGTCGACCCCCAGGGTCGGCTTGGCACCGGCGTAGGCGGGCAGGATCAGCGCATCCGGGTGGGCCGGCAGCGGCAGGGCATTGAGCATCATCTGCAGCAGGTTGCCGTAATCTTCCACGTCCCCCACCAGCACGGCGCCGAGCAACCGGCTGTTGTCCTCGCTCACCACGATTTTCTTGTAGACGCCGGCCTGATCGTCCTGGAACACATAGCTGTGGCTGCCCGGGGTACGGCCATGGGCATCACCGATGGAGCCGACGGAGACGCCGAGCAGCTTGAGCTTGGCGCTCATGTCCGCCCCCTCGAAACGGCTGTTGCCGCCGAGCAGGTGATCGACGGTGACCTGGGCCATCTTGTAGCCCGGCGCCACCAGGCCGAAGAAGCGTCCCTGCCAGGCGGCGCACTCGCCGATGGCATAGATGTCGGGATCCGAGGTGAGGCAGCTGTCATCGATGGCGATACCGCCGCGCTCGGCGATGGCCAGCTCGCAGTATCGGCCGAGGGTGTCTTGCGGACGGATACCGGTGGAGAAGACCACCACGTCCACTTCCAGCATGCTGCCATCGGCGAAGGCGAGGCGATGTTTGGCCTCCTTGCCGCCGTGCATCAGGATCTCGCTGGTGCTCTTGCTGGTGTGAACCTGCACCCCCATGGATTCAATCTTGCGGCGCAGCAGCTGGCCGCCCTGGCCGTCGAGCTGCTCCGCCATCAGCACGGGAGCGAATTCCACCACGTGGGTCTCGAGGCCCAGCGCCTTGAGGGCACCGGCGGCTTCCAGACCGAGCAGGCCGCCGCCGATCACCACGCCGCTCTTGCCGCTCTTGGCGGCGCTGCGGATCTCTTTCAGATCCTCGATGGTGCGATAGACGAAGCATTCGTGGTGCTGGCTGCCCTGGATGGGGGGGACCCAGGGGTAGGAACCAGTCGCCAGGATCAGCTTGTCATAGGCGACCACGGTGCCCTTGTTGGAGTGCACCTCGCCCTTGGCGCGATCGATGAGTTTGACCGCTTCGCCGAGCAGCAGACGGATACCGTGTTTCTCATAGAAGCCGGGTTTGACGAGGGAGAGATCTTCGCTGGTGTGGTGGGAGAAATAAGAGGAGAGATGGACACGATCGTAGGCGGGGCGGGGTTCTGCACCGAAGACGGTGATCTCGAACTGGCCGGGGTCGGCCCGTTCGATCAACTCTTCGATGAAGCGGTGCCCCACCATGCCGTTACCGATGACGGCCAGTCTGACTTTGCTCATGATTGCCTCTGGTTTGGAGTAATAAAACATCAATCTGACGTTAGGCTACCCAGTTGCAGGGGGCGGGCAATTGATGCAAATCAACTGTCTATTTATATATCTCCTATGGGGTAATTCGAGCAGGTTGAAAGGCTATCCATAAATAGGTGTCTGAATGGCGCCATTCCCCATGATGAAAGGGATTGGGCATGTCGGCGCCGCGACCTCAGGGGGGGGGATCTGGCCCCAGTTGTGGGGCTGGAAAACCAGGGTGAGTGCAGGGAAGTGGCTGATTTTTATACCGGGTCTGTCGTTAACTTTCGTCGGTCAGTTGCCATAGGGTGGGCGGGCACAGAGATCCCGGATGAGATGGCGCAGCCAGCGATGGGCCGGATCGGCGTCCAGTCGCGGGTGCCAGAGCAGGGCCAGGGTGATGGCGGGCAGGGAAAAGGGCAGGGGAAGCCTCACCAGATCCGGGTAGAGGCTGGCGCAGTGCAACTCGGGCACGGTCGCCACCAGATCGCTGGCCTGCACCAGCGCCAGGGCCGTGGCAAAACCCGGCACCAGGGTCGCGACATGACGCTCCAGCTTGAACACGGCGAGGGCGTCGTCGATGGGGCCGTGCTCCCGCCCGCGCCGCGACACCATGACGTGCTGGGCGGCGGCATAGCGGGCGGCGCTCAGGGGACCCTGGCACAGGGGATGATCGGGGCGCACCACGGCGACGAAGTGGTCCCGGAACAGGGCCTGGGTATGCAGCTCGGGTGCCGTGCTGGCGCCTATCACCCCGGTTTCGAAGTCCAGTTCACCGTGGCGCAGGGCGCCGCTCTCCTTGTCGGGCTTGGCCACGAAGTGCAGCCGTACCCCGGGTGCCTCGGCGGCGAGCCGGGCCAGCAGGGTGGGGCCGACGGTTTCCACGAAGCCATCGCTGGCACGCAGGCGGAAGGTTCGCACCAGCCTGGCGGGCTCGATCTCCTGCAAAGGGCTCAGCATGGCACCCGCCTCCTGCACCAGTGCGCCGACCCGCTCCCGCAGCGCCAGGGCGCGGGGGGTGGGCACCAGCCCGCGGCCCGCCCGTACCAGCAGGGGATCCCCCGTGGTGTCACGCAGGCGGGCAAGGGCCCGACTCATGGCGGAGGGGCTCAAGCCCAACCGCCTGGCGGCGCCCGCCACGCTGCCCTCGTCGAGCAGGGCAGTCAGGGTGATCAGCAAATTGAGATCCGGTGTGCTCATGATGATGCCTTCGCCGAGTGAGACGTTGAGCCCGCGGTGACGCTGCCAGCCCTTCTTGCTCATCATACAAGATGCCACGGCGGGATATATGGCGTGAGATGCACGTATTAACTGCAAGTCATGCGTCTTCCACCCACTCAGCCCCCTGGCTAGGCTGTCGACATCTTCCCTCTGCCGAGAGCCGCCTATGTCATCCCCCATGGCCACCCCAGTTTTCATCGATCCATGGGCCTGACGGCCTTGGGCTTTTCGACGCTGTTGCCCATGCTGGCGGGCAGCATGGGCAACATTGTGCTGCCGGCATTGGGGGTCGAGTTGGCCATCCCCCTCGCCAGCCTGCAGTGGGTGCTGGTGGCCTACCTGCTGGGGATCACCAGTCTGTCCGTGGTGGCGGGCCGTCTGGGCGATCGTCTCGGCCGTCAGCGGTTGCTGCTCTGGGGCGTGGTGCTGTTCACGCTGGCTTCCCTGCTCTGTGCCATGGCGCCGAGCATGGGTTGGCTTGTCGCTGCGCGGGCTCTGCAAGGGGCGGGGGCGGCCTGCATGCTCTCCCTGGCGCTCGCCATGGTGGGCCGGCAAGTGGCCCCGCAGCGGCGCGGCTGGGGCATGGGGCTGCTCGGCACGCTGTCGGCCTGCGGTACGGCCCTCGGCCCCCTGATGGGCGGTTGGCTGGTCGACAGTCTGGGCTGGCAGGCTCCCTTCCTGCTGCTGGTACCCCTGGGTCTGCTGGCGCTGGTGCTCGCGCTGCTCGGTCTGCCTGCCGACGAGGCTGGCCCTCGGGGTGATGGCGTGAGGCTGGGGAGCCTGCTGCCACTGGCACTGCTGCGGGAGGCACCCCTGCGGGATGGCCTGCTCGGCAGCGCCCTGGTGGCGAGCGTGATGGTGCTGACCCTGTTGATCGGCCCCTTCTACTTGCACGGAATGTTTGGTCTCAGCCTGACCGAGGTGGGCCTCTGGATCTCGGGCGGCCCCCTGCTGGCGGCATGTACGGGTCTGCCAGCCGGTTGGCTGGTGGACAGGCTGGGTAGCGGAGCCGTGCTGCGGCTCGGTCTCGGGGCCATGCTGCTCGCCACCCTGGGGCTGGTGATGCTTCCGATATCCTGGGGGCCCCTCGGCTATCTGTTGCCCATCTTGCTGCTGACGGCGGGGTATGCCCTGTTCCAGACCGCCAACAACGGCGCCGTGGTGGGTGGGGCGCACGAGCGGGATCGTGGCGCTGTGGCGGGTTTGCTGACCCTGGCCCGCAACCTGGGGCAGTTCAGTGGGGCGGCCGGACTCGGCACCCTGTTCAGCGCCCTGGTCGGGAGTGAAATGGGGGGAGCCAGCGCCATGACTCTGAGAACGGGCATGCAGCTTAGCTTCGTGGCGGCCGGGTTGCTGCTCGGGCTGGCGCTCTGGTTGAATCGTCGTGCCGGGTGAGAAGTGTCCCGGGCATGAATTGCGGATACAAAAACGCCTCCGCGAGGGAGGCGTTTTTACCGGGTCTGAGTGCACTTACAGGATGAAGCGGCTCAGATCCTCGTCCTCGATCAACTTGCCGAGGTGGGCGTTGACGTAGTCGGCGTTGATCACGAAGGTCTCACCGGACTTTTCGGAGGCGTCGTAGGAGATGTCTTCCATCAGCCGCTCCATCACGGTGTGCAGGCGACGGGCGCCGATGTTCTCGGTGCGTTCGTTGACCTGCCAGGCAGCCTCGGCCAGGCGGCGGATGCCATCCTGGGTGAACTCGATCTTGACCCCTTCGGTAGCCATCAGCGCCTGGTACTGATCGGTCAGGGAGGCGTTCGGCTCGGTCAGGATGCGCTCGAAGTCTTCGGTGGTGAGCGCGGTCAGCTCGACCCGGATCGGCAGACGGCCCTGCAGCTCGGGGATGAGGTCGGACGGACGGGCCACCTGGAAGGCGCCGGAGGCGACAAACAGGATATGATCCGTCTTCACCATGCCGTGCTTGGTGTTAACGGTGCAACCTTCCACCAGAGGCAGCAGATCCCGCTGTACCCCCTCGCGGGAGACGTCGGGGCCCGAGCTCTCGCCGCGCTTGCAGATCTTGTCGATCTCGTCGAGGAAGACGATGCCGTTGTTCTCCACCGCGTGGATGGCCTTCTGCTTCAGCTCTTCCGGGTTGACCAGACGGGCGGCCTCTTCTTCGATCAGCGCCTTCATGGCCTCTTTGACCTTGATCTTGCGCTTCTTCTTCTGCTGCTGGCCCAGGTTCTGGAACAGGCCCTGCAACTGGTTGGCCATCTCTTCCATGCCCGGCGGGGTCATGATGTCGACGCCCATGGGACTGGCGGAGAGCTCCAGTTCGATCTCCTTGTCATCCAGCTGACCCTCCCGCAGTTTCTTGCGGAAGATCTGGCGGGTGTTGGAGTTGTCGGCCTTCTCTTCCTCACCCCAGCTGTTGCGCGGGTTCGGCAGCAGGGCGTCGAGGATGCGCTCCTCGGCGGCCTCTTCGGCGCGGTACTTCATCTTCTCCATCTCGGTCTCGCGCACCAGCTTGATGGCGACATCGGTCAGGTCACGGATGATGCTGTCCACTTCCTTGCCCACATAGCCCACCTCGGTGAACTTGGTGGCCTCCACCTTGATGAAGGGGGCGTTGGCCAGCTTGGCCAGGCGACGGGCGATCTCGGTCTTGCCGACGCCGGTCGGGCCTATCATCAGGATGTTCTTCGGGGTCACCTCGTGGCGCATCTCCTCGGAGAGCTGCATGCGGCGCCAGCGGTTGCGCAGGGCCACGGCCACCGCGCGCTTGGCGTCGGCCTGACCAATGATGTGGCGGTCCAGCTCGTGGACGATTTCTCTCGGGGTCATCTCGGACATGATGCAATTCCTGTATCCGGGGCGGGCAGGGCCCACCCCTTGCAAAATGGGGTCGCCTTATTTCGGCTCGTAGTCCAGCACTTCAATGGTGTGGTTGCCATTGGTGAAGACGCAGATGTCGCCCGCGATCTTGAGGGACTTCTCGACGATGCTCCTGGCATCCAGATCGGTATTTTCCAGCAGGGCGATGGCGGCGGACTGGGCGAAGTTGCCGCCGCTGCCGATGGCGATGAGGTCATGCTCCGGCTGCACCACGTCACCGTTGCCGGTGATGATGAAGGACTTGTGCTCATCGGCCACGGCCAGCAGGGCCTCGAGGCGACGCAGAGCGCGGTCGGTGCGCCAGTCTTTGGCCAGGGCCACAGCGGCACGTTCCAGGTTGCCCTGATGGGCCTGCAGCTTGGCCTCGAAGCGCTCTAGCAGGGTGAAGGCGTCGGCGGTGCCGCCGGCGAAACCAGCCAGTACCTTGCCGTTGTAGAGGCGGTGAACCTTGCGGGCGTTGCCCTTCATGACGGTGTTGCCCAGGGAGACCTGGCCATCGCCACCGATCACGACTTGGCCGTTGCGGCGGACAGAAACTATGGTAGTCACTTTACTTACCTCGCTTGAGCCGAAAAACGGCCTGACTGTGCATGGCAAGAAAGATGGGGGTCGGATCCGGGCTTTTCAACCCTGAGTCGCAAGGGGGGCAAAAGGGGGCTCGTTTGGGTTGAAGGTCACATTGCAGATAAAAAGAAGGCAGGGCGCCGGCCCTGCCTTCCTGTTTTCGGTGAAGGGATCAGCCCTTCTTGGGGATGCAGCCGCTGATGCCGGCCCCTTGCAGCTTGCGGTTGGCGCCATCGGCGGCGGCCTTGCCATTGAAGGGGCCGACCATCACCTTGTAGACGGCGCCATTGGCACCATTGACCACCTGCAGGCTGGAGGAGAGCCCGGCGGTGAAGGCGATACGGGCCTTGAGCGACTCGGCAGAATCCTGCGAGCGCAGGGCGGCGCACTGCATCATGTAACGCCCGCCATCGGCCGCTGCCGCAGTCTGGGAGGCGGTCTTGGCCTTGGCGGCCTGTTCCCGCTCCATCTCGGCGCGCAGCTCCCGCTCCATCCGGTCACGTTCGGCCTTGCGATCGATCACCTGCTCCTGGGCGGGGGCCAGGGGGGGGGGGGTGGCGGGTTTGGTCGGCTGCACCGGCTGCGGCTGATAAGGCTTCACCTGCCCGATGGGGGTGCCCGGTTGCGGGATGGCGGTCTCCACCGGTTTGGGCAGCTTGTCCGGCTGCAGGGTCAGGGTCTCGGCAGGAGGCGGTGGCAGCACGCCCGGCTGGGGCGGCGGCTCGATGACGTCCACCTGCTTGTTCTCCAGCCGTTCGATGTAGCTCCACTTCTCCTGAGGCAGGCCATTGCCTTGGGCTTTGGGCTTGTTGGCCTTCACCTGCTCTTCGATGGTGGGGGCATCGGCCCCCTTGCCATTGATGAGGTAGAGGAAGGCGCCAAAGCCGACCACCAGGCCCCCGGCCAGCAGTGCCGGGATAACAGGAAAGCGGCGAGGTGCCGCTTTCTTGGTGTTACGACCACCGGCCCGACGTCTCGGGCTGTTGCCGACGTAATCCCGGGTTGCCATCTATTACATGCGCTCCAGGGTGTGGATGCCCAGTACGCCGAGGCCGAGTTTCAGTACCTTGGCGGTGGCGGCGCACAGCAGCAGACGGCTGTTGCGGGTGGCTTCGTCGACGCCATCCTTGTTGATCGGGCAGGCTTCGTAGAAGGTCATGAAGTTGCCGGACAGCTCGTACAGATAGGTGCAGAGCAGGTGCGGCATGCCCTTGTCCGCGACGCTGTTGACCGCGTCGGAGAACTGGATCAGCTTCTGGGCCAGGGTCTCTTCCGCTTCCTCGTTCAGCACTATCTTGCCGGTCAGGCTGGCTTCGTTGACACCGGCCTTGCGGAAGATGGACTGGATCCGGGTATAGGCGTATTGCAGGTAGGGTGCGGTGTTGCCTTCAAACGACAGCATCAGATCCCAGTCGAAGATGTAGTCGGTGGTGCGGTTCTTGGAGAGATCCGCATACTTGACCGCGCCCATGGCGATGGCGTGCACCACCTTGGCCTTCTCTTCGTCGGAGAGATCGCTGTTGCGACTCTCCAGCAGGGCCTTGGCGCGCTCTTCGGCCTCGTTCAGCAGCTCGACCAGCTTGACGGTGCCGCCGGAACGGGTCTTGTAGGGACGACCGTCCTTGCCCAGCATCATGCCGAAGGCGTGGTGCTCGAGGGGCACGGAGGCCGGTACATAGCCCGCCTTGCGGGTGATGGTCCAGGCCTGCATCAGGTGCTGGTGCTGACGGGAGTCGATGAAGTACATCACCCGATCGGCGCCCAGGGTTTCATAACGGTACTTGGCACAGGCGATGTCGGTGGTGGTGTAGAGGAAACCGCCATCGCTCTTCTGGATGATGACCCCCATGGGCTCCCCATCCTTGTTCTTGTACTCGTCCAGATAGACGACGGTGGCACCTTCGCTCTCGACCGCGAGGCCACGGGCCTTCAGATCGGTCACGATGGCGGGCAGCATGTCGTTGTACATGGACTCGCCCATGATGTCCTTCTCGGTCAGAGAGACATTCAGGCGGTCGTAGTTGCGCTGGTTCTGCTCCATGGTCATGTCGACCAGCTTCTTCCACATGGTGCGGCAGTATTCATCACCACCCTGCAGCTTGACCACGTAGTTGCGAGCGCGCTCGGCGAAGGCCTCGTCTTCGTCATACAGACGCTTGGCCTGGGTGTAGAAGGCTTCCAGATCCTTGAGCTGCATGTCGCTGGCGTGCTCGTTTTCCATCTTCTCCAGATAGGCGATCAGCATGCCGAACTGGGTGCCCCAGTCGCCGATGTGGTTGGCACGGACCACCTTGTGGCCGAGGAACTCCAGGGCACGGGCTGCCACGTCACCGAGGACGGTGGAACGGATGTGGTGCACCGCCATCTCCTTGGCCACGTTGGGGGCGGAGTAGTCCACCACCACGGTTTGCGGCGCGGGCAGCTTCACGTTGGCGTTGTCGCTGTGCACCATGGTCTCGACCTGACCGGCCAGCCAGCTGGTGTCGAAGAAGAAGTTGATGAAGCCGGGACCGGCGATCTCCACCTTGGCGACGAGGTCGGAGGCGGGCAGATGCTCGATGATGGCGGCAGCCAGCTCGCGGGGGTTCTTGCGGGCCGGTTTGGCCAGCAGCATGGCCAGGTTGGTGGCCAGGTCACCGTGAGCTTTTTCCTTGCATCGATCCACTTGCACCCGGGCTTCCAGGTCGGCGGGCAGGACGCCTGCGGACTTGAGATTGGCTACCGTTTGTTCAAGTAGATGATGAATATGCTCTTTCATAACTGACCACCGAGGTTGCGCGTCGAAAAATGACTGACTGGATAAGGGCGTGAATTTTACCCGCATCGGGCCGAGAAAACTACAGGAATGGCCCGCCCCTGTCGGGGTGGCGGATATTTCACTGCTTTTGACCGGTAATTCCAGAATATTACGTGGAATAACTGGTGCTTATCCATTTCTACTGCATATCGAAGCGACTTGTCCAGGCTATTTTCCCCTGTTTGTTAAAGGGTCTTTCAGCCGCCATTGTCATGAATGATCTCCTCGCCCCGGGCGGTCGTATCATTAGGTGACATCGACCGAGGATGATTTCGATGAAACTGGCGCTCTTCCCCCTCTCCGCTCACCTGCTGCCCGGCGGCATCATGCCACTGCGCATCTTCGAGCCTCGCTATCAGCGCATGGTCGCCGAAGCCGAGCACAGGGAGTTTGCGCTCTGCATGCTGGATCCCCGCCAGCCCGAGGCGCTGCGCAACATGTACCCCATCGCCACCCGGGTGCGGATCGCCGACTTCGATCTGCTGCCGGACGGCCTGCTCGGCATCACTGTGCTCGGGGTGAGCCGGGTGCGGATCACCGACCTCTGGCAGGAGTCCGATGGCCTGCGGGTGGGAGAGGTGGAACCCCTGCCGCCCTGGCAGACCAGTCGGCTCAACGCCGATCAGCACTCCCTGGCCAAGGCGCTGCAGGATGTGTTCAACGACTACCCGGAGTACGCCGCCCTCTATGTCCAGCCGGACTGGGACGATGCCAGCTGGGTGGTGCAGCGCTGGCTCGAGGTGCTGCCGATCCCGGTGGAACACAAGCAGTGGCTGGTGGCGGCGGAGAACAACCAGCCGGCGCTCTCCCTGCTGAGCGGCCTGCTGGTGGCAAGCCACTGAATCCAGGTGCCTCGTGATCCTTTTCCGGCGGATATCGTATCTCTTTGCATCTATGGATGGGTGACCACCGAAGCAGGGCGAGATGACATATACTAGCCAACCATCACATGTTCCATTCAGGACCTCGTCCCCCATGGATAATCCCGATGGTGATCTGACCGCCCAGCTGCTGCGGGTGGCGGAGCAGGCCGACAAGGCCGCCTTTGCCGCCCTGTTCCACCACTTCGCGCCGCGCATCCGGGGCTATGGCCTGCGCCATCTCGGCAGCGAGGCCAATGCCCTCGAACTGGTGCAGGAGACCATGTTGCTGGTGTGGCAGAAGGCGCGGCTCTATCGCCCCGACAAGGGGGCCCCCACCACCTGGATTTATACCGTCATGCGCAACCAGTGCTTCGACATGTTGCGCCGTCGCCGTGCCAGTAAAGAGGATCTCTGCGCCGAGGAGCTCTGGCCCCTGCTGGAGTTCAGGGCGCAGGAGGATCAGCTGAGTGACGGGGAGGGGAGCGTGCTGACGAGCCAGATGGCCCATCACCTCGCCATCCTGCCGCAGGCCCAGCAGCAGGTGGTGCGCGGCATCTACCTGCAGGAACTCTCCCAGCAGGAGCTGGCGGAACTGCTCGGCGTGCCGCTCGGGACCATCAAGTCGCGGCTGCGGCTGGCACTGCAGAAACTCAAGGAACAAGTGGAGCAAGACCATGATTAAAGCCCATCCCACCCCGGCCCTGCTGCGTGCCTTCGCGGCCGACGAGCTGCCGCTGCCGCTGACGGTCGGGGTCGCCGCTCACTGCGAGCTTTGCGCCGAATGTGGCGCCGACGTGAACGTCTGGGAGGCGAAGCTGGCGGCCAGCCATCTGGAAGAGGCGGCCCCGACCCCCGCGCTGGATGCCGTGCTGGCGGCCATCTTGCAACAGCCGGCCGCTCTTCAGGAGGTTCAGGCCCGACCGGCCACGGAGCTGAGAGTCGGGGATCGGATCTATCCCTTGCCCCGAGCGCTGGCCCGCTATCACCAGGCTAGCTGGCGGCGTATCGGCGGCATCCGCCACTGTCGCCTGCCACTGGCGGAACAGGGGATACGGGCCAGCCTCTTGCACGTGGCGACGGGTGGACAGATCCCGGATCACACTCACCAGGGCTATGAGCTCACTCTGTTGCTGGCGGGCAGCCTGCAGGAGGGGGAGGTACGCTATCAGGCGGGAGACTTCATCTGGCGGGATGCCCGCCACCATCACAGCCCCCATACCCCGGACGGCTGTTTCTGCTACATAGTGCAGGATGCCCCCATCCGCTTCACCAAGGGGCTGCCACGGCTGCTCAACCGCATCAGCCATCGGCTCTATTGAGCCGTCAGATCCATAAAAAAGGGACCCTTGCGGTCCCTTTTTTCATGGCGGCTCGGCCCTGTCAGGCGACGAATACCAGGTAGACGGCGAAGGCCACCACGAAGCGGTAGATGGCGAACGGGATGAAGTCGAGACGACGGATCAGCGCCAGGAAGGTCTTGATGGCGATCATGGCGACCGCGAAGGCGGTAATGAAGCCCACCGCAAACATGGGGAAGTCTGCCATGGAGAGGAAGTCCCGGCTCTTGTAGAGATCCAGGCCGCTCGCGGCCACCATCATGGGCACCGCCAGGATGAAGGAGAATTCGGCCGCCGCCTGACGGCTGATCCCCATCAGCATGCCGCCGCTGATGGTGGCGCCGGAGCGGGAGAAGCCCGGCCAGAGCGCCAGACACTGGAACAGGCCGATGCCGAGCGCCTGCTTGTAGCTGATGTCATCCAGGGTTTCGGAGCGCACGGCGGGGCGGCACTTCTCGGCGATGATGAGCAGGATACCGCCGGCCACCAGGGCGTACATGACGGTCTCGGGTCCGAACAGATTGGCCTTGATCCAGCTGTGGATGGCCAGACCGATGATCACCGCGGGCATCATGCCGAGGATGATGTGTACCAGGGAGAGGGTGGCGTGGCCAGGCGCCGGTTTCTGACCGAAATGGATACCGATCAAGCCGAACAGGCGGCGCCAGAACACGGCGACCACCGCCAGAATGGAGCCCAGCTGGATCACGACTTCGAAGGTGGCGGCCTTGGGGCCCTCGAATCCGAGCAGGTGGCCGACGATGATCATGTGGCCGGTGGAGGATACGGGTAAAAACTCGGTCAGGCCTTCCACTATGCCCAGCACGAAGGCGACAAACAGGGCGTAGGAATCGGTCATGGATCAGGTCTCTTGGTTGATGGTGCCGGATAAAATCAGCCCCGAGCGGAGTCGGGGCAGCCAATGATGGCGGAAAAGCACGCTGGCAACCAGAGAATATTTTGGCGTCACTCGCTGGTGCTGGCGGGATATTTTGCTGCCATTTTCCATCCCATGATGGCATGGCAATAATTAAGGAAGAATTAACCCTCTCAACATTCTGCTCAATCCATGATGGTCAGGATCTTCTGCTGTAGCTCTTCCTCCAGGGGGGGCAGACTCAGGGCATCCACCGCGCTGACAATCTGTTGCGCACTGCTGGCTCCGATCAGGGCGCAGCTCACCACGGTGTCCCGCAGTACCCATTGCAGGGCGAGCTGTGACAGGGCTTGTCCCCGCTGCCTGGCCAGGGCGTGCAGGGCGCGGATTTTCTCCAGCTTGTCCGGGGTGATCTGGTCGGGTTGCAGGAAGGGACTGGCGCTGGCGGCGCGAGAGTCGCTCGGGATCCCGGCCAGATAGCGATCGCTCAGCAGGCCGCCCGCCAGGGGGGAGAAGGCGACCACGCCCACCCCTTGTTCACGGCAGACTGGCAGGGTCTGCGCCTCGATGTCCCGCTGAAACAGGGAGTACTTGAGCTGATTGACGAGACAGGGGGTGCCGAGCTCGGCCAGCCGGGTCGCGGCCCTGGCGGCAAGCTCGGCGGGGTAGTTGGAGAGACCGATGTAGAGCGCCTTGCCCTGACGGACTATGAGCGCCAGTGCCTGGCAGGTCTCCTCCAGCGGCGTGCGGGGATCCGGCCTGTGGTGATAGAAGATGTCCACATAGTCGAGACCGAGCCGGCGCAGGCTCTGGTGCAGGCTGGCAAACAGATATTTGGCGCTGCCTCCGTCACCGTAGGGGCCGTCCCACATCACATAGCCCGCCTTGCTGGCGATGATGAGCTCGTCCCGATAAGGGGCCAGGCTGCCCTTGAGCAGGGTGCCGAACGTGGTCTCGGCACTGCCCGGCGGGGGGCCGTAGTTGTTGGCCAGATCGAAGTGGGTGATCCCCAGATCGAACGCCTGATGCACCATGGCCTTCACCCTGGCGGGATCGCTCCCCTCGCCAAAGTTGTGCCAGAGCCCGAGGCCAATGCTGGGCAGACGCAGGCCATGGCGGCCAGCGGGTCGGTAAGGTTGGCGCTGATAGCGGTCAGCGGCGGCCTGGTAGTGCGCATCCATGTCCATCAAGACTCCTGTGTCGATTCGGCGCTGATGGCCCCTGCCCGTTTGTGGAGAAACGGGCCAGGGCGGCATCAGCCGGCGGGAATAAAACGGTAACGGGTTTGGTGGTGATAATGCTGGCCCGGCAGCAGCCAGGGATCCCCCAGCGCCGGGCGATTCGGGCTGTCCGGCAACTGCTGCGCCTCCAGGCAGAAGCCAGCGTGATCCCCGTAACCCCGGCCGGTGCGATCCGGCGTGTTGGCGAGCCAGTTGCCGCTGTAGAACTGCAAGGAGGGTTGATTGGTATAGACCTCCATCGCCAACTGCCGATCGGCGGAACGCACGCGGGCCGCCCAGGTCTGCCCGGACTTGCCCTGCTGCCCCGCCCCATGCAGCAGATAGGCGTGATCGTACCCCTTGGCCTGCATCTGCTGGGCATGGCTCAGCCAGGCCTGGCCGATGGGGCGCTCGGCGCGCAGATCGAAGGGGCCCTCCACTGGGGTGATGGCCAGTGGCAACCCGCTGGCATCGGTGGGCAGGAAGCTGTTTGCCCGCAGGGTGATGGCATGCTGACGCACATCCCCAGCGGGGCTGTCCCCATCCAGGTTGAAATAGGCGTGGCTGGTGAGGCTGACCGGGGTGGGGGCATCGCTCTCGGCCTCGAAATCGATCACCAGATCCTGCCCCTCCAGCCGATAGATCAGCGTGACCCGCAGCTGGCCCGGGAAGCCCTGATCCCCCGCCGGAGAGACCAGGCTCAGGCTGATGCTGTCGCTGGTCTGATGAACCCGTTGCCAGCGGCGGCGATGAAAGCCATCGCGGCCGCCGTGCAGGCAGTGGGGGGGCTGGTTGGCATCCAGCTGCCAATGTTGACCGTTTCGGGTCAGTTCGGCGCCGCCGATGCGGTTGGCAAAGCGCCCCGCCACCGCCCCCAGCCACACCTGCTGGGCGGGGTAATCCTCGTCGGCGCAGCCGAGCAGCACCTCTCGTCGCTCTCCCCCAACCAGCAGGCTGAGGGAGGTCAGGGTCGCGCCGAAGTCGAGGCCGCGCAGGCGCAGCCCCGTCTCGTTCTCCAGTTCGAAGGGGATCAGAGGGTCGTGCGCCTGTCTGGCCTGGGTCATAGCCTGCCCGCCCCGGCCTTGGCGCTGCAGACATAGCAATCGGCCTTGAGGCCGAAGCGGGCCGGGTATTCGGACTCGACCCTGGCGATCACGGCGTCCACCTGTTCCGGGCGCAGCAGGGCGACGATGCAGCCGCCAAAGCCACCTCCCGTCATGCGCACGCCGCCCTCAGTGCCGATCTGGGCCTTGATGATCTCCACCAGACCGTCGATAGGGGGTACGGTTATCTCGAAGTCGTCCCGCATGGCGGCATGGGACTCGGCCATTAGTTCGCCGAGGCGCATCAGATCGCCGCTCGCCAGGGCATCGGCGGCGGCCAGGGTGCGACCATTTTCACCCACCACGTGGCGGGCACGGCGATAGCTGGTCTCATCGAGCCCCGCCTTGCCTGCTTCCAGCGCGGCCAGATCCAGGTCTCGCAGCGCCTTGACCCCGTAGTGGCGTGCGGCGTGCTCGCACTGTTGGCGGCGGGTGTTGTATTCGCTGTCCACCAGGCCGCGACGCACGTTGGAGTTGACGATGAGCACCGCCAGGTTGGTCGGCATGGGGATGAGGCGGGTTTCCAGGGAGCGGCAATCCAGCAGCAGGGCGTGGTCCACCTCGCCGCTGGCGGAGATCATCTGATCCATGATGCCGCAGTTGCAGCCGACGAACTGGTTCTCCGCCTGCTGGCCGTTGAGGGCGATCTCGGCCTGACTGATGTCGAGCCCCAGCGCTTCCTTGAAGGCCTGGCCGATGGCCACTTCCAGGGAGGCGGAAGAGGAGAGCCCCGTGCCCTGGGGCACGTTGCCGGAAACCACCAGGTTGAGGCCGCGCAAGGCATGCCCGCGCGCCAGCAGATACTTCACCACGCCGCGGATATAGTCGCTCCAGCGCTGATCCGGGTGGTGGGTGATGGCTTCATCCAGGTTGAACAGGTCGCGCTGGTTGTCGTAGTCGGCGGCGATCACATGGACCAGGTTGTCATCGCGCAGGCCGATGGCGACGCAGGTCTCGTAGTCGATGGCGCAGGGCAGCACGAAGCCGTCGTTGTAGTCGGTGTGCTCGCCGATGAGATTGACGCGGCCGGGGGCGCGCACCAGCAGATCGGGCTGGCGTTCAAACTGTTCTGCGAAGACGGCGCTGACGCGTTGGCTGGGGGTCATGGGGTCACCTCATTGGCTTGCTGCTTGTAATGAATGGGGGAGAGTGCGCGCAGTCGCTCTGCGGCCTGTTCCGGCGTCAGGTCTCGCTGGGTTTCCGCCAGCATCTCGAAGCCCACCATGAACTTGCGCACGGTGGCGGAGCGCAGCAGAGGCGGGTAGAAGTGGGCGTGCAACTGCCAGGCCTCGGGGCTATCCGTGTTCGGCGGGGCGAAGTGCCAGCCCATGGAGTAGGGGAAGCTGCACTCGAACAGGTTGTCGTAACGGCTGGTGAGCTCCTTGAGCGCCACCGCCAGATCCTGTTGCTGGGCCGGGGTGAGGTCCAGCATGGAGGGCACATGGGCCTTGGGCAGCAACAGGGTCTCGAATGGCCAGGCTGCCCAGAAGGGCACCACCGCCAGCCAATGCTCCGTCTCCACCACGATGCGCGAACGATCTGCCAGCTCCCTCTGCACATAGTCGACCAGCAGCGGGCTGCCGTGTTCGGCCAGCCAGGCGCGCTGATTCGCCTCCTCGCGGGCTATTTCGTTGGGCAGGAAGTCGCTGCCCCACAGCTGGCCGTGGGGATGCGGGTTGGAGCAGCCCATGACGGCGCCCTTGTTTTCGAACACCTGCACCCATTCCCACTGCCGGGACAGCTCGGCCACCTGGCTCATCCAGGTGGTGATCACCGCCTCGATGGCGGGCAGAGACAGCTCCGGGAGTGTCTTGCCATGATCCGGCGAGAAGCAGATGACCCGGCTGGTGCCGCGGGCGGCTTCCAGCTTGAGCAGGGGATCCTGTTCGGTGGCGGCGGCCGGGGTGTCCTGCATCAGGGCGGCGAAGTCGTTGGTGAAGACGAAGGTGTCCCGATAGTCGGGGTTCTGGTCGCCGGAGACGCGCTTGTTGCCCGCGCAGAGGAAGCAATCGGGATCGTGGGCCTGGCTCGGCGTCTGGCTTATCTTCTCGATCTGACCCTGCCAGGGGCGTTTGGCCCTGTGGGGGGAGACCAGCACATACTGGCCGGTCAACGGGTTGAAACGACGGTGCGGGTGATCAATCGGGTTGAACATCATCACTCCAGATAATGAGGTAAGAGAACATCGTGGGGAGCCGGCCTGGGCCTACTCTTCGTAACCGTTCGGGTTGGCGGACTGCCAGCGCCAGCTGTCGGCACACATGGCCGCGAGATCCCGGCTGGCACGCCAGCCCAGCTCGCGCTCGGCCTTGGCCGGATCGGCCCAGCATTCGGCGATATCCCCCGGGCGTCTTGGTTCGATGCGATAAGGCAGGGGACGACCGCTGGCCGCCTCGAAGGCCGCCACCATCTGCAACACGCTCTGCCCCTGGCCGGTCCCCAGATTGTAGGTATGGACGCCGCCCCGACCCGCACAGTGATTCAGCGCCTTGACGTGCCCTTCGGCGAGATCCATCACGTGGATGTAGTCGCGTACCCCGGTGCCGTCCGGGGTGTTGTAATCGTTTCCAAAGATGGAGAGGTGCTCGCGGCGACCGATGGCGACCTGGGTCAGGAAGGGCATCAGATTGTTCGGTACGCCCTGGGGATCTTCCCCCATGGTGCCTGATTCATGGGCGCCGACCGGGTTGAAGTAACGCAGCAGCGTCATGCTCCAGTGGGGTTCGGCGGCCTGCAGATCCTCGAGGATCTCCTCGATGATCAGCTTGGATCGGCCATAGGGATTGGTGGCGCTGCGGGGGAAATCCTCCCGGATGGGAGTGCTGGCCGGATCGCCGTAGACGGTGGCGGACGAACTGAACACCAGATTGTGGACGCCGGCCTGCTTCATGGCCTGCAGCAGGCAGAGGGTGCCGGCGAGGTTGTTCTGGTAGTAGGCGAGGGGAATGCGGGTGGACTCGCCGACGGCCTTGAGGGCGGCGAAGTGGATGATGGCGGTTATCTCCTGCTCGTTGAAGATGCGGGTCAGCAGGGCCTCGTCGCGGATGTCTCCCTCGTAAAACAAGGGCGCCTGGCCGCTGATGGCGGCGATCCTGGCCAAGACGGCTCGCTTGCTGTTGCAGAGGTTGTCCACCACCACCGGCTCCATGCCGGCGGCCTGCAAGGCGAGACAGGTGTGGCTGCCGATATAGCCGCAACCGCCGGTGACCAACACTTTTATCCTCTTCTCCACGTCTGTGCTCCCTACTTGAACAGTCTGAGCAGGAGTCTAGCCGAGGGCTTCATTCCCAAACTGTGAGCGGGGTAACATATTTATGTAAACGATTACACTAATGATGGTGGGCAAAACCCGGGTCATCTCGGTTTTTCCCCTGTTATCAGTGGGATTGCTCGGTATAATGGCCCCGTCTTGCACAGTGAAATAAGTGAAAACAGCATGAGTACCATCAAGGATGTCGCCCGTTTGGCCAATGTTTCGGTGGCAACGGTTTCACGGGTGATGAACAACTCACCCAAGGCCAGTGCCGCCTCCCGCGAGGTGGTCCAGAAAGCCATGGCCGAGCTGGGTTATACCCCCAACGCCAACGCTCGGGCCCTGGTCAGCCAGACCTGCGATACCATGGGGGTAGTGGTGGGTGACGTGGCCGATCCCTTCTTCGGTGCCCTGGTCAAGGGGGTCGCCGGGGTGGCGGTGGAACAGGGGCTACACCTCCTGATGGGTAATGGTTTTCACAAGGCGGAGCCGGAACGGGCCGCCATCGAGCTGTTGATCGGCAAGCGCTGCGACGCGCTGGTGGTCCACAGCAAGGCGCTGAGCGATGAGGAGTTGATCGATTATGCCCAGCGCTCCCCCGGCATGGTGCTGATCAACCGCGACATTCCGGCGCTGAAGGGGCGCTGCATCTCCCTCAACAACCGCCAGGGGGCGGCGACCGCCACCCGCCATCTGCTGGATCTGGGACACCGTCATATCGCCTTCGTCAGCTCGGATCACGCCATCGAGGATGCCATCTTGCGCCATCAGGGCTACCAGGATGCCCTGCTGGAGGCGGGTATCTCGGTGGATCCCGAACTGGTGGAAAATGGCGTGCCAAACGAGGAAGGGGGCGAGCGGGCCATGCTCAACCTGCTGGCCAAGGGACTGCCCATCACGGCCGTGGTGGCCTACAACGATGCCATGGCGGCGGGAGCCATCTCGGTGCTGGCGGACAACGGCCTCAAGGTGCCGGAAGAGGTCTCCGTGGTCGGTTTCGATGACATCATCTATGCCAGATACCTGAGACCCAAGCTCTCTACCATGCGCTACCCCATCGAGCTGATGGCGGCCCAGGCGGCCAAGCTGGCTCTGCAACTGGCAGCCGGAGAGAGCGAGGCGGTGGCGAGCCGCGTCTACACGCCGACCCTGATCAACCGCCACTCGGTCGCCCCGGTCAGGCTCTGACCCCGGTGTGACAGGGTGCACGCTGGTCGATAGGGTCGTCCCTGCACGGCATATCGTGGATCCATCTCCATCTGCTGACTCCGGCCAGCCTCTGACCTAGCCGCTCGTCAGAAGGCGCGAGATCGGCAGCATCTGCGGCTGCACGAGACATCACAGATCAATCACCACCCGATGGAGCGGTCAGACGCTGATCTCCCCTCTCGCCAGCAGACACAGGATCGGCAATATCTGCGTCTGCACGACTCGCGGATCAATCCCCATCCGGTGACCCTGACCAGGCCTGACCCCGGTGTGGCAGGGTTATGTGGCTGCTGGCATAAATCATCCCTGCATGTTCACCCCTGACCCACAACCCCGGTGATATCGGCCAGACACTGAGCTTGTCTCTTGCAGGAAGGCGGGCGGGGTTATCCCCTGCGCCCCATGCCCAGACTCGCACCATGCTTCGGGTTGCACCGGGGTGACGGTGCTGCTCCCTCTCTCTACTTCAGGCTCTCTTTCACCCCCTGTTTCCCTCCTTTTCATCCGTCATCGGTTATCTCATGACGCAGATCTGGTTTTTACTTATCTTTAATCGTTTTTACCTCGTTTTACTTAACATTTGCCGTGTAATCGTTTACACCCGTGTGAGCGGGATCGCCGTTTCCCGAATCAAACTCTCCTACACTGCAGACGTTTTCATAGACACGATTCAATGCAGGGAGAGATAAGGATGCTCAGGGAGATCTTGGCCCGTCAGGATTGGCAAACCCAGGCGATCACATCCGTCAACCGGTTGCCTGCCCATACCCCCTTGTCCAGCTGGCGCAGCGAGGCGGATGCCCGGGCCGGGCTCCCGTCCCCTTCGCGCCTGCTGCTGGATGGTGACTGGCAGTTCTCCTTCTTCGATGCCCCCGAGCAGGTGCCGTCGGAGTGGATCGAACAGGACTTGGCGGATGCCACCACGGTGCAGGTTCCCGGCAACTGGCAGTTGCAGGGCTTCGATCGCCCCATCTACACCAACATCAAGTATCCCTTCCCCTGCGATCCCCCCAGGGTGCCTGCGCAAAACCCCACCGGCTGCTACTCCCGCACTTTCAGCCTGCCCGCCGACTGGCTGGCTAGCGGCCAGGTCCGCATCACGTTTGATGGGGTGGACAGCGCCTTCTATCTGTTCTGCAACGGCCGCTGGGTCGGTTACTCCCAGGACAGCCGCCTGCCCGCCGAATTCGATCTGACCCCCTTCCTGCAGGCCGGTCAGAACCGGCTGGCAGCCCTGGTACTGCGCTGGTCCGATGGCTCCTACCTCGAAGATCAGGATATGTGGCGCATGAGCGGCATCTTCCGCTCCGTCACACTGCTGCATAAACCGGAACGCCAGCTGATGGACGTGCGGCTGGCCCCGGTGCTGGATGCCTGTTACCGGGATGCCCGCCTCAAGCTGGAGGTGCAGGCGAGTGCCGGCGCCGGCCTTCTGGTGGAGGCGGCCCTCTATTTCGGCGACGCCCTGGTGGTGAGCAAGCGCCAACCCCTCGGCACGGCACCCATCGACGAGAAGGGGGCCTTTGAGGACAGAAGCGAGCTGTGGCTGGAGGTACCCGCCCCCCACAAGTGGAGCGCCGAGACCCCCAATCTCTACCGGCTGACCCTGGCCCTGCTGGACGAGCAGGGTGAGTGCATCGAGTGTGAGGCCTATGACGTGGGCTTTCGGGCGGTGGAGATCCGTGACGGCCTGCTGCGGGTCAACGGCCAGCCCCTGCTCATTCGTGGCGCCAACCGCCACGAGCACGATCCGGCCCTCGGCCACGTGGTGACCCCCGCCGCCATGGCGCTGGATCTGCGGCTGATGAAGCAGAACAACTTCAATGCGGTGCGCTGCTCCCACTATCCGAATCACCCGGAATTCTATCGGCTGTGCGACAGGCTCGGCCTCTACGTGGTGGACGAGGCGAATCTGGAAACCCATGGCATGACCCCCATGGGGCGGCTGGCGCGGGACCCCGCCTGGAGCGGCGCCTTTCTAGAGCGGGTGACCCGCATGGTGGCGCGGGACTTCAACCATCCCAGCATCATCATCTGGTCGCTCGGCAACGAATCCGGCTACGGCCCCGCCCACGACGCCATGTATCAGTGGGTCAAGGGGAGCGACCCGAGCCGCCCGGTCCAGTACGAGGGGGGCGGCGCCGATACCCCGGCCACCGACATCATCTGCCCCATGTATGCCCGTACCCATCAGGATCAACCCTTCCCGGCGGTGCCCAAGTGGGCGCTGGCCAAGTGGATCGGCCTGCCCGGCGAGACCCGGCCGCTGATCCTGTGCGAGTACGCCCATGCCATGGGCAACAGCCTGGGAGGCTATGCCGAGTATTGGCAGGCGTTTCGCTCCCATCCGCGCCTGCAGGGTGGTTTCGTCTGGGATTGGGTGGATCAGGGGCTCGACAAGCTGACTGATGACGGCCGCCATTTCTGGGCCTATGGCGGCGATTTTGGCGATACCCCCAACGACCGCCAGTTCTGCTGCAACGGCCTGCTGTTCCCGGACAGGAGTCCCCATCCCTCCCTGGCCGAAGCCAAGCGGGCCCAGCAGCTGTTCGCTCTGAAACTGGTGAGCCAGCAGCCATTGGTGGTGGAGGTGGTGAGCGACTATCTGTTCCGTGCCACGGACAACGAGCGGCTGCACTGGCAACTGCGGGAGGATGGCCGCGTACTGCAGGAAGGTGAATGCCCACTCAGCCTGGCTCCCCAGGCTGGTGCGGCGCTGACCCTGCTGGCATCGCTGCCGGCCTTTGCCCCGGGGAGCCTGGTCTCGCTGGATCTGGCCATAGTGCAGCCCGCGGCCACGGCCTGGGCCGAGGCGGGCCACGAGGTGGCTCGTCAGCAGTTTATTCTGCCATCTCCCCTGACATTGCCAGTGGTATTCCACTGCACGGCCTTGCTTGAGCAGCCGGATCATTGGCTTGCTGCCGCCGCAGGCAGTGAATGGCAACTGGACAAGGTGAGCGGCCGTATCCGCAACTGGCGCAAACAGGGGCGGGAGCAGCTGAAGGAGGCCATCGCCGATCACTTCTACCGGGCGCCGCTCGACAACGACATCGGCACCAGCGAGGCGGATCACGCGGACCCCAACGCCTGGATTGTCCGCTGGCAGGAGGCTGGCCTTAACGGATTGCAACACCGCTGCCTCGGCATGACGGCGAGCCCGGAGCAGGGGGTGATTGTGGTCACCCACGGTTATTTCGCCGATGACAGCCTGAAACTGCTGACCCGCTGGCGTCACGCCTTCTCAGCCGATGGGGCCATGCAGCTCGCCATCGAGGTGGAGGTGGCCCCTGGCATGCCTTCCCTGCCCCGGATCGGCGCCAGGCTCTGGCTGGTGGACGAGGTGATGACGGCAACGGATGGGGTGAGCTGGCTGGGGCGCGGCCCCCACGAAAACTACCCGGACCGGCTGCTCGCCGCCGATCAGGGCCGCTGGCAACAGCCGCTCGATGGGCTGCACACCCCCTATGTGTTCCCGACCGACAACGGGCTGCGTTGCGACACCCGTCAACTGCAACTGGGGGATATCGACATCCAGGGCCGCTTCCATTTCAGCCTCAGTCGCTACAGCCAGCAGCAACTCGCCCTGGCCCGTCACCAGACCGATCTGGTGGCCGAAGGGGGATTGCACCTCTGCCTCGATGGCTTCCACATGGGGATCGGCGGGGATGACTCCTGGAGCCAGAGCGTGCGACCGGAATATTGGCTGCGGTCGGGGAGCTACTATTGGAACTGTGTTCTACGCTGAGTCTGGCCCGCCAGAATAGGCGATAAGCGTCACTAGAGCCCCATTGGTTTGTACTACATTGATTTTTAAGCATTTAATGTCTATGTAACAGAGTGTAAACGTTTTCATTTTGTTGTCAGGATCACAGAACATCGGACAACAAATTGATTACATTAGGCTGGCGCCAGCTCAGATGGTGTACAGCATTCCCTACAAAAACAGATATAGAGATCGGAGCATAACAATGAAAAAACTCACGACAGTCGCCACCCTGCTGATGGGACTGATGGCGGGAGCCCAAGCCCAGGCTGATACCCGTATCGGGGTCACCGTCTACAAATATGACGACAACTTCATGGCCGTTGTGCGCAAGGCCATCGAGAAGGAAGCGACGGCCAACCCGGATGTTGAGCTGTTGATGAATGACTCCCAGAACGACCAGTCCAAGCAGAATGACCAGATCGACGTGCTGTTGGCCAAGGGCGTGAAAGCGCTGGCCATCAACCTGGTCGACCCGGCGGCGGCCTCTGTCGTGATCGAGAAGGCGCGTGCCGACGAGATCCCCGTGGTGTTCTACAACAAGGAACCGAGCGCGGCGGACATGGCCAGCTATGACAAGGCCTACTACGTGGGTACCGACTCCAAGGAGTCAGGCATCATCCAGGGCCAGCTGATCGCCAAGCACTGGAAGGCACACCCCGAGTGGGATCTGAACAAGGATGGCGTCATCCAGTTCGTGCTGCTCAAGGGCGAGCCGGGTCACCCGGATGCGGAAGCCCGCACCACCTATGTCGTCAAGACCCTGAATGACGGCGGCATCAAGACCCAGCAGCTGCACATGGATACCGGTATGTGGGATACCGCCATGGCGAAAGACAAGATGGACGCCTGGATCTCCGGCCCGAACGCCAACAAGATCGAAGTGGTCATCGCCAACAACGACGGCATGGCGATGGGGGCTGTTGAATCCCTGAAAGCCCAGGGCAAGAGTGCCATTCCGGTGTTCGGCGTCGATGCCCTGCCGGAAGCCCTGGCCATGGTCAAGAGCGGCGCCATGGCAGGTACCGTGCTGAACGATGCGGCCAACCAGGCCAAGGCGACCTTCGACCTGGTCAAGAACCTGGCTGAAGGCAAGCCGGCCGGTGAAGGCACCAACTGGAAGATCGACAACAAGATTGTGCGTGTTCCTTACGTGGGCGTGGATAAAGACAATCTGTCCCAGTTCGAGTAATTCCCTCCTCCCGGGCAAGGGTCACCCCCTTGCCCTTCGTTTCAACCAGATGTGATGGCTGATATGACAACACGGCAACAATCAGAATGGCTGTTGGAGATGATTGACGTCAGTAAGAGTTTCCCTGGCGTCAAGGCACTCGATAAAGTCAATTTACGGGTCCGTCCTCATTCTGTGCATGCGTTGATGGGCGAGAATGGCGCGGGGAAATCCACGCTGCTCAAGTGCTTGTTCGGCATCTACGAGAAGGATGAGGGCAAGATCTTCTTCAAGGGGGAGGAGATCAATTTCACCTCTTCCAAGGAGGCGCTGGAGAACGGCGTTTCCATGGTGCACCAGGAGCTGAACCTGGTGTTGCAGCGCACCGTGATGGACAACATGTGGCTCGGCCGCTACCCCACCAAGGGCTGGTTCATCGATCACGGCAAGATGTATGAAGAAACCAAGCAGATCTTCGACGAGCTGGACATCGACATCGATCCGCGGGTCAAGGTCGGCACCCTGTCCGTCTCCCAGATGCAGATGATCGAGATCGCCAAGGCGTTCTCCTACGACGCCAAGATCGTCATCATGGATGAGCCCACCTCCTCCCTGACCGAGAAAGAGGTCAATCACCTCTTCAAGATCATCAACAAACTCAAGGAGAAGGGCTGCGGCATCGTCTACATCTCCCACAAGATGGAAGAGATCTTCCAGCTGTGTGACGAGATCACCATATTGCGGGATGGGCAATGGGTAGCGACTCAGCCGCTCAAGGGCATGACCATGGATCAGATCATCGGCATGATGGTCGGCCGTGAGCTCACCCAGCGCTTCCCGGAGAAAACCAACCAGCCGAAGGAGGTGATCCTCGAGGTCGAACATCTGACGGCGAAGAACCAACCCTCCATTCAGGACGTGACCTTCAACCTGCACAAGGGGGAGATCCTCGGCATCGCCGGACTGGTGGGGGCCAAGCGTACCGACATCGTCGAGACTCTGTTCGGCATCCGCGATCGCAGCGAGGGCACCATCAAGCTGCACGGCAAAGCGGTGGCGAACCACAATGCCCACGAGGCGATCCAGAACGGTTTCGCCCTGGTGACCGAGGAGCGTCGCTCCACCGGCATCTATTCGCGTCTCGACATCGCCTTCAATTCCCTGATCGCCAACATGGACAGCTACAAGAGCTCCATGGGGCTGCTCAGCGACAACAAGATGAAAAGCGATACCCAGTGGGTCATCGACTCCATGCGGGTCAAGACCCCGACCCAGCAGACCCAGATAGGCTCCCTGTCCGGCGGCAACCAGCAGAAGGTCATCATAGGCCGCTGGCTGCTGACCCAGCCCGAGATCCTGATGCTGGACGAACCGACCCGCGGTATCGACGTGGGGGCCAAGTTCGAGATCTATCAGCTGATCCTGGAGCTGGCCAAGAAGGACAAGGGGATCGTCATCATCTCGTCCGAGATGCCCGAATTGCTGGGGATCACGGACAGGATCATGGTCATGAGCAATGGCCGGGTCGCGGGGATCGTCAACACCAAAGAAACTGACCAGAGCGAGATCCTGCGCCTGGCATCTCTGTACCTATAAGACAGGAAGGCATTTATGGAGTCGGCTAAAAATTTCAATCTGATGCAGGCGCTCAAAGAGAACGGCATCTATGTGGTGTTGCTGGTGTTGCTCATGGTCATCGTGATCAAGGAACCCTCCTTCCTGAGCCTCACCAACCTCAGCAACATCCTGACCCAGTCCTCGGTGCGGGTCATCATCGCCCTCGGGGTGGCAGGCATCATCATCACCCAGGGGACGGATCTGTCGGCTGGCCGTCAGGTCGGTCTGGCAGCGCTGATTGCGGCGACCATGCTGCAGGCCACAACCAACATCAACAAGGTGTTCCCAAGCCTGGGAGAAATTCCCATCCCGGCGGTGATCCTGCTGGTCTGCGTCGTGGGTGCGGTGATTGGTCTCATCAACGGCCTGATCGTGGCCTATCTGAACGTGACCCCCTTCATCACCACCCTGGGGACCATGATCATTGTCTACGGCATCAACTCCCTCTATTTCGACTCCGTGGGCGCCTCGCCGGTAGCGGGTTTTGATCCCCGTTTCTCCAGCTTTGCGCAGGGTTTTATACGGATAGGGGGATTTAAACTATCGTATCTGACCTTCTATGCGGCCATCGCCAGTATCTTCGTCTGGGTTCTGTGGAACAAGACTCGCTTTGGCAAGAACATCTTCGCCATCGGTGGCAACCCGGAAGCCGCCAAGGTCTCCGGCGTCAACGTGGCTGTCAACCTGGTGATGATCTATGCCCTGGCCGGTATCTTCTACGCCTTCGGCGGCATGCTGGAAGCGGGTCGGGTCGGCAGTGCCACCAACAACCTTGGCTTCATGTATGAACTCGATGCCATCGCGGCCTGTGTGGTGGGCGGGGTATCGTTTGCCGGTGGTGTGGGTACGGTGGCCGGGGTCATCACCGGTGTGCTCATCTTTACCCTGATCAACTACGGTCTGACCTACATCGGGGTCAGCCCCTACTGGCAGTTCATCATCAAGGGCGGCATCATCATACTGGCGGTGGCGCTGGATTCCATGAAGTACGCCAAGAAGAAGTAAGCATTGCGAAGAGGGCTGGAGCAATTCCGGCCCTCTTTTTTTGGAGGGATCCATCCCATGCCGTTCAAAGTCAAAATCAACGTCCTGCTGCTGCTCGCCATCCTGGCCACCATCGGTACCGCCTGGCTCAGCGTCAATCACTTCATCAGCAACTACATCCGCACCCAGGCCACCCAGAACATCAACGAGCAGATCACCCTGGTCAAGGAGAAGCTGGCGGGAGACATCAACCAGCGAGTGCTGCTGGCAGCCAACCTCAACCTCGGGGTGACCAGCGTCAAGAAGGCCCTGCAGGAGACCGGCTTCCACAACATCGTCAAGCTGGTGGGAGACATGGCGTTCGATGTGAACGGGGTCATTGACGACAGCGCCAGGGTGGAGACCCTGCGCAAGCTCATCCCCGCCGCCAACAACCAGATCACCGTGAGCCCGCTGGAGCAGCTCGACGGCAAGCCGGTCATCTCCATCCTGGTGCCCAGGGGGGCGGATTCGGCCTACCTCTATTACCTCGACATGAGCGAATTCAAGCACCTGCTTGAGAAGGTGAGCGGGGAGGGGCGCTACTTCTCCCTGACCGACAGCCAGGGCAACGTGCTCCATGACGGCAAGCCAAAGGGAGAGAGTGAGGCGCGCCCCAATCAGCTCGATATCCGGGGCAGTCAGTGGACCCTGACCGGCTACGTGGATCTGGACCATATCCAGGCCATGACCCAGGCCCTCAACGGCAAGATCACCATGGCCCTGTTTGGGGTGGCAGTCCTGGTGCTGATTATCTCCGTGGTGGCGCTCAATCTGGCCTACCGCCCCATCCTCTCCCTGCGGGATCTGGTGCAGGAGCTGTCCCAGGGCAGCGGGGATCTGACTCGCCGCCTGGCGGTCACCAGCAAGGATGATCTGGGCCAGATCTCCGCCGGCATCAACCGCTTCATCGAGCGACTGCAGGAGATGATGGGGGAGGTGAGCAAGGCCAGCGGCCAGCTCAACGAGGGGATCTCGGATCTCGCCAGGCAGACGGGCTCGGCCCAGGGGTTGCTGGCGGAACATGTGCGCGAGACGGAACTGGTGGTCACCGCCATCAACGAGATGAGCCGTACCGCCATCTCGGTATCGGAGAGTGCGGCCAGCACGGCCCAGCTGACCGGTCAGAGCCAGCAGCTGGCGAGTGAGTCACGACTGGTGGTGGACAGAGCCATGAACAGCGTGACCGCGCTGGTGGCGGAGGTCGAGACCACCGCCAGCTCCATCGCTGCCATGCAGCAGGATGTGCAGCAGATAGGCTCCATCCTCGGGGTCATTGGCGGTATTGCCGAGCAGACCAACCTGCTGGCCCTCAACGCGGCCATCGAGGCGGCCCGGGCTGGAGAGCAGGGTCGCGGTTTCGCCGTGGTGGCAGACGAGGTGCGTTCTCTCGCCGGGCGCACCCAGCAGAGCACCGCCGAAATCCAGACCATGCTGAGCCGGTTGCAGCGCGGCACCCAGACGGTGGTGGAGGCCATGGGCAACACCCGCCAGAGCTGTCAGGATGCGGCGCAGAATACCAACAAGGTGAATGCCTCCCTGGATGCCATGGCGGGAGAGGTGGTGGAGATCAACGATCTCATCAGCCATATCGCCACGGCGGCCGAGGAACAGAGCGCGGTGGCGGAGGAGATCAATCGCAACATGAGCGCCATTGCCGAGGTGATCACTCAGCTCAAGGGTAACGGCGAGCGGACGGTGGACAGTTCGGCGTCCATGCAGCACACCTATGACAGGCTGAGGGAGATAGTGGGGCACTTTCGCCTGCAATGAGCGGCAGACATGACCGCTGGCAGTGAGGTTTTATCGGTGAGGCATTGAGAGGCTGGTCGGGGTTGCCCCGGCCGGCATATCGGAAAAACCAGAAAATGGGCAAAAAAGATGGGGGCGACTTGCGTCGCCCCCGATAGTCTTATCGCTCATGTCCTTGAACGAAGTTGCTCCCTGCAATCCCTGACTATACCTCTTCCTTTAGGTTTCCCCTTCCCAATCCTTTGGGGTGTCCTTTAGCCATCATGGCCTGACGAGTCATCCATTCCCGTCGCACTTTCTCCGTCCTGGGAGGTGTCCTTTACCACATCCTGTGGTGAGTCCATTTGCCCAACCCTGGCAGCCAATCGTCCTGATCGACTTCATTGCGTCCGTGCAGGAGTAACTATAAGGATTTCGCGGGGGACGACAACGGCATGCTGAAAAACGTTTTTACCTAACTCGTTTCCCAGGAAACAAAGGAAGTTTTATATCTTTATTTATCAATTAGTTATTGTTTTTTGTGGCAGGTTTTTCGATCCATAATTCCGACTATGGCGGGATATTGTCGGGAGTCTGGCTTACGCATGTAATGGCGAATGTCTCACACGCCATTTAACTGGGGTTCAGGAACCTGACAAATGGCGGAGTCGTTTGCGAAGGAGAGCCTGAATGCCAGCCATCTGACCCGAGTCGCAGCACCATGCCATTCCTCCCAAAGGGCACCCGGCTAGCCTTCCCGGGAGAGGAAACCATCTTGCAGTGAATGGCGATACGGAGAGGGCTAGAGACTTGCCCATCAACGACGGTGAGCGGGCAACGCCATGGTCTCGATGCCTGTGGCGGGCTCTGATGGTCTGGATGAATGAAAGGATAAGAAGGGAATGATGGCGCTCGCGGGGATCTGGCCAAGAGGAGGAAGAAACCTCCCCTTGGGCTCAGGGGTTAATAGTGCTGGCTGCCGCCATGCCATTGGCACACATATTCGGGTACCAGCATCTGGGGAGCCTGGCCGACATGACAGACCACCAGGGGAATGGCGGGAGCGCCCTGGGCGCTGACCAGAGTCGGGGTGGCGGGCAGGACCAGGGCGATGAGCAGAAACAGCGATTTGATCTTCATGGATATCTCCTTGGTGACAGGACTCGGTGTGATCTGAATCACTTTTTGAGTTAAGTCGAGGTGGGGGACGCCGCAAGGAGGGACGATAAATTCAACTAATGAAAAAAGTTTAAAATCGGGTCGCCATCATCGGGTTGAAAAAAGCACCATTCGGATGCGAACAAAATGCATATCCATATAAATGACATAGGACGAATCTTGTCATTTGGGGGGCTGGGAAGGCGGCTTGGCGTCATTGCCATGATCTTGGACAAGAAACTGATTATGCAGGCTCGGTGATGCGAGTGACTATTTATGTGGAGGCCAGGCGGGATTTTTTTGGCGATCCATTCACTCTTCAGCATAGAAAATTCAATTCATCTGTAATTTGTTTTTATCTGATTGATTTTGTTATTTATTTATTATCTTACATATCCCTTTGTAGATATTTTCAGTGAATGAAAACGGTCTCTAATTGAAATAAACAAGGTGTTTTTTGCTTATCGATTCGGATGGGGTGAATGGCTAAATGCCAGTTATGTAAACTCCATCAAAAATTAACTCATGGTTTTATTCAGTTCGGATTGAATGTGATCAATGTCTAAGTTTGCAGTGGTTTGCAGGCCTAATCTCTGCGTCGAAAGGCAAGGGCAGGATAGAACACAAGCTGAGTACCCTACATAAAGAATATCCCGCCTTAGCCACGAGCCAGAATAGAAGGAATCTATTCAATCACTCGCAGGGACCACTGCTAGACGGAATATAATCATGAGCAAATTTTATGTAGGTTCTGAAGTTGGCCAATTGCGCCGTGTCATGCTGCACCGCCCCAACCTCAGTCTGAAGCGTCTGACCCCTTCCAACTGTCAGGATCTGCTGTTCGATGACGTCCTGTCCGTGGAACGCGCCGGCCAGGAGCACGACAAATTCGCTCAAGTGCTGCGCGATCAGAATGTCGAAGTCTTCCTACTGACCAATCTGCTGGCCGAAACCCTGGATGTGCCGGAAGCCAAAGCCTGGCTGCTGCAAAACCAGGTCTCCGATTATCGCCTCGGCACCGCACTGGCCAACGACGTGCGCTGCTTCCTGGCCGACATGCCGCACCGCGAGCTGGCTCGCATCCTCTCCGGCGGCCTGACCTACTCCGAGATGCCCTACAGCGGCGTCAACATGGTCGTGGGCATGCACGCTCCGACCGACTTCATCATCGAGCCACTGCCCAACCACCTCTTCACCCGTGACACCTCCTGCTGGGTCTACGGTGGCGTCTCCATCAACCCCATGGCCAAGGCCGCCCGTCGCCGCGAAACCAACCATGTGAAGGCCATCTACCGCTGGCACCCGCAGTTCGCCGGTCAGGACTTCATCAAGTACTTCGGTGACGAAGAGCGTGACTACGACAACTCCACCATCGAAGGGGGCGACGTCCTGGTCATCGGTCGTGGCGCCGTGCTCATCGGCATGTCCGAGCGCACCACGCCGCAGGGTGTCGAACACCTGGCCCGCGGCCTGTTCAAGCACGGCCAGGCGAAGCAGGTCATCGCCATGCAACTGCCGAAACACCGCAGCTGCATGCACCTGGACACCGTCATGACCCACATGGACATAGACACCTTCTCCGTCTATCCGGAAGTCATCCGCAAGGATGTGAACTGCTGGAGCCTGACCCCGGGCGGCGCCACCGGCATGAGCATCAAGGAAGAAGGCTACTTCGTGACCGCCATCGAGAAGGCGCTGGGTGTGGATCAGCTGAAACTCATCACCACCGGCGGCGACACCTTCGAGGCCGAGCGCGAGCAGTGGAATGACGCCAACAACGTGCTGACCGTGCGTCCTGGCGTGGTCGTGGGTTACGAGCGCAACACCTACACCAACGAGAAATACGACAAGGCCGGCATCACTGTGCTGCCCATCCCGGGTGAAGAGCTGGGACGTGGCCGCGGCGGCGCCCGCTGCATGAGCTGCCCGATGGAACGTGACGGCATCTAACCGACGGCGTGGCGCCGGCGGAGGCTGGCGCCACACAGACTCACTTTCGAGATCAATATCATGAAAAAACCAACTGTCGTCGTCGCCCTGGGTGGCAATGCCTTGCTCCGCCGCGGTGAGCCCCTCGAAGCGGACATCCAGCGCAAGAACATCGCCACCGCCGCCAAGACCATCGCCCGCATCGCCGAGGATTACAACGTGGTGCTGGTGCACGGCAACGGCCCGCAAGTCGGTCTGCTGGCCCTGCAAAACAGCGCCTATACCAAGGTTTCTCCCTATCCCCTGGATGTGCTGGGCGCCGAGTCCCAGGGCATGATCGGCTACATGCTGATCCAGGAGCTGAAGAACCTGATGCCGAGCCGCAACGTCACCGCGCTGCTGACTCAGGTGCAGGTCGATCCCAAGGATCCCGCCTTCGCCAACCCGACCAAGTTCATCGGTCCCGTCTACGAAGAGGCGGAAGCCCGCGCCCTGGCTGCCGAGAAGCAGTGGAGCGTCAAGGCTGACGGCAAGTTCTTCCGCCGCGTGGTGCCATCCCCGCTGCCCCAGCGCATCGTCGAAGGCGACGCCATCGAAACCCTGATCGCCCAGGGCCATCTCATCATCTGTACCGGTGGTGGTGGCATTCCGGTGACCTGGGATGGCCAGAGCCTGACCGGCATCGAAGCCGTCATCGACAAAGACATGTCTGCCGCCTACCTGGCCAAGCAGATCAAGGCCGACGCCCTGCTGATCCTGACCGACGCCGATGCCGTCTACCTGGATTGGGGCAAGCCGACCCAGCGTCCGCTGCGGATCACCAGCCCGGACGAGCTGGCTGGCGTCAAGTTCGATGCCGGCTCCATGGGACCCAAGGTTGAAGCGTCCTGCGAATTCGTCAAGGCGACCGGCGGCATGGTCGGGATCGGTTCCCTGGAAGATGGCCTGGCCATCCTGAGGGGCGAAGCCGGCACCAATATCGTCGCCACCAATACCGTGAATGCCTGAGTCGTTGAATTACTGCGTAGTCAATAACACTGCCCACATTGGTCTGAACAAATATAGAGAGAACTCATCATGGCTTTTAATCTGCGTAACCGTAACTTCCTGAAACTGCTGGACTTCACCCCGCGCGAAATCCAATACATGATCGATCTCGCCATCGACCTGAAGAAGGCCAAATACGGTGGCTATGAGCGCAAGCACCTCACCGGCAAGAACATCGCCCTGATCTTCGAGAAGACCTCCACCCGCACCCGTTGCGCGTTTGAAGTCGCGGCCTTCGACCAGGGGGCACAAGTCTCCTACCTTGGCCCAAGCGGTTCCCAGATTGGTCACAAGGAGTCCATGAAGGATACCGCCCGCGTCCTGGGCCGCATGTATGACGGCATCGAGTACCGTGGCTATGGTCAGGAAATCGTGGAAGAGCTGGGTGCCCATGCCGGTGTGCCGGTCTGGAACGGCCTGACCAACGAATTCCACCCGACCCAGATCCTGGCCGACTTCATGACCATGCTGGAGCACGGCAAGGGCAAGCGTCTGGATCAGATCAAGTTCGCCTACCTGGGTGACGCTCGCAACAACATGGGCAACTCCCTGATGGTCGGTGCCGCCAAGATGGGCATGGACATCCGTCTGGTTGCGCCCAAGGCCTTCTGGCCGGAAGAAGAGCTGGTCGCCCAGTGCCGCCAGATCGCTGAAGAGACCGGTGCCCGCATCCACCTGACCGAAGATGTGAAAGAGGGCGTGCTGGGTGCCGACTTCCTCTACACAGACGTCTGGGTCTCCATGGGTGAAGCGAAAGAAGCCTGGGATCAGCGCGTCAAACTGATGACCCCCTATCAGGTCAACATGGACGTCATCAACGCCACCAAGAACCCGGATGTGAAGTTCATGCACTGCCTGCCGGCGTTCCACAACGACGAGACCACCATGGGCAAGGAAGTGGCCGACAAATACGGCATGAAGGGTCTGGAAGTGACCGAGGACGTGTTCGAATCCGAACACAGCATCGTATTCGACGAGGCCGAAAACCGGATGCACACCATCAAGGCAGTGATGGTTGCTACGCTGGGCGACTAAGGTCGCAGTAGTGGTGCCGGGGGGTGACCCCCGGCTTTTCGACCATGTGACAGCGGCACAATACCTCTAACCCTACACCCGCAGATTGCATGGATACCACACCCACAGAAGGAAGCTGGACCATGACCAAATTCAAGTTCCCGTCAGCCTACACGATACTGTTTGTGCTGATCGCCCTGGTGGCCGCCCTGAGCTGGATAGTTCCGGCGGGCAAATATGACATGACCATGAACGAGTCCCTCGGCAAGGAAGTACCGGTAGCCGGTACCTACAAGCTGGTGGATGCCAATCCCCAGGGGATCGTCGACGTGCTGCTGGCACCCATCGACGGCCTCTACAACCACGATACCTATGAGGCTGGCGCCATCGACGTCTCCCTCTTCATCCTGATCATCGGTGGCTTCCTTGGCATAGTGACCAAGACGGGTGCCATCGATGCCGGTATCGAGCGCGTCACCGATCGTCTGCGTGGCCGCGAGGAGTGGATGATCCCGATCCTGATGGCGTTGTTCGCCGCGGGCGGCACCATCTACGGTATGGCGGAAGAGTCCCTGCCGTTCTACACCCTGCTGGTGCCGGTGATGATGGCCGCCCGCTTCGACCCAGTCGTGGCTGCCGCAACCGTCTTGCTCGGCGCCGGTATCGGTACCCTGGGCTCCACCATCAACCCGTTTGCGACCGTGATTGCTGCCAACGCGGCGGGCATCTCCTTCACCGACGGCATCTGGCTGCGTGTCGCCATGCTGGTGGCCGGCTGGCTGCTGTGCGTGGCCTATGTGATGCGCTACGCCAAGATGGTGCGCAACGATCCGAGCAAGTCCCTGGTGGCTGACAAGTGGGAAGAGAACCGTGCCCACTTCCTCGGCAACCGCAGCGACGAGATGCTGGAGTTCACCCTGACCCGCAAGATCGTGCTGGGCATCTTCGTCGCCGCCTTCGCCGTGATGATCTACGGGGTGGCCGTGCTCGGCTGGTGGATGGCGCAGATCTCCGGCGTCTTCCTGGCTGCCGCCATCATCGTCGGCGTGATCTCCCGCATGAGCGAGGAGGAGCTGACCTCCAACTTCATCGACGGTGCCCGTGACCTGCTCGGCGTGGCCCTCATCATCGGTATCGCCCGCGGTATCGTGGTGGTGATGGACAACGGCATGATCACCCACACCATCTTGCACAGTGCGGAAGGCATCGTGACCGGCCTCTCCACCGTGGTGTTCATCAACGTGATGTTCGTGCTGGAAGTGGTGCTCTCCTTCCTGGTGCCGTCCTCTTCCGGTCTGGCGGTGCTGACCATGCCGATCATGGCGCCGCTCGCCGACTTCGCCAACGTGGGTCGCGAGCTGGTAGTGACGGCCTACCAGTCTGCCTCCGGCCTGGTGAACCTGGTGACCCCGACCTCCGCCGTGGTCATGGGTGGCCTGGCGATTGCCAAGGTGCCCTATGTACGCTGGCTGAAGTGGGTGGCCCCGCTGCTCGGCATCCTGACCGTGCTGATCGTGGTCTGCCTGAGCCTGGGTGCCATGTTGGTCTGATGGGACATACGCTAAACAACGGGAGCCACTGGCTCCCGTTTTTTATTGCGGCTGGGGAAGGTCATGCCGACCGGAGAGTCGGTTCGAAAGCCTGCTGATGTGCGGTTGAGGTAGAGGGACGGCAAGCGAGAGGTGGCGCGAGCGGGCATAACAAAGGCGACCCCGGGGTCGCCTTTGTTATTTGCATGGGAGGAGAAAAACTTAGCGGGCCTGGGCCAGGGTGCGCACCACGGCGGCGTGGGCCTGGCGGGTGCGGCTGATGTGGCGGGGGGCGACCAGCACCACATCGTTGCCGGCCACGGCTCCCAGGATCTCGGGATCGGCGTTGCGATCCAGCAGGCGAGCCACCACGGTGGCAGCCCCCGGGGTGGTGTGGACCAGCACCATCTGCTGGTTGTGAACCACGCCGCGCACCATGTCGTGGATGGAGCGGGTGCTGCCGGCGGGTTCCAGCTGCTCGTCCACCAGGGTGTAGACCTTCTTGCCGTTGGCATTCTGGGCCTTGGCCACGCCGAGGCGGCGCAGCAGGCGGGAGATGGTGGACTGGCTGATGTCGGCGAAGCCCCGGTCGGCCAGCTCGCGGCGGATCTCCTCCTGGGTGCTGTAGCAGTGCTGGCCGATGATCTGGCGACAGGCGTCCAGCTGGGCCTGGTCGGACTCGATTTCGACGGGACGGCTGAGGGTCTTGACCACGGGGATGTCCTTTGATGATGACCGGAGGCTAGGCTTCACCACTACCTTATGTCCGTTTGCTAGCAAAAAATGCTGTTGAAAAAGAATCGGGCAGCGAATGAGCGGCGTTTAGCCGTTATGGGATGGCAAATTATAACCAAAGGGGGAATAAGTGATGTGACAGGGGTCAAAAATGGGCCCCGTGGGGCCCGCTTGGCTATTAGTAACGTTCGCTGACGATGTCCTGGGTGAAGGATTTTTCGCAGTATTTGCACTTCATGCGCACCGCGCCCTTCACCTCGCGTACCCGGAAGTAGCTGTCCACCGGCTCGTTGTGGGAGATGCAGTTGGAGTTCGGGCAGTGGAACACCCCGGTGATGAACTCCGGCAGCGCCAGCTGATGCTTCTTCACCACCACGAAGTCTTCGATGATGTTGACGGTCGCCTTGGGGGCGAACAGGGCCAGCTGGTTGGCCTGCTGTTCGGTCAGCCGGGTGTGCTCGATCTTGATGAGATCCTTCTTGCCGAGGGCGCCGGATTTGAGGTTGAAACCGACGGTGATGCGCTCCTGGGTCTCGATCAGCTGGAACAGCTTGAGGATCTTGATGCCCTGGCCGGCGGGGATGTGGTCGATGACGGAGCCCTGACGGATGGCTTCGACTTGCAGTTGGTTCTTCTCGGACATGATGTTCCCCTTTCCCTTAGACGGTTTCGTTCAGTACCAGTGCCAGCAGTGCCTGGCGCGCATAGACCCCGTTCTCCGCCTGCTGGAAGTAGTAGGCGTGGGGCGTCTTGTCGACCGCGACTTCGATCTCGTCGACGCGGGGCAGGGGATGCAGGATCTTCATGGTCGGCTTGGCCCCTTCCAGGGTGGCCAATTCCAGCACGAACTTGGCGGCCATGTGCTTGTACTCGGTCTCGTCGAAGCGCTCCTTCTGGACCCGGGTCATGTAGAGGATGTCGAGCTCCGGCATCACCTCTTCCATGGTCTCGTGCACGCTGAACTGGATGCCCTTCTCTTCCAGCTCCTCGCACAGGTAGTCCGGCATCGCCAGCGCTTCCGGCGAGATGAAGAAGAAGCGGCAGTTGAACAGGCTGAGGGCCTGGGCCAGGGAGTGCACGGTGCGGCCGTATTTCAGGTCGCCGACGAAGGCGACGTTGAGGCCGTCCAGCTTGCCTTGGGTCTCATGGATGGAGAAGAGGTCCAGCAGGGTCTGGGTCGGATGCTGGTTGGAGCCGTCGCCGCCGTTGATGACGGGCACCCGGGAGAACTCGGAGGCGAGGCGGGCCGCCCCTTCCTTCGGATGACGCATCACCACGGCATCGGAGTAGGAGCCGATGATCTTGATGGAGTCCGCCAGGGTCTCCCCCTTCTTGGCGCTGGTGTTGCCCCCGTCGGCGAAGCCGATGATGTTGCCGCCGAGGCGCTGTACCGCGGTCTCGAAGGAGAGGCGGGTGCGGGTGGAGGCTTCGAAGAAGCAGCTGGCGACCAGCTTGTCTTTCAGCAGGCGGGTGTCGGGTTCGGCCTTCAACCGCTGTGCGGTGGCGACCACCAGTTCCATGTCGGACCGGGTCAGATCCGAGATGGAGATGACGTGTTTGTTATAGAGTGGATTGGTCATCGTCTGCATTCCCTTTGGCATCAATGAAGGTTTTTCGGGCACAAAAAAAAGCCCCTGAAACAGGGGCTCTTTTTAAAAACAATTGGGGATCTGTGGGTCGGGAACCGGAAACAACGGGGCCGCTCTGGTGCGTTCCACCCGTCTGCAAGGCTGCTTTTTTCATCAAAAACGGCATCGTCCTGTCCTGACCTTTTTCAAAACCGCAACGATTATAGAGTCGGTTTTTGAATTGTCAAAAATTTATTTCTTAGGCATTTTTTCAACAAAAAAACGTTTAACTGGCGCGAACGGGTCGGCAAACCCAGACCTGGTGCTCATCCTGCAACGGCAGCCCATCCTGCGCCATGCTGCGCAGATAGCCGAGTCTGTGGTGCCCCTCCAGCAGGCAGTAGGGGCCGGGCAGGGGCTGGCCATCCGGGTAGCTGGCGACGAGGGCGGGATCCAGCACTATGATGGGCTCGGTCCAGGTGCCCAGGGTCAGCATCTTCTCCCCGAGCCAGGAGCGGCGCACGTAGCGATTGTGGCGCAGCAGCTCCCCCCAGCGCTCGATCACCTCCATGTGGCGGGAATCGATGTCGGCCAGGATGCGCGCCGTGGGCCAGTGTTCGCACTGGAAGTCGTGGCTGGCGAGATCGATAAAGCTCCAGTTGGACTCGAAACCGCGCCAATGACGGTAAATCCACTGGCTCAGCACATTGGGGGGAATGAAGGGGACCGCGGGGCCGACCCGTGCCAGATAGTCGGGCAGGGGTTCTGTTTTGCTCTCGTCCCTGAAGTTGAGCGGTGCAAGTTGTTGAAGTAAGCGGTAATTGAGCATGAGCACTCTCCTCTTGCCTAGCCCTTGATCCCACCCTACCTCCATTTTGGTGGCTTTCCTACCCTGACAAGGCTGTAAATACAGCGAGTTACCCCCAGAGGCTGCCCAAATCGACGGTATCTGCTCGTGATTTGCGCAATCGCATCGAAAGTGCGAAAAAAGCCTTTACCTTTGATCCCGGCTTTGTATAATTCGCCTCGTTTGTTGCAGGGGCGTAGTTCCAATTGGTAGAACAGCGGTCTCCAAAACCGATGGTTGCGGGTTCGAGTCCTGCCGCCCCTGCCATTTTTCAGAGAGGCCAGCTCATTGAGCTGGCCTTTCGCATTTCCGTCCCGCCACTTTTCTGTGGCAAGTGCCTTGCCTCTTCTGTCCGGCTCGCTCGATCCAGAAAAAATACCCGTTATTTTTCAATTTCTTGTCTGCATGCTCCTGCGCTAGTCCCAGTCGCGCTTTCCTGCCCTGTCGTTTCTGGCAGTCGTGTGCTCTTGCCCCCTGTGCTACACCACATGGGCTGCGCCACTCGGCACCATGATCCTGTCTGAGTCGGTCGCCTGCATGGATGCGCCAGCCCTGGCTGGCATCGAGGACATCGCGAGGAGAGTCATCATGAACAAGGCCGTTGAAACCCGCTTGAACAAGTCCCGCCCCGGTGGCTGGGTACCACAGGATCAGCACCACATCGATCGCTGGATCAAGCGGTTGCAGGCATATGTGACGCAGCAACCGCGGCCGCTGGTGGCCCCCATCGCCCAGTTGCAGGATCTGGTGAAATCCGATCCCCTGTTGCATGCCCAGGCCGATGCCATGTTCAAGGAGGCCTGGCGCCACGAGCACCTGACCCCTCTCGGGCAGATGGCGCTGAAAGATTTCGACGAATTTCTGGTCCTGCTCAACGGCATCATGACCACGGCCCCGGAGGCCTATCAGGACATCCCGAGCCAGGAGCCCTCCGGCCTCATCGGCTTCCCCATCAATGCCCTGCTGGACTGGCCCATGGCCACCCGCTCCGGCTACCTGTTCTTTGCCAACACCCTGGTCAACCAGCAGTTCAAGAAGATCCTCGGCTACTGGTCGCAGTTTCTGCAGAGCCCGGCGTCCCGCTACGTGCTGACCGAGCCGGTCAGCCGGCTGGACAAGGAGACCCTGATCGTCCCCTGGCTCGGCGAGGTGGCGCAGGCCGAGATGGTGAAGGTGGCCGGTTCGGCCCGGGGGGAGGGCAGCAATCCGACCCCGGCCCGTTTCGATGCCATCTTCCAGTGCCATCCGGCGGAGCCGTACCATGGCTTCGGCTGCTGGGATGATTTTTTCACCCGCACCTTCCGTCCCGGCGTGCGGCCGGTCTCCGCCCCCGGGGATGACGGCGTCATCGTCAATGTCTGCGAGTCGGCGCCGCTGCAGGTCAAGACCGGGGTGAGCCGCAGCGATTGCTTCTGGCTCAAGGGGCAGCCCTATTCCCTCGACAACATGCTCGACTTTGATGACACCGCGCCCCTGTTCGACGGCGGTACCGTCTACCAGGCCTTCCTCAGCGCCCTGAGCTATCACCGCTGGCACAGCCCGGTGAGCGGCACCATCCGCAAGGTGCGCATCGTCAACGGCACCTACTACCTGGAAAACCAGTACGAGGGCTTCCTCGACGCGGACGGGGCCGATCCCAGTGCCCCCAACAACTCCCAGCCCTTCCTCACCTCGGTGGCGACCCGGGCGCTGATCTTCATCGAGGCGGACAACCCCAGAATAGGCCTGATGTGCGTGGTACCGGTGGGCATGGCAGAAGTATCGAGCTGCGACATCACGGTGAAGGCGGGGGACAGGGTGAAGAAGGGGGATCAGCTCGGCATGTTCCACTTCGGCGGCTCGACCCACTGTCTGGTGTTTCGCAAGGGGGTGGAACTGGCCTTCGACTTCCATGGCCAGACCCCGGGCCTGGATGCCACCAACCTGCGGCTCAACACCGCCATCGCCAGGGTGAAGTAGCGCCGTCCCGAACGCCACGAGGCCGCCATCTGGCGGCCTTTCTCATGGGCGAAACAGAGGGGGGCGACATCAGGCGGGGGCATGACACCCTGGTCAATCGAATCAATGGCCCCCTCCTCATAGCCTGAGCGAATGGTGTCGATACGCTGATCAAAATTCACCGGGCGGGCCGGGCTGGCCATAATCGGGGGCCGCCATCCGGCTCACTCACAGGAGATCCCATGTCCCCCTGCTTCACCGAATGGACCCAACCCCTGCAATTGGGGGAGGTGCGGCTCGAGATCGCCGCCATCGGCCGCCCCGGCTTGCGCGCCCCCGTCGTCTTCTTGCACGGTTTCGGCTCCACCAAGGAGGATTACGCCGATCTCGTCCACCATCCCGACTTCGAGGATAGGCCCTTCCTCGCCTGGGATGCACCGGGCTGTGGCGCCTCCTCCATCGACGTCCCGGCCCGCATCGATCTGGATCTGCTGGTGCAGACGGCGGTGCGGATGACAGAGAGCAAAGGGTTCGAGCGCTTCCATCTGGTGGGTCACTCCATGGGCGGGCTGACTGCCCTGCTGCTGGCCCATCGCCATCCCGAACGGGTGCTCAGCCTCACCAGCATCGAGGGCAACCTGGCACCGGAGGATTGCTTCCTGAGCCGCCAGGTTCACGCCCATCCGGCAGAGAGTGACGAGGCCTTCTTCGCCGACTTCATCGCGCGCACCCGCCACGGCCGGGACATGGCGAGCGCCCTTTACGCCGCCAGCCTGCAGCACAAGGTGCGTAGCGGGGCGGTGCGGCCCATCTTCCGCTCCATGGTGCAGCACAGCGATGAGGGGGATCTGCTCGGCAAGTTCCTCGCCCTGCCGTGCCCCCGGCACTTCATGTACGGGGAACAGAACGCCCATCTCTCTTATCTCGGGGCGCTGTCGCAGGCCGGAGTCAGGCTGACCGAGATCCCCCGCTGTGGCCACTTCCCCATGTATTCGAACCCGGTGCTGATGTGGTGGGCCCTTGCGGAGTTCTTCGAGGAGAGCGAGCGCTACCTCGGCCAATAGCAGGCATCGCGCACCGGACCGTTTGACGGCGCGGTCACGCAGCGTCGACCCGGTGCGCGCAACCCGGAATGGCGGGTGCGGTCAGCCCCGCAGCAGCACCAGGGCGAGCAGCAGGAAGGCGAGGGCGCTGATGCGGTTGATCCAGCGTCCGCCGCCCCCCTGCAGCCAACGCCGCGCCTTGCGGGCCGAGAGGATGTAGCCGCCGTGGACCCCCATCATCAGCAGACAGAAACTGGAAACCAGTAGCACAAACTGTGGCAGATAGGCCCGCTGGTGGTCGATAAACTGGGGCAGTATGGATAGGAAGAAGATCAGCGCATTGGGATTCGTGAATTGCAGCATGACCCCCTCCAGAAACAGATGGCGACGGGCGGTCGGTGGCACTTCACCGAGGGGGCGGGGGACGCTGCGCCACAACTTCACCCCGAGCCAGGCCAGGTAGAGCACGCCGCCGTAGCGCACCCACTGGAAGGCGGTGGGGGAGGTGGCGATGAGCACGCCCAGGCTGGTGGCGGAGAGGATGGCCACCCCGAGCACCCCGCAGGTGAGGCCAAGCATGCCGACCAGGGCCGCCCCCAGGCCGTGGTTGAGGGCATTGGTGAGGGACTTGAGGGTACTGGGGCCCGGGCTCAGTATGGTGAGCCCCGCCAGGGTGAGAAACATGAGGTAGAGTTGCACTGCGCTTCCTGTGCCGCGTTGCGAGAGGTGATCGCCATTGTTGTGAGGCGCCACCTATACGTAAAATCCAAAGAAAGTAACGACCCGATTCGAACAGGCTATCGACCATGATCAACTTCCGACTCGTCCGCCATCTCTGGCTGTTTCTGGCGGTGGCCGAGGAGCGCCATTTCGGCCGTGCCGCCCGCCGTCTCGGCATGACCCAGCCGCCCCTGACCGAGCAGATCAAGGTGCTGGAGCACGCCCTGCGGGTGAAGCTGTTCGATCGCACCCCCAAGGGCGTGCAACTCACCCCGGCGGGGCAGGCCATCCTGCCCGCGGTGCGGCGGCTGGCGGATCAGCTGGAACATCTGGAGCTGGCGGTGCGGGAGGCGGCATCGGGTCAGGTGGGATTGCTGACCATCGGGGCCATCACCTCCGCCATGCTGGATGAACTGCCGGCGGTGATCGAGCGGCTCAAGCTGAGCCACCCCGGCGTCACCGTCTCGGTGCGGGAGATAGACAGCGCCGATGCCATCCCGGCGCTGGAGAGCGGCGAACTGGATCTGGCGCTGGTGCGGCTGGCCGGGCGGGACGAGGGGAGCATCAGGGTGCGCCCCCTGAAGCAGGATCGGCTGGCGGTGGCGTTGCCCGCCACCCATCCGTTGGCGGGGGACGCGGCGGTGCCCCTCGCCGCCCTGGCGGAGGAGCCGTTCGTGTTGTTCCCCCGGGCCCTCAACCCGGCTTATTTCGATACCCTGATGGCCTGCTGCCACGAGGCGGGGTTCGCCCCCCGGGTGCTGCACGAGGCGCGCACCGTGGCCTCACAGGTGGCCTTCGTCGGCTGCGGCCAGGGAGTGGCCCTGGTGCCGGAGACCCTGCACAAGAGCGCCCCGGCCAACGTGGTGATCCGCCCCCTGGCGGGGGAGGTGCAGGTGGTCACCACGGCGCTGGCCTGGCACGGGGAGCGCCCGCCTGCCCTGCTGGATCTGCTGCTGAGTGAACTGGGAGGCGCCGGTCTGCGGCAGCAGGAGGCAGAGCCAGAAGCGTGATCGGCAGTACAGTATGCGGAAAATTATCAATAAATAGATCAGATTCACTAAAGTCCTGCCCCGTCAGCGCCGATAGCCCTACCAAGATGGAGGTATCTCTGCCTCCCGTCACCACAAGGATCTGTAGTCATGACACTCTCGTTGCGCGGCAAGCTGCTCGCGACCAGCCTGGGGGTAGTGCTGTTGATGGCGGCGTTGCTCGGCGTGGTCGCCTTCCAGACCCTCAAGTCCCGTACCCTGGAGGCCATCCGGAGCGAGGCCGTCAACTACGGTCATGCCCACGGGGTGGCCATCGGCAGCTGGATGGAGGACCGCAAGCACGCGGTGGATGCCCTGGCCGCCGTCATCGCCGAGAACCCGCAGGCGACCCTGGTGCCCCATCTGCTGCAGACCCGCACCTCCGGCGGCTTCGGGCTCACCTACTTCGGTGGCAGCGACGGGCAGATGATCCGTCACGACCCTTCTCTCAACACCGCCAACTATGACCCGCGCGCCCGCCCCTGGTACCAGAACGCGGTCAAGGCGGGCAAGTTCATCGTCACCCCGCCCTATGTGAGCGTGACCATGCAGCAGATGGTGGTGACCCTGGCCGAACCCGTGCTGCATCAGGGTCAGGTGATCGGCACCGTCGGGGCGGATCTCTCCCTGGATGCCCTCATCGACGAGGTGCTGGCCATGAAGGTGCAGGGGGAGGGCTATGCCATGCTGCTGGACCGCACCGGCCTCATCGTCGGCCACCCCCAGAAGGATCTGGCCCTCAAGCAGGTGGCCGAGCTGGCACCGGATCTCTCGGGGGCGGCCCTGACGAGCTGGAGTCAGAGCGGCGAGCTGCACCCGGCCATCATCGATGGCCGCGCCGTGCTGCTGTCGGTACAGGCGGTGCCCGGCACCGACTGGCTGCTGGCCATGGTGATGTACCAGGATGTGCTGGAGGCGCCCTTCGCCACCCTGCTGTGGCAGCTGGTGGGGCTGACCCTGGTGCTCCTGCTGTTGTTCAGCGCCCTGCTCATCGCCACCTTCAACTACCTGTTCGCCGATCTCGGCCGGGTGTCGAAGGCGCTGGCCGACATCGCCCACGGGGAGGGGGATCTGACGGTGCAGATCGCCACCCGCAGCCAGGACGAGGTGGGCCAGCTCGCCCAGAGCTTCAACCAGTTCGTGGCCAGGTTGCACGGCATCGTCAGCCGCCTGCGGGAGGTGACCATCGAACTGGCGGATCAGTCCCGCGCCCAGGCCCGGGGTGCCGAGTCCCGCAGCGAGCGGGTGCGCCAGCAGCAGGACGAGATCGTGATGGTGGCCACCGCGGTGACCGAGATGGCCTCCGCCACCCAGGAGATCGCCGGCAACGCCGAGTTTGCCGCCACCACCTCCGGGGAGGCGGTGCACCTCGCGGTGGCGGGCCAGTCCCAGGTCGGCCAGAGCCAGCGCAGCATCACGAGCCTCGCCGATGAGGTCGCCGATGCCAGCCAGACCATTCATGAACTCGACGCCCATGCCCAGAAGATCAGCGGCATCCTGGCCACCATCAGCGGCATCGCCGAGCAGACCAATCTGCTGGCCCTGAACGCCGCCATCGAGGCGGCCCGGGCCGGGGAGCAGGGGCGCGGTTTTGCGGTGGTGGCGGACGAGGTGCGGGTGCTGTCGCGGCGCACCCACGACTCCACCGCCGAGATCCAGCAGATGATAGAGGCGCTGCAGCAGACCACCCGCCGTGCCGTCAGCGGCATGGAGAGCAGCCGTCAGCTGGCGGGCACCAGCGTGGAGGATGCCGAAGCGGCGAACCGGAGCCTCGGCCAGATCAACGAGGCCATCGGTACCATCAGCGACATGGCGACCCAGATTGCGGCGGCGGCGGAGGAGCAGACCTCGGTCACCGGCGAGATCAGCCGCAACACCGAGAACATCCGCCATGTCTCCCAGGAGCTGGCGGAGCAGGCGCGGGAAGAAGCGAAGCAGGCGGCGACCCTCAAGGGATTGACCGAGCGACTGGAGCAGGAGATTGGCCGCTTCCGGCTCTGAACGGGGCGTCACGGCGATCATAAAGGCGGCACAGGCCGCCTTTATTCATGGTGAGAATGGAAACTGCAACCGCATGCACCGGATGAATAATGGGGGCTCATCCGGCCCTGTGGCGCTGCCGGAGGGACTCCGCGCATGCAAGTTAGCCGCGGCCCCTCGGGATCCCGGCGATGGCCGTAGACAAGGGGATCACCCCTCCATGATGCGCAGTTGGCCGTCCCGAAAGCGGGAGGCCTGATCCGTGGGGGTGCTGCCGAAGAAGCGCTTGTACTCCCGGCTGAACTGGGAGCCGCTCTCGTAGCCGACCTTGGCCGCCGCCGTGCCCGCCTTGATGCCGTCGTGCAGCATCATCATGCGCGCCTTGTGCAGCCGGAACGACTTGATGTACTGCAGGGGCGAGGTGGCGGTGACCGCCTTGAAGTGGTGGTGGAAGGCCGACACGCTCATGTTCACCTCCCGCGCCAGCTCCTCCATGGTCAGGGTGTCGGCGTAGCGCTGCTCGATGAGCCGCAGCACGCGGGCTATCTGCCCCATGTGGTTGTGGCGGTTGGCCAGGGCCTGCAGGGCCGGGCCACCGCCCTCGTGCAGGGCGTAGAACAGCATCTCCCGCACCGTCTGGGGCCCCAGCACCCGGGCGTGATGGGGCTTGTCCATCAGGTCGATGAGTCGCTCGGCGGCGCAGAACATCTGCTCCGAGAGGGGCACCGCCAGCACGCCGCTCTTCTGGGGCGGCGGGGGTGGCAGATTGTCCCCCAGCTCCAGCAGCAGCTCCTGCAGGGTGGCCACGTTGATCTCCAGGGAGAAGCCGATGAGGGGCTGCTCGGGGGAGGCGAAACACTCGCACTCGCAGGGCAGGGGCAGGGTCATCAGCAGGTAATGGCTGGGATCGTAGCGAAACACCTGGTCCGCCAGGTAGCCCACCTTGTGGCCCTGCAAGATCACTATCATCCGCGGCTGGTAGAGCACCGGCAGGCGGCCGTGGGGCTCGGTGGTGTAGATGATATTGACCTGGGAGACTGGAGAGGGAGTGATGCCCGGGGCCGCCACGTGGCGGGTCAGCCGGGCGGCGAGGTCGGCGTAGCGGTCGGACATAGGTACTCCAGGTAAATTTCAATGTTTGCAGAAATAGGCAAGCAATCTGCAGAATGTTGCCTTGATGGTAAGGTCTGACTGTAGAAAAATGCAATCATCATTTTGCGGCCAGGCCGCGCAGCCATCCAGAGGTAATCCCAATGTACAACTTCACTCTGCACACTCCGACCAAGGTGTTGTTCGGCAAGGGCCAGGTCGCCCACCTGCGCGAGCAGCTTCCCCAGGACGCCCGCATCCTCATCACCTACGGTGGTGGCAGCGTGGTGCGCAGCGGCCTGCTGGCCCAGATCAAGCAGGATCTGGCGGGCATGACCCTGTTCGAATTCGGCGGCATCGAACCAAACCCCACCTATGAGACCCTGATGGGCGCCGTCGAACTGGCCCGCGCCGAGAAGGTAGACTTCCTGCTGGCGGTCGGTGGTGGCTCCGTGCTGGACGGCACCAAGTTCATCGCCGCCGCCGCCCACTACGATCTGGCCAAAGACCCCTGGCACATCCTCGAGACCGTCGGCGGTGAGGTGGCTTCCGCCATCCCCCTCGGCGCCGTGCTGACCCTGCCGGCCACCGGCTCCGAGATGAACATGGGCGCCGTCATCACCCGCAAGAGCAGTGGTGACAAGCAGCACTTCTTCTCCCCCTTCGTGATGCCGCGCTTCGCCGTGCTGGATCCCGTGCTGACCTATACCCTGCCGGCCCGTCAGGTCGCCAACGGCGTGGTGGATGCCTTCATCCACACCCTGGAGCAGTACCTCACCTTCCCGGTCGATGCCAAGGTGCAGGATCGCTTCGCCGAAGGCCTGCTGCTGACCCTGGCCGAGGAAGGTCCCAAGGCGCTGGTGGAGCCGGAAAACTACGACGTGCGTGCCAACATCATGTGGAGCGCCACCCTGGCCCTGAACGGCCTGATCGGTGCCGGCGTGCCGCAAGACTGGGCGACCCACATGCTGGGCCACGAGATCACCGCCCTGCACGGCCTGGATCACGCCCAGACCCTGGCGGTAGTGCTGCCGGCCCTGCTGCAGGCCAAGCGTGAGCAGAAACATGCCAAGCTGCTGCAATACGCCGAGCGAGTCTGGGATCTGCGCAGTGGCACCGAGGAAGAGCGCATCGACGGCGCCATCAAAGCCACCCGCGACTTCTTCGAGCGGATGGGGATCAAGACCCGCCTGCGGGACTATGGTCTGGCGGATGCGGGCATCGATACCCTGCTGGCCAAGCTGGAAGAGCACGGCATGACCAGCCTGGGTGAGCACGGCGACATCGACCTCGCCCAGAGCAAGCATATTTATGAGGCTGCCTGGTAAGCGGAACCCAGCTGCTGCCAGTGCCAGTCGGCTATGTATAGCGGGGCCCTTCCTCAGCCTGCGGGCGGGGAAGTGGCCCCGTTCTCGTTACAAAACGGTTACTTTTTTCCGCTTCGTCTCATCCCATGCGCCAACGGCAGATTTCGTAAGAACAAAAAACGCTAAGATAGAGGGCCGGTTAAACATTTTTTTTGACTGGTTGGATCACTTTTTTTGGTGCTTTTTGCTGGTATAAGTCGCTAATTTAGTTTGTTTTTTTTAATCATGGGTCGGGTTGGGCTGAATTCTGTACCGACGCCGTCCGGGCTGCGGTTGTAATAAAACTCCAAAATTTGATACTAATCACCTTCGCGCCTGAAAAGCGGGGGCCTGACCATGACAGGAGGTTGAGGTAACGCCTGCTGATTTTCATAACAAAGGGCCCGTGACCTGTACTTTGATCATGCCTTGTCTGCTCAGACATGAGAGACTGGGCAATGATTGTTTATTAACCATCAGGGAATAGTCATGCAGATTGGAATACCGAGAGAGAGTCTCGCCGGTGAGACCCGGGTCGCAGCGACCCCGGCCACCGTCGAGCAGCTGAAAAAGCTCGGCTTCGAGGTTGCCATCGAGGCCGGTGCCGGCCAGCTGGCCAGCTTCGATGATGCCGCCTTCGAGGCTGCCGGTGCCAGCGTGGTGCCGAGCGTCTGGCAAGCCGACCTCATCTTCAAGGTCAATGCGCCGACCGACGCCGAGATCGCAGAAATTAAGGATGGCGCCACCCTGGTGAGCTTCATCTGGCCCGCCCAGAACCCCGAGCTGGTCGAGAAGCTGTCCGCGCGCAACATCAATGTGATGGCGATGGACATGGTGCCGCGGATCTCCCGTGCCCAGTCCCTGGATGCCCTCTCCTCCATGGCCAACATCGGTGGCTATCGCGCCGTGGTCGAAGCCGCCCACCAGTTTGGTCGCTTCTTCACCGGTCAGATCACCGCCGCCGGCAAGGTTCCCCCTGCCAAGGTACTGGTGATCGGTGCCGGCGTGGCCGGTCTGGCCGCCATCGGGACCGCCGGTTCCCTCGGCGCCATCGTGCGTGCCTTCGACACCCGTCTGGAAGTGGCCGAGCAGATCGAGTCCATGGGTGGCGAGTTCCTCAAGCTGGACTTCGGCGGTGAAGATGGCGCCTCCAGCGACGGTTACGCCAAGGTCATGTCCGATGAGTTCATCAAGGCCGAGATGGAGCTGTTCGCCCAGCAGGCCAAGGAAGTGGACATCATCATCACTACCGCCCTGATCCCGGGCCGCCCTGCTCCCAAGCTCATCACCAAAGAGATGGTGGACAGCATGAAGCCGGGCTCGGTGATTGTGGATCTCGCGGCCGCCACCGGCGGCAACTGCGAATACACGGTGCCGACCGAGCTGTTCGTCACCCCGAACGGCGTCAAGGTGATCGGTTACACCGACCTGCCGGGTCGTCTGCCTGCCCAATCCTCCCAGCTCTACGGGACCAACCTGGTCAACCTGATGAAGCTGATGTGCAAGGAGAAGGACGGCAGCGTCGCCATCGACTTCGAGGACGTGGTCCAGCGCAACATGACGGTGATCCAGGCCGGTGAAGTAACCTTCCCGCCCCCCGCGATCTCTGTCTCCGCCGCTCCCCAGAAGCCGGCCGCCAAGGCTGCGCCGAAGAAGGTGGAAGAGAAGAAACCCTCCAACAAGAAGTTCGTGTTCGGTGCCCTCGGCATCGCCGCCTTCGGTTGGGTGGCTGCGGTGGCCCCTGCCGCCTTCCTCTCCCACTTCACCGTCTTCATCCTGGCTTGCGTGGTCGGTTACTACGTGGTGTGGAACGTCTCCCACTCCCTGCACACGCCGCTGATGTCGGTCACCAATGCCATCTCCGGCATCATCGTGGTCGGCGCCCTGCTGCAGATAGGGCAAGGGTCGACCCTGGTCACCGTGTTGGCCTTTATCGCCGTGCTGATTGCCAGTATCAACATCTTCGGTGGCTTCACCGTTACTCAGCGCATGCTGAAGATGTTCCGTAAGGATTAAGGGGGTTTAACGTGTCTCAAGGACTGGTAACAGCATCCTATATCGTTGCCGCCGTGCTCTTCATCCTCAGTCTCGCGGGACTGTCGAAGCAAGAGACGGCCAAGCATGGCAACCTGTTCGGTATCGCGGGTATGGCCATCGCCCTGCTCGCCACCGTCTTCAACCCGGAAACCAGTGGCGTGCACTGGATCATCCTGGCCATGGTCATCGGCGGCGCCATCGGCGTGCGGCTGGCACTCAAGGTCGAGATGACCGAGATGCCCGAGCTGGTGGCCGTGCTGCACAGCTTCGTGGGCATGGCGGCGGTACTGGTGGGCTTCAACAGCTTCATCGACCTGCACCCGTCCGCCCCTGCCGAGGTGGTGGTCTCCGTCGGTTCCAACCTGGATGCCACCCTGGCGGCAGCCCGGGCGGCGTTCGAGCAGGCGGCCAGTGTCGCCCAGGTCGAGCACCTGTCTGGCGCCATGCTGAACATCCACCTGGTGGAAGTCTTCCTCGGCGTCTTCATCGGTGCCGTGACCTTCACCGGTTCCATAGTCGCGTTCGGCAAGCTGCGTGGCCTCATCTCCTCCAAGCCGCTGCAACTGCCCCATCGCCACAAGCTGAACCTGCTGGCCGTGGTCGTGTCGCTGGCACTGATGATCCACTTCGTCAATGCCGGTGGCTCCACCTTCGCCCTGTTGCTGATGACCCTGATCGCCTTCGCGTTCGGCTGGCACCTGGTCGCCTCCATCGGTGGCGCTGACATGCCGGTCGTGGTCTCCATGCTGAACTCCTACTCCGGTTGGGCAGCGGCGGCGGCGGGCTTCATGCTCTCCAACGACCTGCTGATCGTGACCGGTGCCCTGGTGGGTTCCTCCGGTGCCATCCTCTCGTACATCATGTGCAAGGCGATGAACCGCTCCTTCATCTCCGTCATCGCCGGTGGCTTCGGCTCCGATGGCGTGGCCTCCACCGCCGACCAGGAACTGGGCGAGTACCGCGAGACGAATGCCGAAGACGTGGCCGAGATGCTGAAAAGCGCCAGCTCCGTCATCATCACCCCGGGCTACGGCATGGCGGTGGCACAGGCTCAGTATCCGGTGGCCGAGATCACCCAGAAGTTGCGTGATCGTGGCGTCAAGGTGCGCTTCGGTATCCACCCGGTGGCCGGTCGTCTGCCGGGTCACATGAACGTGCTGCTGGCGGAAGCCAAGGTCCCGTACGATATCGTGCTGGAAATGGACGAGATCAACGAGGACTTCAGCGATACTGACGTGGTGCTGGTGATCGGTGCGAACGACACCGTCAACCCGGCCGCCATGGAAGATCCGGGCAGCCCCATCGCTGGCATGCCGGTGCTGGAAGTGTGGAAGGCGCAGAACGTCATCGGCTTCAAGCGCTCCATGAACACTGGCTACGCCGGTGTCCAGAACCCGCTGTTCTTCAAGGAAAATACCCAGATGCTGTTTGGCGATGCCAAGGCCAGCGTCGAGGCGATCCTCAAGGCGCTGTAAGCGTCAGCGGAATAAAAAAAGGAGGCTTCGGCCTCCTTTTTTTATTGCCCGGTATTAGGCGTTCGGCCCGATCACAGGCGGTTGGGACAGGGGCCGGGGGAAGTTTGGCGTCGGCGACGAGCGGGTTCGTTTGGACTCCAAATGGCGATCCGGATCGCAATCCGGTGACGTTCCTCCTGCTGGAAGGCATAATGGCGGCAAAAGGCAAAAGGCAAAAGGCAAAAGGCGAACGGCTTCAATTTTATTTGATTCTGACGTCATTAAAATCAAATAAAGTTACAGGAACGGGCGGGCCCGCAGCGGCTTTCCTTCCACCAGATCCATCCGCCGGGCCAGCAATGTCACGCGGCACAGTGAATACGAGAACCACAGATGAAAGCACAATGGACCGATTTCATAACCCTGCTCAAGCGTGAAGTGGTGCCGGCCCTTGGCTGCACCGAACCCATGTCGGTGGCGCTGGCGGCGGCCAACTGCCGCAGGCTGCTGGGGCAGGATCCTGCCCGCATCAGCGTCTGGGTGAGCGGCAACCTGTTCAAGAACGGCATGGGGGTGGGCGTGCCCGGCACCGGCATGATTGGTCTGCCGGTGGCTGCCGCCGTCGGCATCACAGGGGGCAACCCGGATGCGGGCCTCGAGGTGCTCAAGACCCTGACGCCGGCCCAGGTGGAGGCGGCCAAGACGCTGCTCCCCCTCATTCAGGTGGATGTGAAGGATGTGCCGGATGTGCTCTACGCCGAGGTGCTGGCCGAAGCAGACGGCCACAGCGCCCGGGTGGTGATCTGCACCGATCACACCCGCATCGTGCTGATGGAGAAGGATGGCGAGGTGCTGATGGAGCAGGACAGCGCCCCCGGGGTGCAGATCCAGCCCGCCAAATCCGACAAGCCCACCATGACCCTGAAGGAGATCGTGGAGTTTGCGCTGGAAGCACCATTGGCGGAGATCGACTTCATTCGCGAGGCGGCCAGCATGAACCAGGCGCTGGCGGATGAGGGGTTGCAGGGCTATGGCCTGCGCATCGGCAAGATCCTGACCGATCAGGTGGAGCGCAAGCTGCTCTCCGACGACCTGATGACGCTGGCCATGCGCCTCTCCTCTGCCGCCTCCGATGCGCGCATGGATGGCGCCATGCTGCCCGCCATGTCCAACTCCGGCTCCGGCAATCAGGGCATCGCCGCCACCATGCCGGTGGTCGCCGCCGCCCGCTTCCTCAACGCGAGCGACGAGCAGCTGGCGCGGGCCCTGGTGATGAGCCACCTGGTGGCCATCTACATCAAGGCCTACCAGAACAAGTTGTCGGCCCTGTGCGCCGCCAGTACCGCCGCCATGGGCTCGGGCGCCGCCATCACCTGGCTGCTGGGCGGCCAGTTCGAACAGATCAGCCACTGCATCAACAACATGATTGGCGACGTTTCCGGTATTATCTGCGACGGAGCGGGCAGCGCCTGCTCCATGAAGGTCTCCACTTCCACCTCGGCGGCGGTCAAATCCTCCCTGATGGCCATCAACAACCTGAGAGTGCCCCAGAGCGAGGGGATCGTCTCCGATGACGTGGACCAGACCATCGCCAACCTGGGCCGGCTCTCCAAGCAGGGGATGCTGGATACCGATATCGAGATCATCAACATCATGCGGGCCAAGCAACAAGGCAAGGCGAGCTGATGAAGAGGGTGGCGCAGGCCACCCTCTGTCTTTGACTGGCGCCACCCCGGCCATACCGGGGGGCGTGCCGCCACGATGCGGCCAGTTTCAGGACGGATGCACATGAGGTGCTCGTCCATTCATCCCGGGCCAGGCCCGGTCATTTGGGGAATATCATGACACTTAGCGTTATCGGTAATCTGGCCATCCTGGTCATGTTGCTGCTGTTTCTCTATCGCCTGCAGCAAACCCACGTCAGCTTCACCCGCCGGGTCTTCGCGGGTCTGGGCCTCGGCATCCTGTTCGGCGGCGCACTGCAACTGCTGTACGGCGTCGGCGCCGATGTACTGGTGAAGACCGTCGACTATCTGGATATCGTCGGCAGCGGCTATGTGAAGCTGCTGCAGATGATCATCATCCCCCTCATCATGGTCTCCATCATCGGCGCCATCCTGAAGCTCTCCGGCGGCAGTGCACTCGGCAAGATCAGCGGCCTGACCATAGGGGTGCTGATCTTCACCACCATGATTGCGGCCGGGGCGGGCATTCTGATGTCCAACCTGTTCGGCCTGACTGCCGAGGGGCTCACCGCCGGCGCCGCCGAGACAGCCCGTGGGGCCGCCTTGCAGACCAGCCTCGGCAGCGTCGAACACATGTCGTTTGCCAAGATGGTGCTGGAATTCATTCCGGCCAACCCCTTCCTCGACATGACGGGGGTGCGCAAGACTTCCACCATCGCCGTGGTGATCTTCTCCATCTTCATCGGCCTGTCGGCCACTGGCATCGCCCGCAAGCAGCCGGAGATCTTCGCCAGCTTCGAGCGCTTCATGCAGGTGGCCCACGCCATCGTCATGCGGATGGTGACCCTGGTGCTGCGCCTCACTCCCTACGGCGTGCTGGCGCTGATGGCCAAGGTGGTGTCCGGCTCCAACTACGCTGACATCCTCAACCTGCTGAACTTCGTGCTGGCCTCCTACGGCGCCATCGCCATCATGTTCGCCGTGCACCTGCTGCTGGTGAGCCTGGTGGGGATCAACCCGGCCCGCTTCCTGAAGAAGATCATGCCGGTGCTGGCCTTCGCCTTTACCTCCCGCACCAGCGCGGGCTCCATCCCCATGAACGTGCAGACCCAGACCAAGGCGCTCGGCATCCCGGAGGGGATCGCCAACTTCGCCGCCTCTTTCGGCGCCACCATAGGCCAGAACGGTTGCGCCGGTATCTACCCGGCCATGCTGGCGGTGATGATAGCCCCGACCGTGGGGGTCAATCCTCTGGATCCCGGCTTCATCATGACCCTGATTGCCATCATCACCGTCAGCTCCTTCGGGGTGGCCGGGGTCGGGGGCGGTGCCACCTTCGCGGCGCTGATCGTGCTCTCCGCCCTGGACTTCCCGGTGGCCCTGGCGGGTCTGCTCATCTCCATCGAGCCCCTCATCGACATGGGCCGCACCGCCCTCAACGTCTCCGGCTCCATCACGGCGGGCACCATCACCAGCAAGCTGATGGGACAGACCGACATGACGGTGTTCAATAACGATGCCGAGATAAGCCTGGACGGGGAAGAATCCCGGGTCTGAGCGGGCCCACGTTCTTAATCATCGAACTATGAAACGGGGAGGCGAGGCCTCCCCTGTCGTTACAGGAGTCAAGCAATGCGTATTGTCATCATAGGGGGCGAAGCCGCCGGCATGAGTGCGGCCGCCAAGGCTCGCCGGCTGGCCAAGGATGCGGAGATCCTGGTCTATGAGGCGTCCGAGGTGATCTCCTTCGGAGCCTGTGGTCTGCCCTATTTCGTCGGCGACGACTTCCAAGATCCCGGCTTCATGGCCGAGCTCAGCGTCGAGCAGTTCGCCGCCAAGGGGATCGAGGTCAAGACCGGTCACCGGGTGCTGAGCCTGGATCCGACCGCCCAGACCCTGGTGGTGGAACACGACGGTGACACCTTCACCGATCGCTACGATCGGCTGATGATCGCCACCGGCGCCCGTGAGGTGATGCCACCCATTCCCAGCCTGCAGCAGGAGGGCGTATTCGGCCTGCGCCGCATGGCGGACGGCCTGGCCCTCAAGGCTGCGGTGCAGAACAAGGACAACAAGAAGGCGATCGTCATCGGCTCCGGCTTTATCGGGCTGGAGGTGGTGGAGGCGCTGGTCCATCAGGGCAAGGAGGTGCGCCTCATCGAGTTGGCCGAGCGGGTCATCCCGGATGCGTTCGATAGCGAGATCACCCGGCACATCGAGACCGAGCTGCGGGAGCAGGGAGTCAGCCTGCACCTCGGCGAGCGGGTCGAGGCCTTGCTCGGTGATGGTCGGGTAACCGGCGTGCGTACCGATCAAGGGGAATACGAGGCCGATATCGTGGTGGTCTGCACCGGAGTCAGGCCCAACACCGAGTTTCTGGCCGAGACCGGCATCAAACGGCTGACCAACGGCGCCATCGAGATCGACCGTCAGGGCCGCAGCTCCTTGCCGAACGTCTGGTCGGCGGGGGATTGCGCCAGCGTCTGGCACGGCGTCAAGCAGCAGCAGGTCTATGTGCCGCTTGCCACCATCGCCAACAAGCTGGGTCGCATGGTAGGAGAGAACCTGGCGGGGGCCGAACAGGTGTTCCCGGGGACCTTGGGCTCGGCGGCCCTCAAGGTGCTGGGACTGGAGGCGGGTCGCACCGGGCTCTCTGAGAAAGAGGCCCAGCAGATGGGCATCGACTATCGCACCGTGGTCATCAAGGACAAGTGCCACACCAACTACAGCCCAGGTCAGTCCGACATCCATATCAAGCTGGTGTATGAGGCGGGCAGCAAGCGCCTGCTGGGGGGACAGATCCTGGGCCGCAAGGGAGCCGTGCACCGTATCGACGCCCTGGCGGTCGCCATCACCATGGGGGTGACGACGGAGCAGCTCGGCATGCTGGACTTCGCCTACGCCCCGCCCTTCTCCCGCACCTGGGATGCCCTCAACGTGGCGGGCAACGTGGCCAAGTAAGAGGTGATGCGATTCATCGGCCCCATCTCTCCCCATGCGGACGGCCGACATGGATGAAAAACGCCCATAAAAAAACCGGAGCCCAGGCTCCGGTTTTTTTATGGCAGAACGATGCGCTTTCAGCCGCGGCCGAGGCGATTGTCCGGGTAGTTCTTGGCCAGCACTTCGCGGGCGTGGCGTGCCAGGGTCGGCATCTTCAGGGTGTCGTAGGATTCGACCATGATCTCCAGCGCCTTCTCGGTTTCGACCGTGTCGGGGTAGGTCTCGACGATCAACTTGGCACGGTTGGCGGCGGCAATCAGGGCATCACGCTTGACGTAGTACTCGGCCACGCTGAGATCGTAGCGGGCGAGACGGGTCTTCAGACCAATCATGCGGGCACGGGCATCGGCGGCATACTGGCTGGTCGGGTAATTCTGCAGCAGGGTCTTGAAGTCCTGGAACGCCTGACGAGCGTAGGCCGGATCCTTGTCATCACGATTGATGCCGAGGAAATCCTGGAAGAAGTTGTAATCCGCCGCCATGTTGGTCAGCCCGCGCATGTAGAACACGTAGTCGATGTTCTTGTGGGCCGGGTTCAGACGGATGAAGCGGTCGATATTGGCGATGGCCTGAGCGGTATCGTCCTGCTTGTAGTAGGCGTAAATGAGATCGAGCTGGACCTGGTTTGAGTAGGCGCCGAACGGGTAGCGAGAGTCGAGGGCTTCCAGCAATTCGATGGCGTTCAGGTAGTTACCAGTGTCCAGTTTGAGGCGGGCTTGCTGGTACAGAACTTCCGGCGGCTCGTCGGGAACCTTGGGTTTGGTGCTGGAACAACCAGTGATCAGGGTAGCGATCAAGGCGAGTGACATCAGCAGGTGAGACTTCTTTCCCATCAACAACATCCGGTCCATTTCCACGAAATTGGCAAAGTATCCGTTATGCTTGGCTAAAAGAAAAGCTAGAATACCCGGATTATTTCGAATTGATACCCCCGCTCAAGAGACCATACATGAGCCAGCATATTGAACTGACAGGCGAATTTCAGGATCACCAATTCGGGCAGCGACTCGACCAGGCCCTGGCTGAATTGTTTCCAGACTACTCCAGAACCCGCATCAAGGAGTGGATTTTACAGGACAGAGTGACCCTGGATGGTCAGGTTGCCAATACCCCGCGCGAGAAGATCCTGGCCGGGCAACAGGTACATGTAGATGTCGAACTGGAAGACGATACCCGCTGGGATGCCCAGCACATCGAACTCAACATCGTCTACGAAGATGAACACATTCTGGTGATCGACAAGCCTGCCGGCCTGGTGGTTCACCCGGGTGCGGGCACGCCGGATGGCACCATTCTCAACGCCCTGCTGCACCGCTACCCCGGCATTGCCGAGGTGCCCCGCGCCGGTATCGTGCACCGTCTGGATAAAGACACCACTGGGTTGATGGTGGTCGCCAAGACCATTCCGGCCCAGACCCATCTGGTGGAAGCCCTGCAGGCACGCCAGATCACCCGTGAGTACGAGGCCGTTGCCATCGGTCACATGACCGCAGGTGGCACCGTCGATGCCCCCATCGGCCGTCACCCGACCCAGCGTACCCACATGGCCGTGGTGCCCAATGGCCGTCCCTCCGTGACCCACTTCCGGGTGCACGAGAAGTTCCGCGGCCATACCCGCCTGCGGCTGCGCCTCGAGACCGGACGTACCCACCAGATCCGGGTACACATGGCTCACATCAAGCACCCGCTGGTAGGGGATCCCGCCTACGGTGGCCGTCTGCGTCTGCTGCGCAATGCGACCCCGGAGCTGACCCTGGCCCTGCGCAACTTCAACCGTCAGGCACTGCACGCCACCATGTTGAAGCTGGCTCACCCCATCACCGGCGAAGTCATGGAGTGGCACTCCTCCACGCCGCAGGACATGCTGGATCTGATGGAGGTGTTGCGGGCAGACACCCTGGCCAACCCGGATGATCTGGTCTGGAACTGATGCAGCCTGTCTGCGTCGGATCTTGCCGTTATTCGGCATTCGGCCTGAACGATGAATCGAGCGGGGCTCCCTTGGCGGGGCCCCGTTTTCATATGAGGTGAATCAATGAAGGAATCGCGGATGAACTGGATAGTCCCCCACTGGCCGGCGGCTGCCAACGTCAGAGCCCTGTCGACTACCCGGAATGGGGGCATCAGCGAGGGCGTCTTCGAGGGGCTGAACCTGGGAGCCCACGTGGGGGATGACTCCGGGCGGGTCGAGGCGAACCGCGCCCTGCTGCAACAGGCCGCGAACATTCCAGGTCGGCTCAACTGGCTCAATCAGGTGCACGGTGTTGCCGTCCATCCCGTCAGCAATGACTACGACGCCGCGCCGGATGCCGATGCTGCCTGTGGCAGAGACGCTGGTCTTGCCTGCATAGTCATGACCGCCGACTGCCTGCCGGTGCTGTTCTGCGACAAGGCTGGCACTCGGGTGGCTGCCGCCCACGCCGGCTGGCGCGGTCTTCATGCCGGTGTGCTGGAAGCCAGCATCGCCGCCATGGGTTGCGAGCCGAGCGACATTCTCGCCTGGCTCGGCCCCGCCATCGGCCCCACCGCGTTCGAGGTGGGGGGCGAGGTGCGCGATGCCTTTCTGGCCGAGCAGGCTGAGGCGGTCGCGGCCTTCGTGCAGTCGGCCAACGAGGGCAAGTGGCTGGCGGATATCTATCAGCTGGCGAGGCTGCGCCTAGCCCGTGCCGGGGTGACCGCCGTCTATGGTGGCGAACACTGCACCTTCGGTGAGGAGGAGCGCTTCTTCTCCTATCGCCGTGACGGCCAGACCGGCCGAATGGCCTCCATCATCTGGCTGGCGGAATAATTCGAGAAGCGCTCGGATACCCGCGAGCGCCTTTCCCGGCGCCGCCCTGTGATGCAGGGCGGCGCTCTTTTGGCACCGCTATTGAGGGAAAAATAAACAGTCACCCCTTGAAATCCCATTCCAAGACCTCATCTTCCCTGTCAGAAAGTTCTGTTGTTGCCGCCCCGGCGGCGTCTGTCTGAAGAGGGGGAGTGCAATGCGCCTCGATCGCCTGACCAGCAAATTCCAAGTCGCAATTTCCGACGCCCAGTCATTGGCACTGGGTCGTGATCATCAATTCATCGAACCCGTCCATCTGATGACCGCTCTGGTCAATCAGGATGGCGGCTCCATTCGTCCGCTGCTGACCCTGACCGGGTTGGACATCAATGCCCTGCGCTCGCGCCTGGGGGAGGAGCTCGATCGCCTGCCTCGCGTCAGCGGGGTCGAGGGGGACGTGCAGCTCTCCAACGGCCTCGGCCGTCTGCTCAACGTCTGTGACAAGCTGGCACAGCAACGCAAGGATCAGTTCATCTCATCCGAACTGTTCGTGCTGGCCGCTCTGGACGAGAAGGGCACCCTGGGTGAGCTGCTGCGTGCCCAGGGGCTGACCAAGGAGAAACTCGAGGCCGCCATCGACAAGGTGCGTGGTGGCAAGAAGGTGGATGACGCCAACGCCGAGGAGAACCGCCAGGCGCTGGAGAAGTACACCATCGATCTCACCGAGCGGGCCGAACTCGGCAAACTCGATCCCGTCATCGGTCGTGATGACGAGATCCGCCGCACCATCCAGGTGCTGCAGCGCCGCACCAAGAACAACCCCGTGCTGATCGGGGCCCCGGGCGTGGGCAAGACCGCCATCGTCGAGGGGCTGGCCCAGCGCATCGTCAACGGTGAGGTGCCGGAAGGGCTCAAGAACAAGCGGGTGCTCTCCCTGGACATGGGGGCTCTGGTGGCCGGTGCCAAGTATCGCGGCGAGTTCGAGGAGCGCCTCAAGGCGGTCCTGAACGATCTCGCCAAGGAGGAGGGCAGCGTCATCCTGTTCGTGGACGAGCTGCACACCATGGTGGGCGCCGGCAAGGGCGAGGGGGCCATGGACGCGGGCAACATGCTCAAGCCGGCCCTGGCGCGCGGTGAGCTGCACTGCGTCGGTGCCACGACCCTGGACGAGTATCGTCAGTACGTGGAGAAGGATGCCGCCCTGGAGCGCCGCTTCCAGAAGGTGCTGGTGGAGGAACCCTCGGTGGAGGACACCATCGCCATCCTGCGCGGCCTTAAAGAACGCTACGAGCTGCACCACCACGTGCAGATCACAGACCCCGCTATTGTTGCGGCGGCCCAGCTGTCCCACCGCTACATTGCGGATCGCCAGTTGCCGGACAAGGCCATCGATCTCATCGATGAGGCGGCGGCCAGCATCCGGCTGCAGATAGACTCCAAGCCGGAGTCCCTGGATCGGCTCGAGCGGCGCATCATCCAGTTGAAACTGGAGCAGCAGGCGCTGCTGAAAGAAGATGACGATGCCAGCCGCAAGCGTCTGGACTTGCTCAATCAGGAGCTGTCTGAAAAAGAGCGGGAATACAACGAGCTGGAAGAGGTGTGGAAGGCCGAGAAGGCAGCCCTCGCCGGCACCCAGCACATCAAGGCGGCGCTGGAGCAGGCCCGTCAGGATCTGGATGTGGCGCGCCGCGCAGGGGACTTGGCCCGCATGTCCGAGCTGCAGTATGGCCGTATCCCCGAGCTCGAGAAACAGCTCGACCTCGCCACTCAGGCCGAGATGCAGGAGACCAGCCTGCTGCGCAATCGCGTCACCGACGTGGAGATTGCCGATGTGCTGGCCCGCTGGACCGGCATCCCGGTGGCGCGGATGCTGGAAGGGGAGCGGGACAAGCTGCTGCGGATGGAAGATCAGCTGCACAGCCGGGTGATCGGCCAGGAGGAGGCGGTGGACGCCGTCTCCAACGCGATTCGCCGCTCCCGGGCGGGCTTGTCGGATCCGAACCGTCCCATCGGCTCCTTCCTGTTCCTCGGTCCCACCGGGGTGGGCAAGACAGAGCTGTGCAAGGCGTTGGCCGAGTTCCTGTTCGATACCCAGGACGCCATGGTGCGCATCGACATGTCCGAATTCATGGAGAAGCACAGCGTGGCCCGTCTGGTGGGTGCGCCTCCGGGATACGTGGGGTATGAAGAGGGAGGTTATCTGACCGAGGCGGTGCGCCGTCACCCCTACTCGGTGATCCTGCTGGACGAGGTGGAAAAAGCCCACCCGGATGTGTTCAACATCCTGTTGCAGGTGCTGGACGACGGTCGTCTGACCGATGGTCAGGGCCGCACCGTGGACTTCCGCAATACGGTGGTGATCATGACCTCCAACCTCGGCTCGGATCTGATCCAGGAGCACTATGCCGAGAAGGATTATGAGGAGATGAAGGGCCTGCTGATGGAGTTGCTGACCCGCAGCTTCCGTCCGGAGTTCATCAACCGGATCGACGAGACCGTGGTGTTCCACCCGCTTGGCGAGGATCACATCAAGTCCATCGCCCGCATCCAGCTCAAGAGCCTGATGGGCCGCCTGGAGTCCCAGGGCTTCGAGGTGGAGGTGAGCGAGGAGCTGCTGACCAAGCTGGTGCACGCCGGTTTCGATCCCGTCTACGGGGCGCGTCCCCTCAAGCGGGCGATCCAGCAGAAGGTGGAAAACCCCTTGGCCCAGGCCCTGCTCAGCGGTCGGGTCATCCCCGGCAAGAAACTGCTGCTGGGGGCCGACAGCAATGGTCTCACCATGAGTCAGCCATAAGGGTGTCATTGATGAAAAACGCAGGCCTGGTGCCTGCGTTTTTGTGTTCAGGGAGGTGAGATGATCAAGTTTTCTGTGCTGGTGGATGACGAAGTTCATCACCCGGCTTGTGTTCCCGAAAGAGGGCTGGCCCTGCTGCTGGAGTGCGATGGTCTCAGGGTGCTGTTTGATAGTGGCAGAGGGCGGGCCTTGCGCCCCAATGCCGAGGCAATGGGTGTGGATCTCGCCTCCCTCTCCCATGTGGTGTTATCCCACGGCCATTACGATCACGTGGGTGGCATAGACATGCTGCCACCCTATACCGAACCCATTCCCCTGATCGCCTGCCCTGACGTGTTTCATGAACGGGGTTATTTCCTGCCGCTGCCGTTTCGGCGATTCAACCTCTATCGCCTCTCGGGGGGGCTTGAACTCTCGGCCCTGGCTGCGAGGGGGCTGATCCCCCAGTGCTCGGCCGAGCCGGTCTGGCTGTCTGAACATCTGGTGTTTCTGGGATCCATCCTGAGGCGGGATCGGGCCAAACCCTCCTTGCTCGGCTATATAGTGCGTGGCGGGCGAGTGGAGAAGGATCTTATTAGCGATGACTCGGCTCTGGCTTACAAGAGTCCCGAAGGTCTTATCATCTTTATCGGTTGTGGTCATGCCGGAGTCGAGAATATTGTCCAGCGGGCCAGAGAGGTCTGCGGTGATGAGCGGGTGCATGCCATCATCGGCGGCCTGCATCTGAAGTTTTCGGGTGCGGGGCGTGCCAAGGCGCTGGGAGCCTATCTGGAGCAAGAAGAGGTGACGCAGCTCTTTGCATGCCACTGTACAGGTGCTCGAAAGAAGGAGCTGCCGCGGCAAACTCACATAGGGGCGGGGTTTGAATATCGCTTTTGTTGAACGGCGTATCGTGTCGGTATGTCGCACAATGACATAAGGGCTCAGCAAGCTGTTCTGTGCAAAACGCCAGCCTTGGGGGCTGGCGTTGTCGTCTCTGTTCATATATCCATGCCCGGATGAGGGAAATAGGGCTGTGTCTCCTCTGATCGGGATGCTACTCTGCATATCATTGATGATTATGTTGTTATTTTCAGAAGAGGGACCTTTGCCGATGAAAATACCATGCTCACTCATCCTGCTCTGCGCCAGTCTGGGGTCGCCCCTGGCGATGGCGGAGCAGGCCGTTCAGGATGTGCCCGAGATCTGCGCCACCTGCCACAGCATGAACGGCGTCCCCAAGGAGCCGAACATCCCCAACCTGTGGGGGCAGTCCGAAGCCTACATCAGCGAACAACTGCGCGCCTTTCGCAGCGGCAAGCGGGTCAGCGACTTCATGAATCCCATCATCTATCAGCTCAGCGATGAGCAGATTGCCCGCGCCGCCAAGCACTTTTCGAGTCAGGCAGAGGCGAAGGAGATCCCCCTGCACTGGAGCGGTGACAAGTGGCCGGGGGACATGGAAGCGGGTGAGCGGCTGGCCCTGGCGGGCAAGCCGGATCGCAACCTGCCCGCCTGCGTGGCCTGCCATGGCCCGAGCGGTGTCGGCGTAAGCCCGCTGTTCCCGCGCCTCGCCGGGCAGGATCCCGCCTACCTCAAGCGCCAGCTTCATTACTGGAAGGCGAACAAGCGCCCGGATGGCGCCATGGGTTCCATGCCCGCCATCGCCAAGGCCCTGAGCGACGCCGAGGTGGATGCGGTGGCCAACTACTTTGCGACGTTGGGGGTGGCGAAATGAGACAGTCCTATCTGCTGCTTTGCCTGCTGGCCGGATTTGCCCAGGCCGCATCCTTCGACGATCAGTTCAGCGTCCCCCTCGGCGAGAAGGCGCCGGATGGCCAGTATCATCAGGTGCCCGACTGGTCGAAGGTACCGGACGGCGAAATGGGGGCCGCCATCAAGCGTGGCTACAGCCTGTTCGTCAACACCCAGCAGCTCAAGGGACAGGGGCAGTCAGGCAACGGCCTGCAGTGCAGCAACTGCCATCTGGGCAGCGGCATCATCCCCGGCGCCAGCCCGCTGTGGGGGGCCTATCCCGCCTATCCTGCCTATCGCAAGAAGAACAACAAGGTGAACACCTATGAAGACAGGTTGCAGGGCTGCTTCCTGTTCTCCATGAATGCCAAGGGCGGCGAGCCACCGGCCTATGATAGCCCGGCCATTCGGGATCTGGTGGCCTACTCCTACTGGCTGGCGAGCGGGGCGGCCATCAGCGACAAGCTGCCGGGCCGCAACTTCTTCGCGGTGGCCGAGCCGCCCCAGGCCCCTGACTTCAAGCGGGGTCAGGCCGTCTATGGGGAGCGCTGCGCCGATTGCCACGGCGCCAGCGGCGAGGGCAAGAAGGTAGCCGAGCGCTTCGTGTTCCCGCCGCTGTGGGGCAAGGAGAGCTACAACTGGGGGGCGGGCATGCATGGCATCGACAAGGCCGCCGCCTTCATCAAGAGCAACATGCCCCTCTCCCAGGGTGGGAGCCTGAGCGATCAGCAGGCCTGGGACGTCTCCTTCTACATCAACAGTCAGGAGCGCCCCCAGGATCCCCGATACAAGGGAGATCTCGGCCAGACCACCAAGGAGTTTCACGGCAAGTATTCCCAGTACGGGCTGGCCTCGCCGGTGGATGGCCATCTGCTGGGCAGCAAGGCGTACTGACGGCAGTGATGATGAAAGCAGGGGCTCAGGCCCCTTTTTTCTGGCTTGAATCGGGTGGAAAAGACAAAAAAAGCGGCAATCCGAAGATTGCCGAGAGGAATGTATTCGATGCGATCTGAGGTGGGTTGAGCGGATCGCAGGGGCAAGCCCCAGGGTCGGCAGGCACGCCCGCCTTACAATCAGCCGGGATACGCTCTCCACCCCGGCTGACCAGCTTCGCTATCGCATCGGCTCCCACAACACGGGACCAGATGCAATCAAATCAATCTCTTACAGCATACCCGGTACGGCAGCCTTCATCTCCGCCGGCCAGACGCCGACCTGGACCTCGCCGATGTGCTCCTTTTGCAGCAGCAACATGGCGAGGCGGGACTGGCCGATGCCGCCGCCGATGGTCTGGGGCATCTCGCCCGCCAGCAGCGCCTGGTGCCAGTCATATTGCAGGCGATCCTCGTCCCCTGTGGTGGCGAGCTGGCGGCGCAGGGCCTCGGCGTCAACCCGGATCCCCATGGAGGAGATCTCGAAGCTGTCCTTGAGCACCGGGTTCCATACCAGGATGTCGCCGTTCAGACCGGCAAGCCCCTGACCGAGATCGTTCTCGCTGCTCCAGTCGTCGTAGTCCGGGGCGCGCACGTCGTGGCGCTCGCCGTGAGACAGGGCCCCGCCGATGCCGATGAGGAACACGGCCCCCAGCTCCTTGGCGATGGCGCGCTCGCGGCCCTTGGCGTCGAGGTTCGGGTAACGGCTCAGCAGCTCTTCACTGTGCAGGAACTGGATCTCGCTCGGCAGGAAGGGGGTCAGCTCGTGCTCGGCGCAGACCGCGCGCTCGGTGGCCTTGATGGCGCTCCAGATGCCGCGTACCGTCTCCTGCAAGTAGGCCAGATCCCGGCGCTCGCTCGGCATTACCTTCTCCCAGTCCCACTGATCCACGTAGACCGAGTGGATGGGGGTGAGGCGGTCTTCGTCCGGGCGCAGCGCCTTCATGTGGGTGTAGATGCCCTCGCCGGGACCGAAACCGAAGCGACCCAGGGTCTGGCGCTTCCACTTGGCCAGGGAATGCACCACCTCGTAGCTGTGCTCGGGCAGGGTCTTCACCTTGACCTGCACCGCATGCTCGCAGCCGGAGAGATTGTCCTGGGTGCCATCACCGACCCGGCTCAGGATGGGGGCTTGCACCTCCATCAGACCGAGTTGCAGTGCGAGTTGGCGGGAGAACATCTCTTTGACGAAGCTGATCTGCTGTTGGCTGCGAATGTAGTGCTGTTTCATGCTGAAGTACCTGTCTCGAACCCGTTGGATGTGGTGATTCTTCAACAGATGGACCATCAAATTCAATATTCGATAATAGAAATAGGCTTGTCGTGTTTTTTTCTTCAAAATAAGCCCTGGATTAATATTGTATCGTTAACGGGAGTGCAAAAAAGTGCCGGAAAATTATCGGATCGATAATCTCGATCAGGCCATCCTCACCGCCCTGATGGAGAATGCGCGCATCCCCTATGCGGAGCTGGCCAAGCAGCTGGCGGTCAGCCCGGGCACGATTCATGTGCGGGTGGAGAAGATGAAGCAGGGGGGGATCATCGAGGGCACCCGGGTGCAGGTGAACCCCAAGAAGCTGGGTTACGACGTCTGCTGCTTCATCGGCATCAACCTCAAGAGCGCCAAGGATTACCCCTCGGCCCTGGCCAAGCTGCAGGCCCTGGACGAGGTGGTGGAGGCCTACTACACCACGGGCCACTACAGCATCTTCATGAAGGTGATGACCCGCTCCATCGACGAGCTGCAGACGGTGCTGATCCACAAGATCCAGACCATCGACGAGATCCAGTCCACCGAAACCCTGATCTCCTTGCAAAACCCCATCCTGCGAGACGTGAAGCCCTGAGCATGGCGGCTGGCCGTGGTGGCGGGGTGAATGGAGTGGCGACTTGTCGAGGCGATGGCGGATGAGGCAGATAAATACGCTGATTTATTGATATATGACGGATGTAGATAGAGGTTATTTTTAATTTAGTAGTGGCTTTGACTGCCTCAGCCAGGCTGGAATCGGCAGCCCAGGCACGGCGGAGCCACTTCAGGGGACAAGATAGGGGATGCCGTGCTTCTCGTAGAGGGCCTGCAGACGCCCATCCTGCTTCATGTGCAGCAGCTCGGTGTCATAGGCGGCCATCAGCGCCGGGGTATCGGCGTCGGCGCGGGCACGGGTCCAGGCGTTGAAATAGGGGCTGGTGCGCAGGGGCTTGGGCAGGTAGTCGAGCTGGCCCTCCAGATGCTCCTCATGGATCTGGGCAAAGGCGGTCACCAGGGGCATGGGCACCAGGTCGATGCGCCCGGCGATCAGCTTGCGCAGTTGCAAGGCATTGATGGGGATCTCCTGGAAGTGATAAGCCGGATCCCGGCTGGCGGCCATCAGCTCGGGGGTATAGGCGAAATCCCTGGTGATGCCGATGCGCCACGGCTTGAGGTCGGCGAGCTGCTGGTAGTGGATCTTCTCCTTGTCCTCCTTGCGCACGAAGAAGTGCCAGCTGTGCAGCAGGTGAGCCTGCTTGGGATAGAGGAGGTAGGCGTCCCGCTCCGGTTTGTAGGAGTGGGTCAGCACCAGATCGTACTCGCCATTCTGGGCGTTGCGGGTAAGGCGGGCTCCCGCTTCTATCAGATCGATTCTGATCGGCACCCTGAGTGCGCCGAAGATGGTGCTGACCAGATCCACATCCAGCCCCTGTGGCCGGCCAGCGGCATCGAGCCACTTCAGGGGCGGCTCTATGGTACCGCCGATGACCAGCGTCTTGGCAGACAGCCAGCAGGGCAACAGCAGACAGCACAGCAGCAAGGCTCGCAAATCACATCTCCTGAGTGGGCGGGGCAGGCTCGCGATCATTTGGGTATAGTAGCCGACACCTATGTCACAGAGACGACAGCAGATGGCGAATCCTGAAATAGAAAGCGAACTGGATGGCATCGACAAGGTGGCGGTCATGCTCTATCGGCTCGGCCTCAGTCTGGCAGCTTTGCTGCTCCTGTGTCGAGGGAGTCGTGCATTGACGGGGCTGGATTTATTGTCGCCATCCCACTGGCTGACGGCGCTGGCGGTGGCGAGCGGCCTGTGCGCGTTCTGCCTGCACCTCTATGACAAGCGGATACGCTTCCTCTTGCAGGGATTGGGATGGGGGGCACTGCTGCTGGCCGCCTGCGGGGCGCCGGATGCGCTGGTGCTGGGGGCGGCGCTGGCCACCCTGAGCGGGTTGGTCTTCAAGGAGCAGTTCTGTTTCGCCATCCCGGGTATCCGGCTGCTACCGGTGCTGCTCCCCCTCTGCTGGTTGCTGGAGGTGCTGCACCTGGCGTGGGCGAGTGCCCTGGTGGCGCTGGCGAGCGGCCTGCTGCTCGGCCTGCTCAGTCTGGCCAAGTGGCGCATGCCGCTCCATTTCGATATCGGGGATCGCAGCCGCTACCAGCTCTAGGTCGCCTGGCACTGTTTCATCTGCTGGTTGAGGGCGGCCATCACCTGCCGACGGCTGATGAGGCCGGTCACCTTGCCTTGCTGCAACACCGGGTAGATCTTGGGCTTGGCGCCGGTCATCTGGCGAGCCAGATCCAGAATGCTGTCGTCAGGGCCGACGCTGAGCGGGTTGCGGTTCATCAGATCCTCGACCCGGGTGCGGGTATCGCAGTAGTAGCTGCCGCTCAGCAGGCTGGGGATGCAGTCCTGCTCTGACAGGAAGCCGACGAGCTGCCGTTGGGCATCCAGTACCGGCAGACCGCTCAGGCCGGTGCCGTGCAGCCGATCCAGCGCCTCGGCGAGGCCCATGCCGGGGGTGAGTGCCTGGGTCAGGCGCTGCATATGATCGCGAACTTGTAGCATCTTGAGTCTCCGTACGTTTCAATGGAGTCACTATGCCCGTCGAAAGGACGGGTGGGCCAATGGGTTTTGCCTCGCCCATTGATAGGCGCGGGGCGCAAGATTGTGGCCCGCCGGAGACGTCGGCGGGCGCTGTCAGACAAGGAGAGGGTATGCGTGCATTGGTGACGGGCTGCGGCCGCCGACTGGGTTTCTACCTGTGTGAGCGGCTGGTGGCTGCCGGTTGGCAAGTGACGGGCAGCTATCGCAGCGAGCGGCCGGAGCTGGCGCGGCTGCGCGCCCTCGGGGTGGAACTGGTGCAGGCGGACTTTGCCCAGGCTGGGGAGGTGGAGCGGCTCATCGATGCCCTGCGTGCCCACGAGGATCTGGCGCTCATCATCCACAACGCCTCCGCCTTCGAGCCCGAGGCGACGGATGCGGCGGCGCAGCACGAGCAGTTCGATCGCTTCTATCGGGTGCACATGGCGGCACCCTTTGCGCTCAATCGGGCCCTGGCATCCCAGCTTTCAAGTCAGCCCAATGCCGGCATCATCCACATCACCGACATCTATATCCACGCCCCCGCTCCCCAGTTTGCCGCCTACGTGGCCACCAAGGCCGGGGCCCATTCCCTCGCCATGAGCTTCGCCCGCGAGCTGGCACCAGGGGTGAGGGTCAACACCATAGAGCCCGGCCCCATCCTGTTTCTCGATGAACACGGGGAAGCCTGGCGCCAGCAGGTGCTGGCGCGCACCCCGCTGGCCAGAGAGGGAGGACTGGAGCCCATCTGGCAGGCGGTACAGCTGCTGATGAGCAATGACTACATGACGGGGGCCAGCATCCGGGTGGATGGCGGGCGCTCCCTGGCGGTCATCTAGGGACAAGCCCCGGCCTCAGGCCGGGGAGCAGGATGGGTCAGTGGCGGGGGACGCCGGGATGGGGATGCACCGTCTGCGGCGGGGCCGGGATCTTGCCCTCCTCCAGCGGTTGCCACAGTTCGACGGGCTCCTGTCCGAGCAGGGGGGCGGTGAAGACCTTGCTGGTCGGCAGCCGCAGCGCCACCTTGCGATCGCGCACCTGACCCCGGCCATAGAATTCGGCCAGCAGCTCTTCCAGATAGGCATCCACCCCGGCCTTCGCGAAGTCGTCCCGTTCTCCTTGTGCAAGGATGTCGATATCCAGGGGTCTGTCCGCCACCTTGCACAGGGGGTTGTTGCGATCCCGGCCATGGGCCAGCTCCATGAGGACGAACTCGGCTTTCAGCTGGGGCAGGGAGAGCTCGCTCTCGATGATGAACAGGCAGTTGAGAAAGTCGTGGTGCGAGTGCATGCCCACCGGTTTGGTCTGGATCACCGAACTCAGCCGCAGATGGCCGAAACGGGCAAGCAGTTCGGCGACGGCCTGACCGACATGTTGGGCAGGCTCCAGATTCGATCCAATGCTACAGAGATAAAACATGCTGTCCGCTTCCTTGGGATGGGCTCGTCTGAAATATATACGCAGCTCACGGTTATCGTGTTCACTATGAATTAACATGGTTTTAGCTGTTGTGATCCAAATCTGATTGGCAGAAAGGAGGTTCATATGAGTGTTGAAATGAAATGGGCGTTGTTGACCGCCTCCGGGGCATTGGCCTTTATTATCGTCATCTGTGTGTTATCCGTCGGGTTGGCGTGAGTCCTCCGATCGAAACTAACCGGCCCTCTGGCCGGTTTTGCTTTTTGGGGGAGTGCGGATATGCTGACCCACCCATGAAAAAGCGAGACAGTTCGAGATGACCAAGGTTCGGCCCCGTTCTCTTCTTCAGGTGGTGTTGATGGGCTTCGTGCTGGTCTTGATGCCCCTGGGAGGCATGATCTGGCACGACAGCCAGGCGCTCTCCCACCTGAGCCAGCTGACCAGCGATGAGCTGGAGCGGGCGGTGCGCGATACTCGCCGTGCGACCCTGCTCGGCGCCCAGGCGGTCGATCTGGAGCGCACCCTGCGCCGTTACGCGATCCTGGGGGACGAACGCATCCTTGGCAGCTATCAACAGCAGCTGGCGAGCTATCGCGCCCTGCTTGCCACCCATCAAGAGTCCATTCCTGACGTAGCCATCTATACCGATCTCGACGCGGCCCTGAGCTGGCTGGACGGTTTGCAGGATCTGCGCAAGGCCAAGAGCGACGAGAACAACGGCAGGTTTGAAGAGTTCAACCGGCTCAACGATCAGCTGGAGGCGATCACCGGCGGCCAGGTCGATGAGCAGGTCATACGCATGCGCTCCGCCATCGCCGACCTGAAGACCGAGATCCTGTGGGCCAGCGGCTTCGTGGCCGTGCTCAGCCTGTTGCTGGTGTTGCTGTTCACCTACCTCATCATCCACCCGGTACGTCAGATTGAGTCGCGGATCCTGAGCCTGGGCGCCGGGGTGGAACCGGACAAGCGCCCGGTGGACGGCCCCGCCGAGCTGGTGCTGCTGGGGGAGCGGATCGGCTGGCTGCACGAGAAGCTCAAGGAGCTGGAGCAGCAGAAGTATCAGTTCCTGCGCCACGTCTCCCATGAACTCAAGACCCCGCTGGCCGTGTTGCGGGAAGGGGCGGATCTGCTGTCTGAACAGCTGGTGGGCCCCCTCAACCCGGATCAGCAGGAGATCTGCCAGATGCTGGAGGAGAACAGCCGCCGTCTGCAGACCCTGATCGAGCGGCTGCTGGACTTCAATCGACTCAGCCAGCAGGAGGCGTTCAGCTTGACTGCGGTACCTTTGGGTCCCTTGTTGTCAGAATTGTCTGCAGAGTACCGGCTGGCGCTGGAATCCAAGCAAATCAGTGTACACTTGCCGTCCGAACCCCTCAGCCTGCAAGCTGAGCCCTATCGCCTGCGGCTCATCCTGGACAACCTGTTCTCCAACGCCGTCAGCTACGGCGCCAAGGGGGGGCAGATCTGGATCCGGGCCGGCGTGGAGGCGGGCGGTAGCTGGCTGGAAGTGGCCAATGAAGGCCCCGCCATTCCCCCTGCCGAGCGTGAACGGATCTTCGAACCGTTCGAACAGGGCAGCACGGTACGCCAGGGCTTGTTGAAGGGTTCAGGCATGGGCCTCTCCATCGCCCGCGAGTCGGCGATGAGTCTGGGGGGCGAGTTGAAACTGGTCGAGGATGAGCAGGCGGATGTCTGTTTTCGCCTGACGCTGAAGTGAACCCCGAGCCGGCGCCATTCAGAATATCCGGTGCCTGGGTGATTGAAGATGAGATTGATTGACGTCAGACAGGCCGTTGCCTGTCTCCTGCTTGGATCTGAAGTGAAGTCCAAAATGAAACGATTCGTTGTGCCCATATTGATGATGAGCCTGCTCTCGGGCTGCTCCCTGTTGCCGTCGGGCAGTCTCACGACCCCGTCTGATGAAGCCATCGCCAAGCGCATGGAATTTGCCAATAAAGAGATGCAGGTTCGCCTGCAGTACTCGGACTGGCTGCTGGCCAGCCATCCCCAGCAGCGGGTGCAGGAGCGCCAGCGCCTCAAGGGGGCCAGTGACCTCGAGAGTCGGGTCAGCCTGGCCATGGTCAACACCCATCCCTCCGAATCGGTGGCGAGCCGCCGGGCCGGGCTGGATCAGCTCAAGACCCTGTTGCCCGAACTCGGGCTGGATGCCCAGGCCTTTCTGCGCAGCTGGATCGCCCTCGGCGAGGAGCTGCTGGCCCGTGACAGCCGCCGGGATGACCAGAATCAGGAGGTGCAGCGTCTGCGCCGCCAGATTGAACAGCTCACCACCATCGATGAGCAGCTGAATCAGCGTAAGCTCAATGGTGGTACCCAACCATGACAATTGCGTCTGGCAAGGCCATGAAGGGGGCAATCCTGGTGAAAGGGGGGAGGGCATGAGCCGCATTCTGCTGGTGGATGACGATGCCAGCCTGCTCAAACTGATGAGCATGCGCCTGCGCAGCCAGGGCTATGAGGTGGATACCGCCGACAGCGCCGAAGGGGCGCTGGACAGGTTGCGCCAGCAGCGGGCCGATCTGGTTCTGAGCGACCTGCGCATGGGGGGCATGGACGGGTTGGCGCTGTTCGAGCGGATCCAGTCCCAGTGGCTCGGCATGCCGGTCATCATCATGACGGCCCACGGCACCATTCCCGATGCCATCCAGGCGACCCGCTCCGGGGTGTTCAGCTTCCTCACCAAGCCCATCGACAAGGATGAGCTGCTGGTGACCATCGAACATGCCCTCAGCCTCACTCGCCCCAAGCAGCAGCAGGAGTGGCAGTCCCTCATCCAGACCCGCAATCCACAGATGGAACAGTTGCTGATCCAGGCGAGCAGCATCGCCACCATGGAGGTGCCGGTGCTGATCCTGGGGCCGTCGGGATCCGGCAAGGGGGTCATGACCCAGGCGCTGCATCAGGCCAGCACTCGGCACGACAAGCCGCTGCACACCATCAACTGCGCCGCTCTGCCCTGGGCCGCGCTGGATCTGCAACTGTTCGGGGAGGACGGCCAGTCCGGCCTGTTTGCCCAGGCAAAGGGCGCGACCCTGTTCCTCGACGAGATAGGCAACCTGTCGGAGTCTCTGCAGGCCAAGCTGCTGCAGGTGCTGGCAGAATATGGTCAGGGCACCCCGGAGGTGAGGGTCATCAGCTCCAGCCACCAGGATCTGGTCACGGCCATGGAGGAGGGGCGTTTTCGGGAGGATCTCTTCTACCGTCTCAACGTCGCCAACATTACCTTGCCGCCCCTGAGTGCCCGCAGCGAGGATATTCCCCTGCTGGCGCGCCAGGCGCTGGATGATTATCGCAGTCGCCACGACAATTGTGCCGCCCTCGGCTTCTCGCCGGAGGCGCTGGCCCTGCTGGCGGCAGCGGCCTGGCCCGGCAACGTGCGCCAGCTCTGCGGGGTGGTGGATCAGCTCGCCAGCCTCTGCTGCAGTCCGGTGATAGGGGCGGCCATGGTGGAGTCGGCCCTGAGCGGTGGGGTCGGTGGCATCCCCTCCTTCAACGAGGCCCGCGCCGAGTTTGAGAAGGAGTATCTGATCCGCCTGCTGCGTACCACGGAAGGCAACGTGACCCTGGCGGCCAACATGGCGGGCCGTAACCGTACCGATTTCTACAAGTTGTTGAATCGCCACAGCATCGAGGCGGCGAACTTCAAGTTGAAGGGGTGATCGGCAGCCTAGCCCCAGAGGAAAACGAAACGGCCTGACCACATTGTGGTCAGGCCGTTTGCTATGGTGCGCTGTTTGTCAGGAGCGGGCGGGATCGACTGTGTTTGCCTGTGCCTGGGTCTTGCGGGACAGCCAGAGCCCGCTCGCCTTCATCAGGTAGCCGAAGAGGGCGCCAATCACCAGGGATGGCAGGATCAGCTGCCACTCCCCGGCCGCCCCGAAGGTGGCGCAGCAACCGGCAAAGGTGCCGGGGATGTAAGCGAGCCACTGCTGTTTGGCCTGCACGCACATCAGGGTGGCGACCACCCCTGTCATCAGATAGCCCGCCATGCCGGCGCCCCACCAGCTCTCGCCGTGGATCAGCAACAGGGCCCACAGCATGCCGGTGGCATTGCACAGCAGGGTCTGCAGCAGTGCCTTGTAGCCACCGCTGGAGGCGAAATAGCTGGTGCAGCCGAGGAAGCCGACCCAGGAGATGAGACCGAGGGCGGCGGCCAGTCCACCCCAGACGGCGGAGAGAATACCGGTCGTGATGGCGATGGCGATCAGTGGGCTCATGTCATGATTCTCAGTGATGGATCCGGAAAAGCAGGCAGCCTACCCCTCGAATGCAGGGCGGCAAGCAGGGGCGGGATTGTGTGTGATCTTGGTCACTCTTTTCAACTCGGGAATACGCTTGCGCTCGCGAAAAAAATTCATGGTGGCTTTTTGAACGCTGCACCATAGTTAGAGGCCCTGTCCTGCTCCTGGAGTGAGTCTGATGGCGCCAAACGTGATCGTTCCTCTGCTGGTCTTCGTCCTGCTGTTTCTGGTTGGAACCATGGCCAAGGCCTTGCCGCTCTACCAGATGATGTAAGCCGTGAAATAAAATCTCGCCGGGGCCGGTCTTAGTACATGTCGCCTCACAGCCCCGGGAGTTTCCTCATGTTGATCAAGCGTTCTACCCCCCATCAGCCGACCGAACGGGATGTCACCCCGGAATCCGTCTATCAGGATCGTCGTCTCATCCTCAAGGGGTTGGGACTGGGGGCCGCCGCGACCCTGGCCTTCCCGGCCCAGGCCAGCCTGCTGGATCTCTTCTCCTCCGAGAAGGCGGTGCCGGCCCCCGCAACCAAGGCGCTCAACCACCAGGCGGCCACCCGACCGGAAGGGGTGATCCTCACTCCGCTGGACAAGGCGATTACCCACAACAACTTCTATGAACTCGGCACCGACAAGGGGGATCCGGCCCGCAACGCCCATTACCTCAAGCCGGAGCCCTGGACCCTGAAGGTGGAGGGGGAGGTGGCCAAGCCGTTCACCCTGGATGTGTGGGATCTCATCAACAAGCAGACCCTGGAGGAGCGGATCTATCGGCTGCGCTGCGTGGAGGCCTGGTCCATGGTGCTGCCCTGGAGCGGTATCTCGCTGGCGGAGATCATCCGCCGCGCCGAACCCACCAGTCGGGCCAAGTTCGTGGCGTTTGAGACCCTCTACGATCCTGAGCAACTGCCGGGGCAGGCGTCCCGCGGCCTGGGGGGCGGCATCGATTACCCCTACGTGGAGGGACTGCGCATGGACGAGGCGATGCACCCGCTCTCCTTCCTGGCGATGGGGCTCTACGGCAAGACGCTGCCCGCCCAGAACGGGGCGCCCATCCGGCTGGTGGTGCCCTGGAAGTATGGCTTCAAGAGCATCAAGAGCATCGTCTCCATCCGGCTGGTAGAGGAGATGCCTCCTACCACCTGGAATCTGCTGGCGCCGAACGAATATGGCTTCTACGCCAATGTCAATCCACAGGTGGATCACCCGCGCTGGAGTCAGGCCAGCGAACGCTTCATCGGCGAGGGGGGCATCTTCGGTGCCAAGCGCCAGCCGACCCTGATGTTCAATGGCTATGGCGATGAAGTGGCCTCCCTTTATCAGGGGATGGATCTGCGCAAATGGTATTGAGAATAGGGACGCTAACCCGGGCTGAGGGTCGGCAGGGCGGCGGCAGGAGTGACTCTTGCGAAGCGGGGTTGAAGCCATGGCATTGAGATTGACGGCGCGTCATATCACCGGATTGCGGGCCCTGGTGCATCTGGGGTCGCTGGGTTTCCTGCTGTGGCTCGGTTATGCCGTGCCGGCGGGGCTGCTGGGGGGAGACCCGGTGCAGGGGTTGACTCATTACCTCGGCAAGGGAGCCTTGCACCTGCTGCTGCTGACCCTGCTGGTATCGCCGCTGGCCAAACGCTGGCGTCAGGGGCAGCTCATCAAGTTGCGCCGCCCGCTCGGGCTCTGGTGCGCCGCCTGGGCGGGATTGCACTTCATGGTGTGGCTCGGGCTGGATCTGCAATTCGACTGGGGGTTGATCGGCGGCGAGCTGGTGAAGCGCAGCTACATCGTCGTGGGGGCATTGGCCCTACTGATCCTGCTCGTCCTGAGCATCACTTCAATCCCGGCCTTGTTGCGGACCATGGGGCCGAGCTGGCAGCGGCTGCACAACTGGATCTACGCCCTGGCCCTGCTGGTGCCCATTCATTATTGGTGGTCGGTCAAGAGCGGCTGGCAGGAGCCGCTAGTCTATCTGCTGATGGCCTGCGCCCTGCTGGTGCCGAGGCGGGAAAAACTGCTGCGGCCCTGGCGCCAGCGCCAGCAGCGACGGACCGGCCTGAAAGAGGCCTGAGCCAGGACGATGTTTCATCCAGACGAAAAAAGAGGCCTATTCGGCCTCTTTTTGCTGGGTGATCTCGCCGGTGTAGGCATCGACGCTCAGCCGCACCTTCTGCTCTCTGGCATCCAGGGTGCGCACCTCAAATCTGTCCTCTTCCAGCTCAATTTCACGAATGTCGTGATACCCTTGAGCCAGCAGCAGCTTGACCAGGGCCGGCATGTCCAGGCGGGTCAATGTTGCCCAGCCAGATGAAGAAAAAAGACAAAGGATCAGCAGGATACTGCGTGGGATCATATTCATTCCGGATTCATGGCTGGCACACTATAAACGCCATTATGTTAGGTTTTAAGAGATGAATCACCCATGAATAGAGCCCTGCCCCTGCTGGCCCTGTTGCTGCCGGCCCTGGTCCAGGCGGCCATGCCGAACGAGGCGTTGCTGCAGCAAGCGGTCAGCGAGGGGAAGATCCGGCCTTTTCATGAGTTGATGGAGGTGGCTTCCCGCCTGCCGGTACGGGTGCTGCGCGTCGATCTGGGGGAGGAAGACGGTGTCTGGCTCTATGAACTCAAGCTCATCGACGACGAAAACAGCGTGATCAAGGTGGGCTATCGGGCCGATAATCTGGAGATGGTATGGCTCAATGGGCACCATCTTGAGCGCCTGTTCGAGCCCCGCCCCTCACCGGAAGAAGAGTGAGTCTGCTGACTCCTCCGGCTTGCCCGTACCGGACACAGTTCCGCACCTTGTCCCGAACCGCGCAGGCGGGGACATCAACCCCCTTGCCGTTGGCAATCACACCTTGGACGAAGATTCATGCGCATTCTGATAGTTGAAGATGAAAAGATCCTGGCGGGCCAGCTGGCTGAACAGCTGCGCCTGACCGGTTTCGTGACAGACCTCTGTCACGATGGCAACGAGGCGGGCTTCCTCGGCGAGACCGAACCCTATGACGCCATCATCCTAGATCTCGGTTTGCCGGGCCGCGATGGCCTGAGCGTGCTGAAAGAGTGGCGCAGCAAGGGGATCGATACCCCTGTGCTGGTGCTGACCGCCCGCGGTCAGTTGCACGAGAAGATTGAAGGGCTCAACGCCGGAGCCGACGACTACCTCACCAAGCCGTTCCAGGTGGCCGAGCTGGTGGCCCGGGTCCATGCCCTGGTGCGCCGCGCCGCAGGCAATGCCAGCTCCATTCTGGAGATAGGCGGAGTGCGCCTGGACATGGCCGCCTCCCAGGTCTGGTATGAAGGCACCCCCATCAAGCTGACCGCCCACGAATTCCGGGTGCTGGGTTATCTGATGCAGCACAGAGGCAAGGTGGTCTCCCGCAGCGAGCTCATCGACCACATCTATGCCCAGGATTTCGATCGGGACTCCAACACCGTCGAGGTGTTCATCGGCCGGATCCGCAAGAAGACCCACGCCGATCTGATCGAGACGGTGCGCGGACTCGGGTACAGGATCAACGAATGATCCCCCTGACCGGCGGCGCCGGCATTGGCGCCGATTACCGCGGGGTGGCGTCATGAGGCTGGTGCGCACCCTGCGCGGCCGGTTGCTGGCCATCGCCCTGGTCTGGTGCGGGCTCTTCCTGTTCGCCACCGGTTTCAGCCTGCAGACCATGATGCGCAACTACTGGCAGGAGGCGGAAGCCGATGGCCTCAGGTTGCAGCTCTACGATCTGCTCTCCCGTCTCGAGATCCAGCACAATGGCTTGCCGGTCGTCACCGAGCCCATGGCGGATCCCCGCTACCGTCAGCCCTATTCCGGTTACTACTGGCAACTGGAGCTGGGGGGCGAGGTGATAGGCCGCTCCCGCTCCCTCTGGGATACCCACCTCAGCGCCCATGGCCTGAAGTCCGCCTTCGGCGACCCGGATCTCTTCGTCGGCAAGGGCCCGAACCGGGAGCCGTTGCTGATCATGACCCGCACCGTGTTGCTGCCGGGTTCGGATCGGGTGTTCACCCTGGTGATGGCGAAAGACAGCACTGTGCTGACCCAGACCCTCAAGAAGACCCGCATCAGCCTCTTCCTCGGCCTGGGGTTTGCCGCCACCGGTCTGGTGCTGGGCTTCATGTTCCAGATCGTCTACGGCCTGCGCCCGCTGCACCTGCTGCGCCGGGAGCTGAGCCGGGTTCATCAGGGCCATCAGGAGGGATTCCGGCTGCGCTATCCGCTGGAGATCCAGCCCCTGGTGGAGGACATCAACCGGCTGCTGCACCACTACGGCGAGCTGTTGCAGCGGGCCCGCGCCCACACCGGCAACCTGGCACACGCCCTCAAGACCCCGCTCAGCATCATGCGCAATCAGGTGGCCCAGCTGCCGCCAGAGGATCAGGCCGCCATCGGCGAGCAGCTCGACAAGATCCAGCGCCACATCGACTACCACCTCGGCAAGGCACGGGTGACCGGTGCCGCCAAGATCCTGGGGGTGTCGACCCCGGTGCGGGCCCGGGTGGAGTACATCTGCCGCGCCTTCTCCCGTCTCTACCCGGGCAAGGAGGTGGACCTGCAGGTACCCGCCAACCTGGCGGTCGGGGTAGAGGAGCAGGACTTTGACGAGATGGTGGGCAACCTCCTGGAGAATGCCTTCAAGTGGTCCGCCGGCCGTCTGCGGGTCTCCAGCGCCGAGTTGGGGGGCTGGATCACCCTGCGCATCGAGGATGACGGCCCCGGCATGAGCGAGGATCAGATTGCCAAGGCGGTGCTGCGCGGGGTGCGCCTCGACGAGAAGGTGCCGGGCTCCGGGCTTGGCCTCAACATCGTCTCCGATCTGGCGGAAGCCTATCGCGGCAGCCTCATCATGGGGCGGGCCGAGCTTGGTGGCCTGGCTGCCTCCCTCTCCCTGCCCAAGGTGGCCCGGATCGAGAGCTAGGCCATCGACGTTGCCATGAGGCGCCGACCCGTCCGGGCTGGCAAGGGACGGACGTCCGGCTTAAGATAAGGTCCTTATTTCAAGGGGTAGGAAGAGTAGCAATGACTGATGATCCGTGGGCACTGTGTCATCTCGACGATTCGTTCGATGCCTCCGTGCTGGGCACCAAGGGAGCCCAGATCCAGTGGTTCGAAGACCGGGATGCCCTGATCGCCTTCCTGCTGGAAGATTTCGTCGACCTGCTGGCGGACGTGGGAGAGCTGGATGAGGATCAGACCGAGAGCGCCCGGGAGCGTTTCACCTTGCTGGTGGAGCAGAGCCTGGACGATCGCAGCCTGATGGATGCCATCAACGACCTCGCCTCCGGTCTGCGCCGCATCGCCTGGCTGGGGCCCTTGTCAGAACTGGCGGAGATCAGCGACGATTTCGCCAGCGGGCTGCGGGCCTTCTTCTGGAGCCAGTACGACGGTGACGAGGATGACCCCGAGGCCTGGGTGCCGGAGGATCTCTGGCCACAGCTGGTGGAGTGTGCAGAGGAGTATATGGTCGAGGGGGACTTCTAGGAGACGTCACATCGTATATGCCGCATCAGGCAGCTGGATATGCTGCTGAATGTGGATTTTCTGCCCGCCTCCGTTCCGTGAACTGCTCCCCGGTTTTTCCCACCAAACAAAAAAACGGCGCCTCGAAGGCGCCGTTTTTCATGGTCAGGATCCGGGATCAGGCGTTGGCCGGCACCTCGTGGGCCGTGTTGGTCAGCGCGGGCCCGCTGTATTTCTCGATCTCCAGCTGGGCCATGTGGCCGCAGTTGCCCTGCGCCAGGCTGGAGGAGCCCTCGTCGAAGGTCAGGCAGTTGACGTTGCCGTTCTTGCAGATGCTGCCCACCTCGCCCGGCTTGGCCGGATCGAACCAGGCGCCCTCGCAGACACGCACCACCCCGGGGCGGATGTCTTTCGACACCAGGGCGCCTACCAAGATCTGGCCACGCTCGTTGAAGGCGCGCACCAGATCCCCGTCCGCGATGCCCCGTGACTTGGCATCATCCGGGTGGATCAGAATGGCCTCCCGGTCGGCGATGGCGAACTTGTCCCGCAGCGGGGTGTTGTCCAGCTGGGAGTGCAGCCGCTGGGTGGGGTGGGAGGTGTTCAGCGACAGGGGATAACGGCTGGCCTGCTCGCTCCGGTACCACTCCTTGGGCTCATACCATCTGGGATGGCCGGCGCAGTCGGCGTAGTTCATGCCCGCGACCGTGCTGGAGAAGATCTCGATCTTGCCGGACGGAGTGCCAAGGGGATTGAGCAGCGGGTTCTCGCGAAAATCGGCGTGGCGGATCCACTGGCGATTCGCCTCCGGGATGGGGAAGCGGATGTAGTTGTTGGACTCCCAGAACAGGTTGAAGGGGGGCAGCGCCACTTTGGCACCGCGGGCCTGGGCGGCCATGCCGTCATACATCTGCTTGAGCCAGAGGGTCTCGTCCTTGCCCTCGGTATAGGCCTCCTGCAGGCCGAGCTTGGCGGCAACGGCGCTGAAGATGTCGAAGTCGTTGCGTGCCTCGTGCTGGGACGGCACGCACTGGTGCATGGGGAAGACGTAGCGCTGGGAGTAGTCACCCCCCATCTCCAGGTCGTTGCGCTCATAGCTGGTGGTCACCGGCAGGACGATGTCCGCGTGTTTGGCGGTGGCGGTCCAGTAGGGCTCGTGGACGATGACGGTCTGCGGCTTGCGCCAGGCCTCCAGCAGGTTGTTGGTGTCCTGATGGTGGTGGAAGGGGTTGCCCCCCGCCACGTAGACCAGCTTCACGTCCGGGTAGGTCACCTTGCGGCCGTTGAAGTCGATGGTCTTGCCGGGGTTGGCGAGGCAGTCGGCGATACGGGCCACCGGAATGGGGACCGGGCTGTTTTGCGGCGCAGTCCCCGCCGAGATGCCGGCGAGAATGCCGCCCTTGGCGGTGGGGCTGCCGCCGGAGGAGTAGTGATAGCTGAAGCCGTAGCCGCCCCCCGGCAGGCCGATCTGCCCCAGCATGGCGGCCAGGGTGATCAGCATCCAGTTAGGCTGTTCGCCGTGATGCTGTCGCTGCATGCCCCAGCCCGCCATGATCATGGTGCGCTTGGCCGCCATGTCGAGGGCCAGCTGGCGAATGACTTTGGCCTCGACACCGCAGATGGCGGCGGCCCACTCGGCGCTCTTGGGCTGGCCATCGTCCTTGCCGATCAGGTAGGTGAGGAACTTGTCGAAACCGGCGGTGTAGCGATCGAGGAAGGCTTGATCGTGCTTCTGTTCGCTATAGAGGGTGTGGGCCACCCCCAGCATCATGGCCACGTCGGTGTAAGCCTTGGGAGCAATCCACTCGGCCCCCGCCAGCTTGGCGGTCTCGTTGTAGACGGGGTCGATGCTGATGACCCGGGTGCCCTTCTCCTTGAGCGCCTTGAAACCGGCCTGCCCCTCGTGATCCGGCATGTTCCAGCTGTTCTTCAGGGTCACCTGGGCGTTGACCCCCCAGAGCACCACCAGTTCGGCATTTTCCACCACATTGGGCCAGGCCGTCTGCTGCTCGTACACCTCGATGGAGCCCATCACGTGGGACATGATCACCTGGGCCGCGCCGGTGGAGTAGTCACCGGCATAACCGGTGAAGCCGCCCGCCAGGTTCATCAGCCGATGCAGCAGGGTGCGGCAGTTGTGGAACATGCCGACGCTCTTCCAGCCGTAGGAGCCGGCGTGGATGGCCTGGGGGCCGAAGCCGCTCTGGACCCGCTTGATCTCGCCGGCCACCAGTTCGATGGCCTTGTCCCAGCTCACCTTGACCCACTCATCCGCACCGCGCAGCTCGGGTCTCGCACCCGGGCCGTGTTCCAGCCAGCTCTTGCGTACCATGGGGGACTTGATGCGGTTCTTGGCATGAACCTGGAAGGGCGCCATGTCGATGAGCTCGTTCGGGGCCGGATCGTCGGCCACCGGTTGCACCCGGATCATGCGGCCATCGGCGACTATGGCCTCGAAGGCCCCCCAGTGGGCGCCGGTGAGGATGCCCTTCTGGGCCGGCACCAGGGTGGGGAACTGCTCCAGGGCCGTGCTGATGGCCTGGGCCAGTGCGCTCTTCGGGAAGATGCCGGCCAGCAGCGGCAGGGCGGCGCAGGCGCCCAATCCCTTGAGCAGGTTGCGGCGGGACAGATTGGTGTCTTGGTCATTGAAAAAAGTCATGGGAGATTCCTCTGTTCCAGCCTCAGTGGGCCGCACTCATGTCACTGGCGTGTTTTTGCACGTACTGGGTCAGCATGCGTGACTGCTCCGGGGTGAGGGAGGTACGCGATTCCATGCCCTTGATGACCCCGATCCACTGGTTGGCATTGAAGTGATCCAGCGCGGTCAGGCCGTGACAGCCGGTGCAGTTGTTGGACATCAGGGTGGAGGCGTATTGCCACAGCTTGCCCTGATCGCCGATGAGCTGGCTCTGATCGACCCAGGCGGTCAGCTTGACCTGATGCCAGGTGAGGTTGGTGGCGCCGTCGGTCTCGCTCTTGCCGGTGACCAGCGCCTGCTTGGCGGCGTCACCGACCAGCACGCTCAGGATCCGCTTGCCGGGAGCGGCGTAGAACACCTCGCTGACCCCGTCCTGTTGCCAGCCTTCGATCTGCACCTGGGCACGGCCGTTGTCGTTGGCCAGGATCTCGACCTGGGTAGATGGCATCAGGGTGCCTTCGTCGGTGCTGGCCTTGGCGTCGAGGAACAGCGGGGTGGTGGCGATGGCGTAGCGAGTGGTGACGCTGGCCGGAGTCTGGGCGGCGGCGGCAGCCAGCTCGCTGGCACCGGCGGCAGCCAGTTCACTCATGTCCGGCATGATGTGAGCGACACCTCGGTGGCAGTCGATGCAGGTCTGGCCTTCCTTGATGGCAACCGGGTGTTCGGCCCGAGCGTTGGGGCGCTGGGCCAGGATGTCCATGGCCTCATAGCTGTGGCAGCTGCGGCAGGTGGCGGAGTCGTTGGCCTTGAGCTGATCCCAGACGGTCTGGGCCATGTGCAGCTTGCGGGCCTCATATTTCTCCGGGGTGTCCAGGGTGCCGAGGGCCTCGTGGTAGATGTCTTTCACCGCGCGGATCTTGGTCCACAGGTAGGAGGCGGGCTCGTTGGGGATGTGGCAGTCGGCGCACTCGGCGCGGATCCCCTTCACGTTCTGGAAGTGGACGCTGCCCTGGTATTCGGCGAGCGGTGTCTGCATGGAGTGGCAGGAGACGCAAAACTCGGTGGAGCTGGTCTTGTGCAGTACGGTGACGGTAACCCCCAGGGCCGCGACCCCCAGCAGGGCTCCCAGCAACAGGAGCCAGAACCAGCTCTTTCTCAACATTTTTCCCAACATGGCGTCATTCCCAACAATCAAATAATACCAATATAGTAGTAGTCATCGATGGCAGGGGCGTTGACCCCGGTCATATTTACATTTTTGAAAACAGTGATTTTTTTGTGGAATAATCCATCAGTTAGCTAACATCCCCAGCGACATTGACGGCGGGCTGATGTCAGAGGTTGTCTCCGGATCGGCCTTGGGGTTGAAAAGTAAGACCCGAACGAAATCGTATTTGAACAAGACAAGGAGCAGGCGTCATCCCATGACGGACGATGGCGGCAGGCTTGGGATTTGCCGGAGGTGGCATGTATACTGTTCGCATATACAGTGTTCAGGTCAGCTTGCCATGCGACTCTTCATCGCCGAAAAACCCAGTCTGGGCCGCGCCATTGCCGATGCCCTGCCCAAGCCCCACAAGAAGGGGGAGGGCTTCATCGAGACCGCAGAGGGGGATGTGGTGACCTGGTGCATCGGTCACCTGCTGGAGCAGGCTGAGCCTGACGCCTATGACGCCGCCTACAAGCAGTGGCGGATGGAGTCCTTGCCCATAGTGCCGAGCCAGTGGCAACTGGTGGCCAAGCCGAAGACCAAGCCCCAGCTCAGTGCCATCAAGGGGCTCATCAAGCAGGCCGACTGCGTGGTCAATGCCGGTGACCCGGACCGGGAGGGGCAACTGCTGGTGGACGAGGTGATCGATTTTCTCGGCTATCCCAAGAGCAAACCGGTACAGCGCTGTCTCATCAGCGATCTCAACCCGCCTGCGGTGCGCCGCGCCCTCGACAAACTCAGGGACAACAAGGAGTTCGTGCCGCTCGCGGTGTCGGCCCTGGCCCGCAGCCGTGCCGACTGGCTCTATGGCATCAACATGACCCGGGCCTACACCTTGCTCGGTCGCAAGGGCGGTTGCAGCGAGCTGCTGTCGGTGGGCCGGGTACAGACGCCGCTGCTGGGGCTGGTGGTGCGGCGGGATCTGGAAATAGACGCCTTCGTGCCAAAACCCTTCTTCGAGGTGCTGGCCCATGTGGTGACTCAGGGCAACGAGCGGTTCAGCGCCAAGTGGCTGCCGTCCGAGGCCTGCGCCCCCTGGCAGGACGAGGAGGGGCGGGTGCTGAACCGGGCGCTCGCCGCCAAAGTGGTGGAACGCATTCAGGGTCAGGACGCCCTGGTGGAGGAGGTGGAAGAGCAGGCTCGCAAGCAGTCGGCGCCGTTGCCCTACAACCTCTCCAGCCTGCAGATCGATGCCGCCAAGCGCTTCGGCATGGATGCCAAGCGGGTGCTGGACATCTGCCAGGGGCTCTATGAGCGCCACAAGCTCATCACCTATCCCAGATCCGACAGCCGCCACCTGCCGAGCGATCACTTCAACCGGGCGCCTCAGGTGCGTGACGCCATCGCCGCCACGGCGCCGGCCCTGGCCAAGGCGGTGAGCGAGGCGGACGGCAAGATCCGCAGCAAGGCCTGGAACGACAGCAAGGTCGACGCCCACCACGCCATCATCCCCACCGAGAAGCGGGGCAACGAGGGGAGTCTGAGCGGGGATGAAGCCAAACTCTATGGTCTGATCGCCCGCCAATACCTGCTGCAGTTCTATCCACCGTTCGAGTACAACGACAGCAAGGTGCTGCTGCGCATCGCCGGCGGCCTGTTCCAGGCCAAGGCCAGACGCATCCTGAAAGCGGGCTGGAAGGCGTTGCTCGGGGTGGAGGAGGATGACGATGAGGAGAAGGCCGGCACCCTGCCTGCCCTGCGTCAGGGGGAGCGATTGCTGTGTGAGCGTGGCGAGTTGCTGGAGAAGATGACCCAGGCCCCCAAGGCGTTCACCGATGCCACCCTGCTGGCGGCCATGACGGGCATCGCCCGCTATGTGCAGGATCCCGAGATCCGCAAGACCCTGCGGGAGACCGACGGGTTGGGGACGGAGGCGACCCGGGCCGGCATCATAGATCTGCTGTTCAAACGCCGTTTTCTGGTCCGTCAGGGCAAGAGCATCAAGGCCACCCCCACCGGGCGGGCGCTGATCCTGGCGTTGCCCGCCACCGCCACCACGCCGGACATGACGGCGCTCTGGGAACAACACCTCGGCCGGATCGCCGAGCGCCACGCCAGCTACCAGCAGTTCATGGGGCCCCTCACCGAGCAGCTGCACGCCCTCATCGAGGGGGCACGGCAGGACTCCGGCGCCAGTTTCAGTGCCCTGCCCAAGGCGGCCGAGGGCGCAGGCAAGCGTCGCTTCACCCGCCGCAGTGGCAGCAGTGGCAAGAGTGGGGGCAAGAGCGTCACGAGCACCGCCAGTCCTCGCAAGAGCACGGGCAAGCGCATCACTCGCACCAAGGCGGCCTGAGGCTTTCCGAGGCCGTTGCTTGAAGATAAAAAGAGGGGCTTTCGCCCCTCTTTTGTATCGAAATAATGCTACAAGGCAGTGAATTAACCTGTGTAAACCCCCTCTTCCGGGTAGCGAATGCGGGTCTCGCTCGGTCTGGCCAGCATGAGTGCCAGGGTCAGTGGCCCCAGACGACCGCAGATCATCACCAACACCAGGATGAGCTTGCCCGGCTCGCTCAGCCCAGGGGTGATGCCGGTGGTGAGCCCCACGGTGGCGAAGGCCGAGATGGTCTCGAACATGATCTTGTCCAGGGAGACGGACTCCGTCAGGGTCAGCAGGAACATGGAGAGCATCAGCACCATGACGCTGACGATGATGATGGCGAGCGACCGGGTCACTATCTGGGGAGAGAGGGTACGGCCGAAGGCGGTCACATGGGGTCGCTTGGTGAGAAAGGCCCGGGTGGCCAGCAGCACCACGGCGAAGGTGGTCACCTTGATCCCCCCCCCGGTGGAGGTCGCACCGGCCCCGATGAACATCAGCATCATCATGAACAGCAGGGAGGCGGGCACCATCTGACCGATGTCGACGGTGTTGAAGCCTGCGGTACGTGCCGTGGCGGACTGGAAGAAGGCCGCCAACCATTGGCCGCCGAAGCTGGTTTGCCCCAGGGTGTGGGGGTTGTCGTGCTCCAGCAGCCAGAACATCAGGGTACCCAGCAGCAGCAAGGCCGGGGTCATCAGTATCATCAGCTTGCTGTGCAGTTTCAGCTTGCGCCAGCGGCGGTTGCGCACCAGATCGACGATGACGGTGAAGCCGATACCACCGAGGATCAGCAGGGCGGGGATGGTCAGACTGATGATGGGATCGTCCCTGTAATCCATCAGATTGTTGGCAAACAGGGAGAAACCGGCGTTGTTGAAGGCCGACACCGCATGGAAGAAACTGACGTAGAGGCCGTGGGACCAGCCCATCTCGGGCACCCAGCGGATGGCCATGATGCAGGTGCCGATGAGCTGGGAGACGAGCGCAAACAAGACGATGCGCTTGACCAGCTGGACGATGTTGACCGAGCCCTCCTGGCCGAGCGCCTCCTTGGCCAGTACCTGCTGGCGCAGGCCGATCCGCTTGCTGAACATGGCGATCAGCAGCAGGGTCATGGTCATCTGACCGAGCCCGCCAATCTCCATCAGGATGAGCAGAATGATCTGCCCCTGCAGGGTGAAGGCGGTGCCGGTATCCACCACCCCGAGGCCGGTCACGCTGATGGCCGAGGTCGCGGTGAACAGGGCATTGATGAAGGTGACCTCGCCCTTGTGGCTGGAAGGCTGTACCAGAAACAGGGTGCCGACCAGCAGAATGATGAGGAAACTGCCCAGGATCAGCTTGGCTTCACTCCAGCGGGATTCGGTATCCCGCTGCATGGTGAAGGCGTAGTTGCTGCGCCAGTTGATCATAGGGTGTCGAGCCAGTGGTCGATGGCGTGCTTGTTGCCGGCCAGGATCAGGATATCGCCGAGTTGCAGCTCCATCTTGCCGGTCAGCACGTTGTGCAGCACCTCGCCACGCTTGATGGCAAGCAGCTGGAAGTCACTCTGCTGCAGCAGATGCAGATCACCCAGGCTGCGACCGTTTTGTTGCAGACCGATCACGAATTCGGTGAGCACCATGTCGTGGCCCAGCTCCAGATAGTCGAACAACCGGTTGTCCAGCATGCTCTGGGCGACCCGGCGCCCCATGTCCCATTCCGGATTGATCACCTTGTCGGCCCCGACCTTTTGCAGGATCTTGGCGTGGAACTTGTCACGGGCCTTGACCCACACCTTCTTCACGCCTGCTTCCTTCAATACCAGCGTGGTGAGAATGCTGGTCTCCAGGCTGTCACCGATGGCGACGAAGACGATGTCGAAGTTGGCGAGGCCCAGCTCGGCGACCGTGGCCTCGTCGGTGGCATCGGCCACGATGACATGGTTGCACAGGGTCGCTATCTGGCGGGTCTTGACCTCGTCGATATCGATGGCCAGCACCTCGGCATCCTGCCGCTGCAGCTCTTCGCACAGGGCACTGCCAAACAGGCCGAGCCCGATGACGGCAAATTGGTTGTTCATTCACACTTCCTCAAGGGACTGAAGGAGTTACTCTACTCCAGCGGCTTGAGTCCGAAAAGTACCCGGGTTTTTCGTCCCGGGGGATCTGGGGTAAACTGCCCCCTCGCTCTTGTCGGGACACGCAGATGAAACTCACCCCCCACGCCCCCTTGTTGACCCTCAATACCCTGGGCCTCGAGGCCCACTGTCTCTGGCTGGCCGAGGTGGCCGAGCTGGACGATCTCCGGCAACTGCGAGACAACGCCGAGCTGGCGGCACTGCCGCGCCTGGTGCTGGGTGGTGGCAGCAACATCCTGTTCTGCAACGATTTCGCCGGCCTGGTGGTGCACAACCGTCTGCTGGGGATCGAGATGCAGGATGAGGGGGATCACTGGCTGCTGCACGTTGCCGCCGGCGAGAACTGGCATGAGCTGGTGTGTCATGCCCTGCAGCAGGGTTGGCACGGACTGGAGAACCTGGCGCTGATCCCCGGTACGGTGGGGGCGGCCCCGGTGCAAAACATCGGTGCCTACGGGGTCGAGCTGGCCCGATTCTGCACCTATGTGGAAGCCTTCAACTGGCAGAGCGGCGAGCTGGAGCGCATCCCGGCCGCCGACTGTCAGTTCGGCTATCGCGACAGCATCTTCAAGCACGCCTGTCAGGATACGCATTTCATTACCGCCGTCGGCCTGAGCCTGCCCAAGGCCTGGCAGCCGGTACAGGGCTATGGCCCGCTGGCGGCCCTCGGCGAGCTGCCGAGCCCTCAGGCCATCTTCGACACCGTCTGCGCCACCCGCATGGCCAAGCTGCCGGATCCTGTCCGGCTCGGCAATGCCGGCAGCTTCTTCAAGAATCCCGTGGTGCCGCACGCACTGGCAGAAGGGTTGAAGTCACGCTACCCGCAGATGCCGCTCTACCCGGCAGGGGAGGGGCAGGCCAAGCTGGCTGCGGGCTGGCTCATCGATCAATGCGGCCTCAAGGGGTTTGCCATCGGCCGCGCCGCCGTCCACCAGGAGCAGGCGTTGGTGCTGGTGAATCTGGGAGGGGCCAGTGCCATGGAACTCATCGCCCTGGCCGCCCATGTGCGAGACAGCGTGGAACAGCAATTCGGGGTCGTGCTGGAGCATGAGGTACGTTTCATGGGATTGACTGGCGAGACCTGGCTTGATGAGGTGCTGGCATGACCCTGACCCCCATCAGACAGACCCTGATCACCCTGCTGAGCGATGGCCAGTTCCATTCCGGTGAGCAGCTTGGCGAACAGCTCGGCATCAGCCGGGCGGCCGTCAGCAAGCACATGGCGGCCCTCAAGGAGCTGGGGCTGGATCTGTTCAGCCTGACTGGCAAGGGCTACCGGTTGGCGGTGCCCATGGCACTCTATGACGAGGCCAAGTTGCGGGTCCTGGCCCCCATGGCACCGGTGCACTGCTTCTCGGTGATTGGCTCCACCAACCAGCATCTGCTGGAGCGGGTGAACGGGCTGCAATCCGGCGAGAGCTGTCTGGCGGAGTGCCAGACCGCGGGGCGTGGGCGCCGTGGCAAACCCTGGATCACCCCCTTCGGTTGCCAGCTGATCCTGAGCATGTACTGGCGCCTCGAGCAGGGCATGGCGGCCGCCATGGGGCTGAGCCTGGCGGTGGGCGTGGCCGTGGTCCAGGCGTTGGAGTCCCTCGGTTATCCTGGAGTGGAGCTGAAGTGGCCCAATGATCTCTATTATCAGGGGCGCAAGCTCGCCGGCATCCTGGTGGAGATGAGTGGCAGTGCCGGGGCCAGCTGTCATCTGGTGATCGGCATCGGCCTCAATCTTGCGATGCCGGAGCGTCAGGGTGAGAAGATCGATCAGGCCTGGTCCGAACTGCGCCACGTCAAGCCCGAACTGGTGGATCGCAATGAGCTGGCTGCCTGCGTGATCCAGCACCTGCAGCAGGCCATGGTGACCTTCGAGCAGAGCGGTCTGGCAAGTTTCGTGGATGACTGGAATCGGCTCGACTACTTCGCCGGCCAGCCGGTGAAACTGCTGATGGGGGAGCAGGTGATCCGTGGCATCGCCCGCGGTATCGACGATCGCGGTGCCCTGCGGCTGGAGACGGAGGAGGGGATCAAGTTCTACCTGGGGGGGGAGATCTCCCTGCGTCGAGGAGACTGAGGTCGACTGACACCATCACAAAGGGGGCCATCAGCCCCCTTTGTTGCTTTGGTCTTCGCCTGCACCATCATTTGCGCAACTTGATCTGCTCGATGGCGTGCTCGTTGCCCTTGGTCAGGATCAGATTGGCCCGCTCCCGGGTCGGCAGGATATTCTCTTGCAGATTCAGATAGTTGATATCCTGCCAGATGTTGTTGGCGATCTCGGTGGCCTCGCTCTCCGCCAGCTTGGCGTAGTGGTGGAAGTAGGAGTCGGGATCCGAGAAGGCGCCGCTGCGAAACTTGAGAAAGCGCTCCACATACCAGGTTCGCAGCAGTTCGGTGTCCGCATCCACATAGATGGAGAAGTCGACAAAATCTGACACGAAGACGCGATGGGGCTCCTGCGGGTAATCCATGCCGCTCTGCAGCACATTGAGCCCCTCCAGGATCAGGATGTCCGGCTGTTCCACCACCTTCTTCTCATCGGGCAGGATGTCATAGATGAGGTGGGAGTAGACGGGGGCCTCGACCCGCTCATGACCTGCCCGGATATTGGCGACGAACTCCACCAGATGGCGGATGTCGTAGGATTCCGGGAATCCCTTGCGGCGCATCAGGCCGCGGGCTTCCAGTTCCTTGTTGGGGTAGAGAAAGCCATCGGTAGTCACCAGCTCCACCCGAGGATGTTCCGGCCAGCGTTCCAGCAGCGCCTGCATGATGCGGGCCGTGGTGCTCTTGCCTCCCGCCACGCTGCCGGCGATGCTGATGATATAGGTGCCCTTGCCGCGAGACTGGCCGAGGAACTGCTCCAGCACCCGGCTGCGGCGCTGCTTGGCCTTGACGTAGAGATTGAGCAGACGGGAGAGGGGCAGGTAGATCTCTTCCACCTCCCGCAATGACACCTTCTCGTTGATCCCGCGCAGGGTGTGCAGATCCGTCTCCGTCAGGGTGAGGGGGACTGCATCACGCAATAACGCCCATTGTTCGCGGGTGAATTGCAAATAGGGGTTATGCTCTGTGGTCATGGTGTCATCACTGTTTCTTGGGCAGGGCGACCATACACCAAGGGATCGGGAGCGACAAGGGATGTGGCGGGTTCGAGCACAGAGGGTACGGTTTTTTGTACTCTTCCCAGCAATAATGCACATTTTGCAAGGCGCAATGGTTGCATCCCCAAAATCCTTACCATAAAATGCGCGACGCTTAGATGTCTGTCGTCTATTTGCTCGGCAAATGCGATAAAAACAACGGGTGCAAGCAGAATTACCGTTGTGACGTCGACGTGACGGAGGGGTTCCCGAGCGGCCAAAGGGATCAGACTGTAAATCTGACGGCTCTGCCTTCGAAGGTTCGAATCCTTCTCCCTCCACCATATTTCTCTGCGGTTTGAGTTCTTTGGGTTAGAGAAATGCGGGCATCGTATAATGGCTATTACCTCAGCCTTCCAAGCTGATGATGCGGGTTCGATTCCCGCTGCCCGCTCCAAGATGCTGATATGGCTCAGGTAACTCTGATAGCCACACCCTAGGGTGAGTTCGGCAATCGAACCAGCCTGTCAGCACCAGCCTCTCTACTCCCCCAGATTCAAATCCATCATATAAACTGTTCTGTGGTTAGCTTGCCACCGCGTACTCAGCGTTAGTTTAGAGGGACGATCATGTCTAAAGAAAAATTTGAGCGTAATAAACCGCACGTTAACGTGGGTACCATCGGCCACGTTGACCACGGTAAAACCACCCTGACCGCCGCCATCACCAACGTGCTGGCCAAGCACTTCGGTGGTAAAGCTTTCGCCTTCGACCAGATCGACAAGGCACCGGAAGAGCGTGAGCGTGGTATCACCATCAACACCTCCCACGTAGAATACGACACCGCTACCCGTCACTACGCTCACGTAGATTGCCCGGGTCACGCCGACTACGTTAAGAACATGATCACCGGTGCTGCCCAGATGGACGGCGCAATCCTGGTAGTCGCTGCGACTGACGGCCCGATGCCGCAAACTCGTGAGCACATCCTGCTGGGTCGCCAGGTTGGTATCCCGTACATGATCGTGTTCATGAACAAGTGCGACATGGTTGACGACGAAGAGCTGCTCGAGCTGGTCGAAATGGAAGTCCGTGAACTGCTGACCGAGTACGACTTCCCGGGTGATGACCTGCCGGTAGTCCGTGGTTCCGCACTGAAAGCGCTGGAAGGCGAAGCTCAGTGGGAAGAGAAGATCATCGAACTGGCTCACCACCTGGATACCTACATCCCGGAGCCGGAGCGCGCGATTGATCAGCCGTTCCTGATGCCTATCGAAGACGTCTTCTCCATCGCTGGCCGTGGTACCGTAGTAACCGGTCGTGTAGAGCGCGGTATCGTGAAGGTTGGTGAAGAAGTGGAAATCGTGGGTATCAAAGATACCACCAAGACCACTTGTACCGGTGTTGAAATGTTCCGCAAACTGCTGGACGAAGGCCGTGCTGGTGAGAACGTTGGCGCCCTGCTGCGTGGCGTGAAGCGTGAAGACGTAGAGCGTGGTCAGGTACTGGCCAAGCCGGGCTCCATCAAGCCGCACACCAAGTTTGAATCTGAAGTGTACGTGCTGTCCAAAGAAGAAGGTGGTCGTCATACCCCGTTCTTCAAGGGCTACCGTCCGCAGTTCTACTTCCGTACAACCGACGTGACCGGTACCATCGAACTGCCGGAAGGCGTAGAAATGGTAATGCCGGGCGACAACATCAAAATGGTTGTTACCCTGATTGCGCCGATCGCGATGGACGACGGCCTGCGTTTCGCCATCCGTGAAGGTGGCCGTACCGTAGGTGCTGGTGTTGTAGCCAAAGTTATCGCGTAATCTTGGCTTACATAAATAAAGCAAAGCCCCTATAATAGGGGCTTTCTTATGCAGGGGCGTAGTTCGAATTGGTAGAACAGCGGTCTCCAAAACCGATGGTTGCGGGTTCGAGTCCTGCCGCCCCTGCCATATACCTCGTCTCGTACGGGGCTTTTGTGTCTTTGGTTACGTCAGATACAGGTGGGTTGTATGAGTGTTAGTTCTGAGGGTCAGGGCGGAAGCAAGGATACCCTGCTTTGGGGCCTGGTTTTCATCATTCTGGCGGCCGCAGTAGTAGGTAATTACCTGCTGACCGACGTTGTCGCCGCCGTCCGCGCCCTGGGTGTGGTCGTTGTCATCGCTGCTGCAGGTGCAGTAGCCCTGCAAACCACCAAGGGGAAGGCAACACTGGCTTTTGCTCGTGAGTCTCGCCTGGAAGTCCGCAAGGTCGTATGGCCGACCCGCCAGGAAGCCATTCAGACAACCCTGATTGTGCTGGCGGTGACCGCCGTGATGGGGCTCTTGCTGTTCGTTCTGGACGGTGCCTTGGTCTGGTTGGTCAACCTGATTACCGGTGTGTAAGGATAAGCCATGACTGAACAACGTGAACAGCGTATGAGATGGTATGTCGTGCAGGCATTTTCCGGCTATGAAGGCCGGGTTGCCAAGTCCCTGCGTGAACATATCAAGATGCATGGCATGGAAGAGCTGTTTGGCGAAGTGCTGGTCCCGACCGAAGAAGTGGTCGAGATGCGTGCTGGCCAGAAGCGCAAGAGTGAGCGCAAATTTTTCCCGGGCTATGTCCTGGTCCAGATGGTGATGGATGAAACCACTTGGCACCTGGTACGCAACGTACCTCGTGTGATGGGCTTCATCGGTGGCACCTCCGATCGTCCTGCTCCTATCTCTGATAAAGAAGCGGATGCCATCCTCAACCGTCTGCAAGATGCCCATGACAAGCCGCGTCCGAAAACCCTGTTTGAACCGGGTGAAATGGTGCGGGTTGCCGATGGTCCGTTTGCCGACTTCAACGGTACCGTTGAAGAGGTGGACTACGAGAAGAGCCGCGTGAAGGTCTCTGTTCTGATCTTCGGTCGCTCAACACCGGTCGAACTGGATTTTGGTCAAGTCGAGAAAGGCTGATTAAACTCTGTTCGTTAACGGTTGTCAGGGGCAGCGATTATCTCTATAATTCGCTGCCCCTTTATTTGTTGGGGAGCCGTTTGCAGGAGCATGTCTCCGAGGCGTTAGAACCCATTTTTGAGGTATTTTTGTAATGGCTAAGAAAGTCACAGCTTATATCAAGCTGCAAGTTAAGGCTGGCAGTGCTAACCCCAGCCCTCCCGTTGGTCCTGCTCTGGGTCAGCACGGTGTTAACATCATGGAATTCTGTAAGGCGTTCAACGCTCGTACAGAGAAGCTGGAAAAAGGTTCTCCGACTCCGGTCGTGATCACCGTTTACAGCGACCGTTCCTTCACCTTCGAAACCAAGACTCCGCCCGCTTCCTTCCTGCTGAAGAAAGCCGCCGGCATCCAGTCTGGTTCTGCCAAGCCGAACAAAGACAAGGTTGGTAAGGTGACCGTTGCCCAGCTGCAAGAAATCGCCAAGACCAAAGAGCCGGATATGACTGGTGCCGATCTGGATGCAAAAGTACGTTGCATCGCCGGTTCCGCTCGTTCCATGGGCCTGGTGGTGGAGGACTAAGACAATGGCAAAACTTTCCAAGCGTATGCGCGTTATTCGCGAAAAAGTTGACGGTACCAAAGAGTACTCCATCAACGAAGCCATTGCCCTGCTGAAAGAACTGGCTACCGCCAAGTTCGTTGAAAGCGTTGACGTCGCCGTTAACCTGGGTATCGATGCTCGTAAATCTGACCAGAACGTACGTGGTGCTACTGTACTGCCGCACGGTACCGGTCGTGACATCCGTGTCGCTGTGTTCACCCAGGGTGCCAACGCCGAAGCCGCCAAGGCTGCCGGTGCTGAACTGGTTGGTATGGACGACCTGGCTGAGCAAGTCAAGAAAGGCGAGATGAACTTCGACGTCGTGATCGCATCCCCGGATGCTATGCGTGTTGTTGGTCAACTGGGCCAGATCCTGGGCCCGCGCGGCCTGATGCCTAACCCGAAAGTGGGTACCGTAACCCCGAACGTTGCTGAAGCCGTCAAGAACGCCAAAGCCGGTCAGGTTCGTTACCGCAATGACAAGAATGGTATCATCCATACCACTCTGGGTAAGGTTTCTTTCAACGAAGTTCAGCTGAAAGAAAACTTGGAAGCGCTGCTGGTTGCCTTGAAAAAGGCCAAGCCTTCCTCCGCCAAAGGCGTCTTCATCAAGAAAGTCAGCATCTCCACCACCATGGGTGCCGGTGTTGCCGTAGACCAAGCTTCTCTGGAAGCTCAGGCCTAATTGATGCGTTTTACAAGGCGCAAAATTTAATCTATAATTTTGCGCTTTGATTGGTTGGGGGTTTCGACCTCCGTCCAAGACCGCAGGTGGCCTAATCGCCTTAATCCTTCCTGCGTAGACGGTGCCGGAAACCCAGCGAGAAAGATTTCTTTCTCTTCTGGAATCCTGCTACCGCATCGTTCCCCTCTGTTGTAAAGGTAGGGGGGATGTGTCAGTACTGGGTCAACTAGACCCGGATTCAATCCAGGAGTTAAGCCAATGGCATTGGGACTCGAAGACAAAAAGGCAATTGTTGCTGAAGTCAACGAAGCTGCCAAAGGCGCTCTTTCTGCAGTTGTAGCCGATTCTCGCGGTGTGACTGTAGAGAAGATGACCAGCCTGCGTAAATCTGCTCGCGAAGCCGGTGTGTACATGCGCGTTGTGCGTAACACCCTGCTGCGTCGCGCAGTTGAAGGTACCGAATTCGGTTGCCTGAACGACGTATTGTCTGGTCCTACCTTGATTGCTTTCTCTAACGAACACCCGGGCGCTGCCGCTCGTCTGTTCAAAGAGTTTGCCAAAGCGAACCAAAAGTTCGAAATCAAGGCTGGCGCTTTTAACGGTGAATTCATCGCCGCAGCACAAATTGATCGTCTGGCCACGCTGCCGACCTACGACGAAGCAATTGCGAAGTTGATGGCTACCATGAAGGAAGCCTCTGCTGGCAAGCTGGTTCGTACCATCGCTGCTGTGCGTGATCAGAAGCAAGCTGCTGCTTGATTCTCGCCTATTTAGGCTGTTTGAGTTTATTCAACATCAGGAATTTTTGTCATGTCTATCACTAAAGACCAAATCATCGAAGCCGTTGCTTCCATGTCCGTAATGGAAGTTGTTGAGCTGATCGAAGCTATGGAAGAGAAGTTCGGTGTTTCTGCCGCTGTTGCTGTTGCTGCCGGTCCGGCCGCTGAAGCAGTAGAAGAGAAGACCGAGTTCGATGTAGTTCTGACTGCTGCTGGCGCCAACAAAGTTGCCGTCATCAAGGCCGTACGCGGCGCCACCGGTCTGGGCCTGAAAGAAGCCAAGGACCTGGTAGAAGCTGCTCCGACCAATCTGAAAGAAGCCGTCTCCAAAGACGAAGCCGAAGCTCTGAAGAAAGAGCTGGAAGCTGCCGGTGCTTCTGTTGAGATCAAATAATCTGCATTTATGTAGATTAGCCTGATAAAACAGGCTAAGGCTGGTGAATCTTTATTCACCAGCCTTTTTGCGCTGTAGACTGAGAGTATTTCACACCGTTCACGACTCTCGGTGCACCAGCAATCCGGACCGCCTCATCGTCCGGGCCAACACAAACGGTGTTGAGACAGAGCTGTCCCGTGGGGACAGAGTGGGTCACTTATCAGCGAGCTGAGGAACCCTATGGTTTACTCTTATACCGAAAAAAAACGCATACGTAAGGACTTCGGTAAGCGAGACCAGGTACTGGACACGCCTTATCTGTTGTCCATTCAGCTGGACTCCTTCAAGCAGTTCATCGAGGCTGACCCGGAAGGTGAGTACGGCTTAGAAGCCGCCTTCCGTAGCGTTTTCCCGATCACCAGTTACTCCGGTAGTGCTGAGCTTCAGTATGTCAGCTATCGCCTGGGTGAGCCGGTATTTGACGTAAAAGAATGCCAGATCCGTGGAGTGACCTACTCCGCGCCGCTGCGTGTCAAGCTTCGTATGGTTCTGTACGACCGTGAAGCAGCTGCCGGCACCGTCAAAGATATCAAGGAACAAGAAGTTTACATGGGCGAAATTCCGCTCATGACCGAAAACGGCACCTTTGTCATCAATGGTACCGAGCGGGTCATCGTCTCCCAGCTGCACCGCAGCCCGGGCGTCTTCTTCGACCACGATAAAGGCAAAACACATTCATCCGGTAAGGTACTGTATAACGCCCGCGTTATTCCCTACCGTGGCTCCTGGCTGGACTTCGAGTTCGATGCGAAAGACAACCTGTTTGTCCGTATCGACCGTCGTCGTAAACTGCCGGCCTCCATTATTCTGCGCGCCCTGGACTTCAGTTCCGAAGAAATCCTGGCCACCTTCTTCGAGACCATCGGTTTCGAGGTCAAAGATGGCAAGTTGATGATGGATCTGGTGCCCGAGCGCCTGCGTGGTGAAACTGCGACCTTCGACATCATCGCCAATGGCGCCGTGGTGGTTGAAACCGGTCGTCGTGTCACTGCTCGTCATATCCGTCAGTTGGAAAAAGACGCCATCACCCAGATTGAGGTGCCGGTCGAATATGTTGTTGGCAAAGTTGCTGCCAAGAACTACGCGCACCCGCAAACTGGCGAAATGGTCGTGACTGCCAACCAGGCCCTGAGCCTGGAAGCGGTCGCCAACCTGTCCCAAGCCGGCTTCAAGCACTTCGAGGTTCTGTTCACCAACGAACTGGATCACGGTGCCTACATGTCCGAGACCCTGCGCATCGACTCCAGCTCCAGCCGTTTGGAAGCTCTGGTCGAGATCTACCGCATGATGCGTCCGGGCGAGCCGCCCACCCGCGAAGCGGCAGAGCAGCTGTTCGAGAACCTGTTCTTCTCTTCCGAGCGTTACGACCTGTCTACCGTGGGTCGGATGAAGTTCAACCGCCGTCTGGGTCGTGAAGACGAGACCGGCGTCGGCGTGCTGACCAAAGACGACATCGTCGAAGTCATGAAGCGCCTGATCGACATCCGTAACGGCAATGACGAGGTGGACGATATTGACCACCTGGGCAACCGTCGTATCCGTTCTGTCGGTGAAATGGCCGAGAACCAGTTCCGTGTCGGTCTGGTTCGTGTCGAGCGTGCGGTCAAGGAGCGTCTCTCCTTGGGCGACCTCGATACTCTGATGCCGCAGGATCTGATCAACGCCAAGCCGATCTCCGCCGCGGTCAAAGAGTTCTTCGGTTCCAGCCAGCTGTCCCAGTTCATGGACCAGAACAACCCGCTGTCCGAAGTGACCCACAAGCGTCGTATCTCTGCGTTGGGCCCGGGCGGTCTGACCCGTGAGCGTGCCGGCTTTGAGGTTCGAGACGTACACCCGACCCACTACGGTCGTCTGTGCCCCATCGAAACCCCTGAAGGTCCGAACATCGGTCTGATCAACTCGCTGTCCGTGTATTCCCGCACCAACGAGTACGGTTTCCTCGAGACCCCGTACCGCAAGGTCATCGACGGTGTGATCACCGACGAAGTGGATTACCTGTCCGCGATTGAAGAAGGCAAGTACGTGATCGCGCAGGCTAACGCCGCGACCTCCGAAGATGGCCGTCTGAAAGATGAGCTGATCCCGTGCCGTCATAAGGGTGAATCCACCTTCATGAACGCCGACCAGATCCAGTACATGGACGTGAGCCCGCAACAGATCGTCTCTGTCGCAGCCGCTCTGATCCCGTTCTTGGAGCACGATGATGCTAACCGAGCCCTGATGGGTTCGAACATGCAACGTCAGGCCGTACCGACTCTGCGTGCTGACAAGCCGCTGGTAGGTACCGGTATGGAACGCGCCGTGGCCGTTGACTCCGGGGTAACCGTGGTGGCCAAGCGTGGCGGCATGATCGACTATGTCGACGCCTCCCGTATCGTTATCAAGGTCAATGAAGATGAGCTGCTGCCAGGCGAAGCCGGCATCGACATCTACAGCCTGACCAAATACACCCGGTCCAACCAGAACACCTGTATCAACCAGCGTCCTTGCGTGATGTTGGGTGAGCCGGTGATGGCGGGCGACGTGCTGGCTGACGGCCCGTCCACCGACCTGGGCGAACTGGCGCTGGGCCAAAACCTGCGCGTCGCGTTCATGCCGTGGAACGGTTACAACTTCGAAGACTCAATCCTGGTGAACGAGCGTGTGGTGCAGGAAGATCGCCTGACCACCATTCATATCCAGGAACTGGCCTGTATCTCCCGTGACACCAAGCTGGGTCCGGAAGAGATCACCGCCGACATCCCGAACGTGGGTGAAGCCGCTCTGTCCAAGCTGGACGAGTCCGGTATCGTCTACGTGGGTGCGGAAGTGAAGGGCGGCGACATCCTGGTCGGCAAGGTAACACCCAAGGGTGAAACCCAGCTGACTCCGGAAGAGAAGCTGCTGCGCGCCATTTTCGGTGAGAAGGCCTCCGATGTGAAGGACTCCTCCCTGCGTGTGCCGAACGGTGTGTACGGTACCGTGGTTGACGTGCAAGTCTTTACCCGCGATGGCGTGGAAAAAGACAAGCGCGCCAAAGAAATCGAAGAGATGCAGTTGAAGGAAGCGAAGAAGGACTTGACCGAAGAGTTCAAGATCCTGGAAGACGGCATCTTTGGCCGCTCCCGCAACCTGCTGCTGGCCGCCGGTTACAGCGAAGATCGTCTGAATAAGCTGGATCGTTCCAAGTGGTTTGAACTGGCCATCGAAGATGAAGCCAAGCAGATCGAACTGGAACAGATCGCTGAACAGCACGTTGAGCTCAAAGCCGAGTTCGACAAGAAGTTCGAGAACAAGCGTCGCAAGATTATCCAGGGTGATGATCTGGCGCCGGGCGTACTGAAAATCGTCAAGGTTTACCTGGCAGTGAAGCGTCGCATCCAACCGGGTGACAAGATGGCGGGCCGTCACGGTAACAAGGGTGTTATCTCCAAGATCTGTCCGGTCGAGGATATGCCCCATGACGAGTTCGGCCGTCCGGTCGACATCGTACTGAACCCGCTGGGCGTACCATCCCGTATGAACATCGGTCAGATCCTCGAAGTGCATCTGGGCCTCGCGGCCAAGGGCATCGGCGAGAAGATTGACCGCATGATCAAAGAGCAGCGTGAGCTGCACGAGATGCGCGAGTTCCTGCAACAGGTCTATGACCTGGGCGAGAAGGACTCCCAGCAAGTGAACATCGCCGAGCTGTCTGACGACGACGTACGTACCCTGGTGGGTAACCTGCGCAAGGGTCTGCCGGTCGCTACACCTGTCTTTGATGGTGCTAAAGAGCGCGAAATCAAGGCCTTGCTGAAGCTGGCCGATCTGCCGGAATCCGGTCAGATCTCCCTGTTCGACGGTCGTACCGGTAACGCCTTCGAGCGTAAGGTCACCGTGGGTTACATGTACATGCTCAAGCTGAACCACCTGGTAGACGACAAGATGCATGCGCGTTCTACCGGTTCGTACAGCCTGGTTACCCAGCAGCCGCTGGGTGGTAAGGCACAGTTCGGTGGTCAGCGGTTCGGTGAGATGGAAGTGTGGGCCCTGGAGGCTTACGGTGCGGCATATACCCTGCAGGAAATGCTGACCGTCAAGTCTGACGATGTGAACGGCCGTACCAAGATGTACAAGAACATCGTGGATGGCGACCACCGTATGGAGCCGGGCATGCCCGAATCCTTCAACGTATTGCTGAAGGAAATCCGCTCTCTGGGTATCAACATCGAGCTGGACGAAGAGTAAGAGCTCGCTCTTATTGTTCGAGAATTGACGTGGGCGCCCCGAGAGGGGCGCCGAGGTTAGACTCCTGACAGGGGAAACACGTGAAAGACTTACTCAAGTTTTTGAAGGCTCAGACCAAGACCGAAGAGTTTGACAGTATCAAGATCGGTCTGGCCTCTCCTGACATGATCCGCTCCTGGTCATTCGGTGAGGTCAAAAAGCCTGAGACCATCAACTACCGGACTTTCAAGCCGGAACGTGATGGTCTGTTCTGCGCCCGTATCTTCGGACCGGTGAAGGACTACGAGTGTCTGTGCGGCAAGTACAAGCGCCTGAAACACCGTGGTGTGATCTGTGAGAAGTGCGGCGTAGAAGTGACCCAGACCAAGGTCCGTCGTGAGCGCATGGGCCACATCGAGCTGGCCAGCCCGACTGCCCACATCTGGTTCCTGAAGTCCCTGCCGTCCCGTATCGGTCTGCTGCTGGACATGACCCTGCGTGACATCGAGCGCGTGCTGTATTTCGAATCCTATGTGGTTATCGAACCCGGCATGACCAACCTCGAGCGCAGCCAGATGCTGTCCGAAGAGAACTATCTGGACGCACTGGAAGAGTGGGGCGACGAATTTGACGCCAAGATGGGTGCCGAAGCAATCCTGGCATTGCTGCGCGCCATCGATCTGGAAGGTGAAGTCAAGACCATGCGCGAGGAGCTGGAACAGACCAACTCCGAGACCAAGCGCAAGAAGACCACCAAGCGTCTGAAGCTGATGGAAGCCTTCCTGCAGTCCGGCAACAAGCCGGAGTGGATGATCATGACAGTGCTGCCTGTGCTGCCGCCGGACCTGCGTCCGCTGGTACCGCTGGACGGCGGCCGTTTCGCGACCTCCGATCTGAACGATCTGTACCGTCGCGTGATCAACCGTAACAACCGTTTGAAGCGCCTGCTGGACCTGGCCGCCCCGGACATCATCGTGCGCAACGAAAAGCGCATGCTGCAAGAGTCCGTGGATGCCCTGCTGGACAACGGCCGTCGTGGTCGTGCCATCACCGGTTCCAACAAGCGTCCGCTGAAATCCTTGGCCGACATGATCAAGGGTAAGCAAGGTCGTTTCCGTCAGAACCTGCTGGGTAAGCGTGTCGACTACTCCGGTCGTTCCGTTATCACCGTAGGCCCGACTCTGCGTCTGCATCAGTGCGGTCTGCCGAAGAAGATGGCGCTGGAACTGTTCAAGCCGTTCATCTATGGCAAGCTGGAAACTCGCGGTCTGGCGACCACGATCAAGGCCGCCAAGAAGATGGTGGAGCGCGAAGAAGCTGTCGTTTGGGACATCCTGGACGAAGTGATCCGCGAACACCCGGTCCTGCTGAACCGTGCACCAACCCTGCACCGTCTGGGTATCCAGGCGTTTGAACCGACGCTGATCGAAGGTAAAGCCATCCAGCTGCACCCGCTGGTCTGTGCCGCCTATAACGCGGACTTCGATGGTGACCAGATGGCGGTCCACGTACCGTTGACTCTGGAAGCCCAGCTCGAAGCGCGCGCCTTGATGATGTCCACCAACAACATCCTGTCGCCTGCCTCCGGTGAGCCGATCATCGTTCCGTCCCAGGACGTGGTCTTGGGTCTGTACTACATGACCCGTGCCCGTATCAACGCCAAGGGCGAAGGTATGGTGCTGGCTGGTCCGAAAGAAGCAGAGAAAGTCTATCGCGCCGGTCTGGCCGATCTGCACGCTCGTGTGAAGGTGCGTATCACCGAATACCTGCGTCAGGAAGACGGCTCCCTGCTGCCGCGCACCGAGATGAAGAGCACTACCGTGGGTCGTGCGATCCTGAGCCTGATCCTGCCAAAAGGCATGGAATACGCCCTGATCGACGAGCCCAAGGTACTGACTGCCGCCGAAGAGGCTGATCTGGCTGCTAATCCGCAGAACTGGATCAAGTACGTCTCCAACAAGGCGCTGGGCAAGAAGCTCATCTCTCGTCTGCTGAACACCTGCTATCGCAAGCAGGGCCTGAAGGATACCGTCATCTTCGCTGACCAGCTGATGTACACCGGTTTCCATTACGCGGCCCTGTCCGGTGCTTCCGTTGGTATCGATGACATGGTCATCCCGGATGCCAAGAAAGACATCATTGCTGCAGCCGAAGCCGAAGTCGCCGAGATCCAGGACCAGTTCCTGTCCGGTCTGGTGACCGCGGGCGAACGCTACAACAAGGTTATCGATATCTGGGCCAGCGCGAACGATCGCGTCTCCAAGGCCATGATGGATAACCTGTCCAAGGAGCGTAACGTCAACTCCCTGGGCGAGGAGGAAGAACAAGCTTCCTTCAACAGCATCTTCATGATGGCCGACTCCGGTGCGCGGGGTTCCGCCGCCCAGATCCGTCAGCTGGCCGGTATGCGTGGCCTGATGGCGAAACCGGATGGCTCCATCATCGAAACGCCGATCGTGGCGAACTTCCGTGAAGGTCTGAACGTACTGCAGTACTTCATCTCCACTCACGGTGCTCGTAAGGGTCTGGCGGATACCGCACTGAAGACTGCGAACTCCGGTTACCTGACTCGTCGTCTGGTTGACGTGGCACAGGACATGGTGATCACCGAGGACGATTGCGGCACAACCGAAGGTCTGTGGATGACTCCGCTGATCGAGGGTGGTGACGTGGTCGAGCCGCTGCGTGAGCGCGTGCTGGGCCGTGTTGTTGCCGAAGACGTGATCAAGCCGGGTACCGAAGATGAAGTGCTGGTAGCGCGTAACACCCTGCTCGACGAGCAGCTGTGTGATCAGCTCGAGCGCAACTCCGTCGACCGCGTGAAGGTACGTTCTGCCATCACCTGTGAGACCGACTTCGGTAACTGTGCCCACTGCTACGGCCGTGATCTGGCCCGTGGTCATCTGGTGAACAAGGGTGAGGCTGTCGGTGTTATCGCCGCCCAGTCCATCGGTGAGCCGGGTACTCAGCTGACGATGCGTACCTTCCACATCGGTGGTGCCGCATCCCGAGCTGCTGCCGAGAGCAGCATCCAGGTCAAGAACACCGGTAGCATCAAGCTGCAGAACGCCAAGTTCGTTACCAACAACTCCGACAAGCTGGTCATCACCTCTCGTTCCACCGAGCTGACCATCATGGACGAGATGGGCCGTACCAAGGAAAGCCACAAGCTGCCTTACGGTTCCGTCCTGGAAGTGAAGGATGGCGAAGCCGTGAACGCCGGTGACACCGTCGCGAACTGGGATCCGCACACCCACCCGATCATCACCGAAGTGGCAGGTCGTCTGCACTTCGAACACATGATCGACGGCGTGACCATCACTCGTCAGACCGACGAGCTGACCGGTCTCTCTTCCATCGTCGTGCTGGATGTCAACGAGCGTCCGAGTGCCGGTAAAGAGATGCGTCCGACCGTGAAGCTGGTCGACCTGAACGGCAAGGATGTCATGATCCCGGGTACCGATGTTCCCGCCCAGTACTTCCTGCCGGGCAAGGCCATCGTGAACCTGGAAGATGGTGCCAACGTGGGCGTGGGTGACGCGGTTGCGCGTATCCCGCAAGAGTCCAGCGGTACCAAGGACATCACCGGTGGTCTGCCGCGCGTTGCGGATCTGTTCGAAGCGCGTCAACCGAAGGAACCGGCTATCCTGGCCGAGATCTCCGGTACCATCTCCTTCGGGAAAGAGACCAAGGGCAAGCGCCGTCTGGTCATCACCCCGACCGACGGTGGCGAGATCTACGAAGAGATGATTCCGAAGTGGCGTCACCTCAACGTGTTCGAAGGTGAAAAAGTTGAGAAGGGTGAAGTGCTGGCGGACGGTCCTGAGTCTGCTCACGACATCCTGCGTCTGCGCGGTATCAGCCCGGTCGCCAACTACATCGCCAACGAAGTGCAGGACGTTTACCGTCTGCAGGGCGTTAAGATCAACGACAAGCACATCGAAGTCATCGTTCGTCAGATGCTGCGCAAGTGCGAGATCCTGAGCGCTGGCGACACCGACCTCATCGAAGGCGAGCAGGTTGAAGTGGCTCGTGTGAAGATTGCCAACCGTAAGCTGGTTGCAGAGGGCAAGGCCCCGGCGACCTACCGTCATATCCTGATGGGTATTACCAAGGCATCTCTGAGCACCGAGTCCTTCATCTCCGCGGCTTCCTTCCAGGAAACCACCCGGGTTCTGACCGAAGCGGCCGTTGGCGGCAAGCGTGACGAACTGCGTGGCCTGAAAGAGAACGTGATCGTGGGTCGTCTGATCCCGGCGGGTACCGGCTTTGCCTACCACCACAGCCGGATCAACCAGCGTGCAGCCGCAGCCCGTGCTGTTGGTGTGCCGCAGGTGACTGCCGATGAAGCTCAGCAAAATCTGGCGGATCTGCTCAACGCAGCCGGCAGCTTTGACGAAGAGTAATCTTCCGCTGCAGTGATGAGAAAGGGCCCCTTCCAGGGGCCCTTTTTTTATTTCTCATCCGGCACCTGGCGCGTGTCGGGGCGGGGCAGGGGATGATCCAGTGCAAGGTTATAGAGCAAAAAATCAAAAAAAGTTGACATTGCCCCCCCGCAATTGAAAACTCGAGAAAGTTGAATGGTTATTACAGGGGTAGAACATGGCTGTCGGTATCGAGGAAGTACTGCTTCCCGAAGATCAACTGAGCGGTCGCGCTTTTACAGACGAAGACAGGGAGTTGTTGCGTTCATATGAAGGTCTCATCGAGGGCCTGGCCGATCTGTTCGGCAAGCACTGCGAGGTAGTGCTTCATTCCCTGGAAAATCTGCATGAGTCAGTGATCAAGATTGCAAATGGATTTAACACCGGGAGAACCCTGGGGGCACCCATCACGGATCTCGCCCTGCGGATGCTCAAGGATATCGAGCGTACCGGTCAGGATCACACCCAGAGCTATTTCGCGCGCAGTCGCACCGGCGCACTGATGAAGTCGAGCACCATTGCCATTCGCAACGGTGACAAGCAGGTCGTCGGCCTCATCTGCATTAACCTGCATATCAATGCGCCTTTCCACGAATTCGTGGCCGAGTTCTTCCCGACCCCGCAACAGGTGGAGCGTCAATCGCCGGAGACCTTCGCCAACAGTGTGGAAGAGCTGGTCGCCCAGACGGTGGACAACACCATCGACGAGATCAACCGCGATCCCACCGTGGCGAACAATGCCAAGAATCGTTTTATCGTGACCCAGCTGTTCGAGAAGGGCATATTTGATATCAAGGACTCGATCAACCTGGTCGCGGACAAGCTGAATATTTCCAAACATACCGTGTATCTCTACATCCGACAGCGCAAGCAGGGCGAAGAAGAGAGCGAGTGAGTGCCATAGAAGGGGACAGACAAGAATGGCTAAAGAAGTGATTGCAACCGACAAGGCGCCTGCCGCAATTGGACCTTATGTACAGGGCACCAAGCTGGGAGAGCTGATCTTCACCTCCGGGCAGATCCCGCTCGATCCCACCACCATGGACATCGTCGCCGGTGGTATCGAAGCCCAGGCCGAGCAGGTGATGAAGAATCTGGTTGCAGTATTGAAGGCGGCCGGCTCGGATACCGGCAAGGTGTTGAAGACCACTTGCTTCCTGAGCGACATGAACAACTTCGTGGCTTTCAATCAAGTCTATGCCCGCTACTTCGGCGAAGCGGCTCCGGCTCGCTCCTGCGTGGAAGTGGCCCGTCTGCCCAAGGATGTGCTGGTCGAGGTCGAGGCTATCGCTCACGTCTAAGCCAAGCGCTTGGCAAGAGCCCCTCCCAGGAGGGGCTTTTTCGTCTTTGAGGTAGAATGGTTGCATACCTTTGCAGGAGTCCGGACATGAGTCTGAGTTTTGCCCTGCTGGTCACTGGGCCCGCCTACGGCACCCAGACGGCCAGTACCGCCTATCGTTTCGCCCAGGGTCTCATCGAGCAGGGTCATCGCCTGTCCCACCTGTTCTTCTATCAGGACGGTGTGCATAACGGCAGCAGCTTGCATGCCCCTGCCTCTGACGAGACCGATCTGGTGGCGTTATGGCGCGAACTGGCCTTGGCGCAGGGCATCGCCATCGATGTCTGTGTCGCCGCCGCCATGCGGCGCGGGGTGCTCGATGAAACCGAAGCCAAGGGGATTGGCAAGGCGCAGTTCAATTTGCAGGCTCCGTTTCGCCTGAGTGGCCTGGGGCAGTTGGCACAAGCCAGCCTGACCGCCGATCGCTTCGTGCAGTTCTAGGGAGAGAGATGAGCAAGATTGCCTTTATCTGCCGCCGTGGCCCCCACGGCACATCGAATGGCCGGGAGGGGCTCGACGCCCTGCTGGCGACCTCGGCATTGACCGAGTCACTGGCCCTGTTTCTCATCGGTGACGGGGTGCTGCAACTGCTCAAAGATCAGCAGCCGCAGGCCATATTGCAGCGCCACTACGCGCCGACTTTCAAGATGTTGGAACTGTATGACATCGAGGAGGTCTATGTCTGTACGGCTTCGCTCGCGGAGCGGGGTCTGGAAGCCGCCGAGCTGCTGATCCCCGCAACGCCCTTGTCTCCCGATGAGATCCGCCGTGAATGGGGGCGTTGCAGCACCCATATCAGTTTTTGAGGTGCCCATGATACAGCTGGTATTGAGTTCCCCCTTCCTTGGGCAGGCACTGGAGCAGGCACTGCGTTATCGCGATGTGTCGGATCCTGTGGTGCTGATGCAGGATGCGGTCGTGGCGGCGACGGCTCCCGTGTGGTGCGAACGGCTGGCCGGAGTCCCGCTCTATGTGATGCAGGAAGACCTGCTGGCGAGGGGAATGCAGGGGCGGATCGGGATGGAACTCGACATGGCCGGCCTGATCAACCTGATCGCCGAGCAGGGATCGCCGCTGACCTGGGCGGATTAGTTCGGGTTTTTATCTGATAACTCAGATGGTTAAGCACTTTCCGTTGGATGTGAATTTGTCGCTTGGGCGCACGAATTGTATAAATCTTGACTCCCCCGACAACAGGGCATAAAATTTCGCGTCCCCGTATCTGCGGGGAGGATTTTTCACACGTTTATGAAGTCATTATCAGGAGCCTTTTGATGGCAACTATTAACCAGTTGGTTCGCAAGCCACGCATCAAGCTCGTTGTAAAAAGCAACGTGCCGGCGCTGGAAGCGTGCCCTCAGAAGCGTGGCGTATGCACCCGTGTATACACCACCACCCCGAAGAAGCCTAACTCTGCACTGCGTAAAGTCTGCCGTGTACGTCTGACCAACGGCTTCGAAGTCACCTCCTACATCGGTGGTGAAGGTCACAACCTGCAGGAACACTCCGTTGTTCTGATCCGTGGCGGTCGTGTCAAGGATTTGCCAGGTGTTCGTTATCACACCGTTCGTGGTGCGTTGGACTGTGCCGGTGTTAAAGACCGTAAGCAGGCTCGCTCCAAGTATGGCGTGAAGCGTCCGAAAGCTTAATGGTTCTCCGTTAAGTAAGGCCAAACGTTAATTCGTTTCTAGTTAGATAACTTTCTAGTTTTGGGTAACCCCTGAAGTTCACGGAGAATTTGAAATGCCAAGACGTCGTGTTGTTGGTCAGCGTAAAATCCTGCCGGATCCCAAGTTCGGATCTGAGCTGCTGGCCAAATTCGTCAACGTAGTAATGGTTGACGGTAAGAAATCTGTTGCAGAAGCCATCGTATACGGTGCCCTGGACATCATTGCCACCAAATCTGGCAAAGAGCACCTGGCCCTGTTCGAAGTCGCTCTGGACAACATTCGTCCGTCCGTCGAGGTTAAATCTCGTCGTGTCGGTGGTGCAACCTATCAGGTGCCGGTAGAAGTTCGCCCGGTACGTCGCAATGCTCTGGCAATGCGCTGGTTGGTTGATGCCGCTCGTAAACGTGGTGAAAAATCAATGGCTCAGCGTTTGGCTGGCGAGCTGCTGGATGCCGCTGACAATAAGGGTTCGTCTGTCAAGAAACGTGAAGACGTTCACCGTATGGCTGAAGCGAACAAGGCTTTCGCTCACTTCCGCTGGTAATCCGCCTGCGCAGGGCCTCGTGGCTCTGCGCACCTTCAGTTATCTAGGGGTACGCTCCTAGTAAGAGGATGACAATGGCTCGTACAACCCCCATTGAGCGTTATCGTAATATCGGTATCTCCGCTCACATCGACGCCGGTAAGACTACTACTACCGAGCGCGTTCTGTTTTACACCGGTGTAAGTCACAAGATCGGTGAAGTTCACGATGGCGCCGCCACCATGGACTGGATGGAACAGGAACAAGAGCGTGGTATCACCATCACCTCCGCCGCGACCACCGCTTTCTGGTCCGGTATGGGCAAACAGTTCCAACCGCACCGTATCAACATCATCGATACCCCGGGCCACGTTGACTTTACTATCGAAGTAGAGCGTTCAATGCGTGTTCTGGACGGTGCCGTGATGGTGTACTGTGCCGTAGGTGGCGTACAGCCACAGTCTGAGACCGTATGGCGTCAGGCTAACAAGTACAAGGTTCCCCGTATCGCGTTCGTCAACAAGATGGACCGTACCGGCGCCAACTATCTGCGCTGCGTTGAGCACATCAAGACCCGTCTGAAAGGCGTGCCGGTTCCCCTGCAACTGAACATCGGTGCAGAAGAGAACTTCAAGGGCGTTATCGACCTGGTCAAGATGAAAGCCATCAACTGGAGCGAAGCTGATCAGGGCGTATCCTTCGATTACGAAGACGTCCCGGCCGAGTTGCTGGAACAGGCGCAAGAAATGCGCATGAACCTGGTTGAAGCCGCTGCTGAAGCGTCTGAAGACCTGATGGAAAAATACCTGGGTGGTGAAGAACTGACCGAGGAAGAGATCAAGATTGCTCTTCGTCAGCGCGTTCTGAACAACGAAATCATCCTGGTTACCTGTGGCTCCGCGTTCAAGAACAAGGGCGTACAGGCCATGCTGGATGCCGTGGTTGACTATCTGCCGGCCCCGACCGACGTAGCAGCCATCGACGGTCTGAAGCTGGATGGCGAGACCAAAGACGAGCGTCACGCTTCCGATGACGAGCCGTTCGCAGCTCTGGCATTCAAGATTGCTACCGACCCGTTCGTAGGCAACCTGACCTTCTTCCGCGTTTACTCCGGTGTGGTTAACTCCGGTGACTCCGTGCTGAACTCTGTCAAAGAGAAGCGCGAGCGTTTTGGCCGTATCGTTCAGATGCACGCCAACAAGCGTGAAGAGATCAAAGAAGTTCGCGCAGGCGATATCGCTGCTGCCATCGGTCTGAAAGACGTGACCACTGGTGACACCCTGTGTGACGAAAAAGCCCCGATCATCCTGGAGCGCATGGAGTTCCCGGAGCCGGTAATCTCCATCGCGGTTGAGCCGAAAACCAAGGCTGACCAAGAGAAGATGGGTCTGGCACTCGGCCGTCTGGCGCAGGAAGATCCCTCTTTCCGCGTATGGACCGACGAAGAATCTGGCCAAACCATCATCGCCGGTATGGGCGAGCTGCACCTGGACATCATCGTTGACCGTATGCGTCGCGAGTTCAAGGTAGAAGCGAACGTAGGTAAGCCGCAGGTTGCCTACCGCGAAACCATCCGCGATACCGTCAAGGATATCGAAGGCAAGCACGCCAAGCAGTCCGGTGGTCGTGGTCAGTACGGTCACGTTGTGATCGACATGTACCCGCTGGAAGAAGGCAAAGCCTACGAGTTCGTCAACGACATCAAGGGTGGCGTCATTCCGGGTGAATTCATCCCGGGCGTTGATAAGGGTATCCGCGAGCAGCTGAAATCTGGCCCGCTGGCTGGTTATCCGGTAATGGATCTGGGCGTGCGTCTGCACTTCGGTTCTTACCACGATGTCGACTCCTCCGAACTGGCGTTCAAAATCGCTGCTTCCATGGCCTTTAAGGCTGGCTTCATGAAGGCCAACCCGGTTCTGCTCGAGCCGATCATGAAAGTAGAAGTTGAGACTCCGGAAGACTACATGGGCGACGTGATCGGTGACCTGAACCGTCGTCGTGGCCTGATCGAAGGTATGGAAGACGGCCCGTCCGGCAAGATCGTACGTGCCCTGGTGCCGCTGGCCGAGATGTTCGGTTATGCGACCGCCCTGCGTTCCGCTACCCAAGGTCGTGCTTCCTACGCCATGGAATTCGCCAAGTATCACGATGCCCCGACCAACGTCGCCCAGGCCGTGATCGAAGAGCGCAAATCCAAGTAATTTATGATTCCCCGCCTACGACGGTAGGCGGGTTTAACCTAGAAGGACTACGTCGTGTCTAAAGAAAAATTTGAGCGTAATAAACCGCACGTAAACGTCGGCACCATCGGCCACGTTGACCACGGTAAAACCACCCTGACCGCCGCTATCACCAACGTGCTGGCCAAGCACTTCGGTGGTAAAGCTTTCGCCTTCGACCAGATCGACAAGGCACCGGAAGAGCGTGAGCGTGGTATCACCATCAACACCTCCCACGTAGAATACGACACCGCTACCCGTCACTACGCTCACGTAGATTGCCCGGGTCACGCCGACTACGTTAAGAACATGATCACCGGTGCTGCCCAGATGGACGGCGCAATCCTGGTAGTTGCTGCGACTGACGGCCCGATGCCGCAAACTCGTGAGCACATCCTGCTGGGTCGCCAGGTTGGTATCCCGTACATGATCGTGTTCATGAACAAGTGCGACATGGTCGACGACGAAGAGCTGCTCGAGCTGGTCGAAATGGAAGTCCGTGAACTGCTGACCGAGTACGACTTCCCGGGTGATGACCTGCCGGTAGTCCGTGGTTCCGCACTGAAAGCGCTGGAAGGCGAAGCTCAGTGGGAAGAGAAGATCATCGAGCTGGCTCACCACCTGGATACCTACATCCCGGAGCCGGAGCGTGCGATTGACCAGCCGTTCCTGATGCCTATCGAAGACGTCTTCTCCATCGCTGGCCGTGGTACCGTAGTAACCGGTCGTGTAGAGCGCGGTATCGTGAAGGTTGGTGAAGAAGTGGAAATCGTCGGTATCAAAGATACCACCAAGACCACTTGTACCGGTGTTGAAATGTTCCGCAAGCTGCTGGACGAAGGTCGTGCTGGTGAGAACGTTGGCGCCCTGCTGCGTGGCGTGAAGCGTGAAGACGTAGAGCGTGGTCAGGTACTGGCCAAGCCGGGCTCCATCAAGCCGCACACCAAGTTTGAATCTGAAGTGTACGTGCTGTCCAAAGAAGAAGGTGGTCGTCATACTCCGTTCTTCAAGGGCTACCGTCCGCAGTTCTACTTCCGTACTACCGACGTGACCGGTACCATCGAACTGCCGGAAGGCGTAGAAATGGTAATGCCGGGCGACAACATCAAAATGGTTGTTACCCTGATTGCGCCGATCGCGATGGACGACGGCCTGCGTTTCGCCATCCGTGAAGGTGGCCGTACCGTAGGTGCTGGTGTTGTAGCTAAAGTTATCGCTTAATCGATACTTTATATGCACACATGAAAGGGGTGGCTTCGGCCACCCCTTTTACTTTTTGGGGCTTTATCTGCCCTGTGAGATACTTTGCGAAATTATCGATTAGAGGTAGTGCCCGTGAGTAAACCCGCCATTTTTCTGGACAGAGACGGTGTCATCAACGAAGACAGCGGCTATGTCAGCCAGGTCGACGACTTTCATTTCCTGCCAGGTGTCATCGAGGCGCTGCAACTGCTGAAGAAGAAGGGTTATCTGCTGGTCGTGGTGACCAACCAATCCGGTATCGCGCGCGGCTACTTCAGCGAAGAGGACTTCATGAACCTGACCGAATGGATGGACTGGTCGCTGGCTGATCGGGATGTGGACCTCGACGGCATCTACTTTTGCCCCCATCACCCGGATCATGGCGCACTCTGTGACTGCCGCAAGCCAGAGCCCGGAATGCTGCTGCTGGCCAAGCAGGAGCTGGGGATCGACATGGCTCGTTCCTACATGGTGGGCGACAAGCCGTCCGATCTGAAGGCTGCGCTCAATGCGAGTGTGGGCCACAAGGTATTGGTGCGTACCGGCAAGCCGGTGACCGATGCAGGTATCGCTTTAGCCGATAGTATTTACGATGATCTCCATAGTTTTGCGATAGCAGTACCGGTCGCGGGCTGAAATCGAACGTTTGATAGACGGGTTGGTGGCTTTGTGAGCAAACAGACTGCCAGCGTCATCTTTTTGCAATAATCCCCTTGCCAGAAAGTTTTGGCTCCCTATAATGCGCCTCCATCGACAGGGCAAGCGGCAACGCAAACAACCCCGGTCGGTGCCTCGAAAAGCCT